>NZ_BAABGZ010000027.1:0-156484 GCF_039541835.1 Hymenobacter saemangeumensis | reverse complement strand
ATGCACCGAAGCGCCAACTCGGGCGCTTGCCAAGTGGCTACTCAGCAATAGAACAATTTAAGCCGAGTTCTGCAACAGCCACCCTCCTTTTACCAAACGGGCTTAAGTTTAGGGCACCACCCTTTTCGTGAACAGTCGCTACCTTCCTGCCATGAAGCTGTGGCACGTCGTTGCGTTGCTTGCCCCGTGTCCAGCCTGGGCTCAGTATCCTTCTTTGTCCCGTACGCCCTTTTCCGGCGCCAACGAATTGGTGGTGCACGTCCCCGACAGCGGCGCACTGGCTTGGGCACGCGCGGCGCGGGTGCTTACGGCCCGGGGGTACCAGCTGCTACGTCCCGAGCCCGCCGCGCACCGGTTGAAAACAGTGCCTCGGCCTGTTCAGCAGTATGCCTTTGCCAAGGAGACCATTGAGGTGCGCGTGTTCGGACAGTACTTGGTAGTCCGAGGGGTGATTCACTACCCTGATTCGGTTAGGTACCCCGCTGTACCGGTGGTGATGCCCGCAAACCGAGGACGGAATGAGATACAGGCCCAAGCGTGGGACGAGCTGGAGGCCGTGGCCCGCGCCCTGAAAGGTGCCGTCTGGTACCAGGCCCCGATTAATGCGGCGTCTAAATGGCCATTCAAATAACCCTCCATTTCTCAAACTGCCAGCAGCAGCCCAGCACCAGCTGCCAATAGGCCGCTGCCAGTTTAGAAAAGTTTAAGAAACCCTTCTGCGATTTAAAGTTTAGGAAACAGGCAAGTGAGATGAGTTTCGTAAACTCCGTTTTAGTACGTTTCGCTGTTTACCCCGCTTTGACAGTACCAATGCTTACAACCCGCCAAGGGTCGGGGGCCTAAAGCAAAATCCCCGCGCCCTCGGCTGAGGACGCGGAGCTTTTGCCGTTTGAAAGGTCACTACTTGCTTAAAGCCGCGCCGTGGCTCCATCCTCGGGCGTGGCGTTCTTAATCTTGGGCACCTTCTGCAGGTAGGCCCAGATGGCGCTGGCTTCGGCATCGGTGAGGCGCGAGTACTTGGGCATGGGGTAGGCCAGGGGGCCGTGGGGCGACATGCCGAAGCGCACGGCCTGCGCAAACTGCTCCGGCGTCCAGTCGCCGAGGCCGGTTTCGGGGTCCATGGTCAGGTTGCGGGTCACCACGGTCTGCTGCTGCAGGTTCAGCATCTTGTTGCCACCGGCCAGGTAGCCTTCCGATTTTTCGGGCTCCAGGTTGTTGTTGGTTTTAAAATCGGCCGAGTGGCAGTCGTAGCACTTGTAGCGGCCCACCACCAGGTAGCGGCCCAGCGCTACGGCATCGGTAGGCACGGGCTCCGTGATGATGGCCGAGGGCATGGGCGCGGGCTTCATCACCGTATTCACCAGGGCTTTCGACAGGAAGGAAGGCTCCTGGGCATGGCTGGGGGCAGGGTTGGCCTTGGTCCAGTTGTGGTCGGAGCGCAGGAAGGCCACAATGCTGGCCACGTCGTCGTCGGACATGTGCACGAAGCTGGGCATGATGATGCGGAAGCGGCCGTCGGGGCCGATGCCGGTGCGCAGCAGGGTTACGACCTGGGCATCGGTCCAGCTGCCGATGCCGTGGGCCTGGTCCCGGGTGATGTTGGCCGAGTAGATATTGCCAAACTCCTTGGGCAGGTCGCGCAGGAGCTGCCCGCTCAGGTTACCCGTTTTGGGGTCGACGTGGCAGTCGGCGCAGGAGGCCGCCACCAGCTTTTCACCGTGGGCTACCCGCTCCGGCGTCGATACGATGGTGGTGCTGTAAGCCGGCACCTGGTAGCTGGGAATGCCACTGATGCCCACGTAAGAGGCAAATCCGGCCACGGCCAGCACAAATACGCCCAGCAGCAGGCCCAAGATGCGGAATACTTTTTTCATGTTTTTGCAGAAAAAGAAGAATGAATAATGAGAAAGCAGGCGCAAATAAGGCGGTGGTGAGGGCAATAGCAAGTAAATATTTAGCTTCAGGCATGAATTTCACCACCTTATAGCACCGCAAGCATTGTGCTTCTATCCAGGCACCAGCTTGCCATAGCTGCTTATGGGCTTTACTGATACAAACACCCCCGCTTCGGCGCCCAGCCGGCTAAATGCCGGGTGCCGAAGGGGTTCTGCTGAGCCAATGGTTGAGAACCCTATAACTTAGAAAAATTTCTGACTTTTCCTTTTGGCTACATGATTAGACCCTTACGACTAGCGCTTGCATTGCTGGCCGCCTGGCTTTCCTGCAGGGCCATGCCACCGGTGTACGGGCAGTCAGGACCCGCTTCTTCGGAAAGCGCAGCGCGGCTGGCTGCTACCGATACGGCGCGAGTGCGGGTGCTTCTCGAGAAATCACGCGCCATCCTACCCACGAATCCCGGGGAGGCGCTGCAATACGCACGGCAGTCGCTGACACTGGCCAAGACTATTCCACAGCACCAGAAGCTGCTGCCCGACGTGTACATCCATCTGGGCCGCGCCCTGCAGGGGCAAGGCCAGCTGCCGGAAGCGCAGCGCTATTTCATGATGGCGCGCGACCTAAGCACGCGCCTGGACCTGCCCAGGCCCCTGGCGCATAGCTACCGGCAGCTGGCGCTGATAGAAAGCCAGCAAAACAACCAGCTTGACGCGCTGCGGCTCTTCAAGCTTGCCCTCGCCACCCAGCTTCGCCTGGCGGTAAACCCGTTAACCCTGCGCGACTACAGCAACCTGGGCTTTACCTACCAGCAGCAAGGGCACTACGCCCAAGCCCTGCAGGCTTACCTGAAAGGGCTAAAAATTGGCGAGCAACACCCCGAGCGCAGCTACGCCTCCCATTACGTCAACCTGTTGAGCAACATCAGCGCGCTTTATGGTACGCAAGGAAATAAAGCCAAGTCAGTCTTCTATGCCAAACAGGCACTGGCGGTACTTCAGCGCTTTCCCGACCCCAAAGCCGAGCTAACTGCCTGGGCTGCGCTGGGAGCATTTTACGCCAACACAAGTCAGGACTCCCTGGCGATACAATGCCTGAAAAAGGGCTTGGGCATTGCGCAACGCTTGGGTAAGGCGGCGCCACCGCGTGATGTAGCCGCTTGTTACTTCTACCTGTCTGGCCTCGCCAAAGGGCGCCAGGACTATTCGGCTGCCTTGGTTTACCTGCGGCAGGCAGCTACGCATGCCGAACGCGCCGGCCAACCCGATGTACACGTTTTAGTACTCAACGAAACAGCCAGCGTGTACTGCAAGCAGCAGCGCTTCAAGCCGGCCGCCGCCGCGGCCCGGCAAGCCCTTACTATAGCACGCGCAGCGGGGTACGTGAAGCTGGCCGGCGACAGCTACCGTGAGCTGGCTCAAATCAGTGCCGAGGCCGGCAATTACGCCGATGCCTTCAGGCTTGAGCAACGGTATCATGGGATAAAAGACTCCCTTTTTAACGTTGCCAAATTGAAGGAGCTGGCCAACCAGGCTTCGCAGTATGAAATCAAGCAGAAAGAAACCCAGATAAGCCTGCTGCAGGGCAAGGCGGCACTGCAGCGCCGCGCCCGCAACCTGCTGATTGGTGGCATCGTGCTGGTTGCCTTGATGGGTACGGGCACCTACTGGCGCTACCACCTGGAGCGTAAGGCCCGCCGCCAGCTGCAGGTGAAAGAGCTGGAGCTGGCCGCCCGCAACCACGTGCTAACCAGCACCGAGCAGCGCCTGCAGCAGTCGCTCGACGAGAAGGAAGTGCTGCTGAAAGAAGTGCACCACCGGGTGAAAAACAACCTCCAGGTAATTGCCAGCCGCCTGGCTTTGCAGGCCCTGGCGCACCGCACCCAGCCCACGGTGATGGCTGCGCTGCGCGATGGCCAGAGCTGGGTGAAATCCATTGCCCTGATTCATGAAATGCTGTACCAGTCCGACGACCTGGCCTCGGTGGCTTTCCAGCCGTTTCTGGAGCAGCTGGTGGCCCAGCTTAGCCGGGCCTTTGCCGGCGCCGGGGCCGGCGAAGTGGTATGCACAGTGCACGCAGCCGGTATTCACTTAGGCACCAGCACCGCCGTGCCCGTGGGCTTAATCATAAACGAGCTGGTGTCGAATGCATTTAAGCACGCTTTCCCTGGTGGCTGCAATGGCCGGGTCGATATCTTCCTCACGTCCGACGCAAACGGCGACTATTGCCTGCGGGTGTGCGACGACGGCAAGGGCCTGCCCCCCGATTTCTCGCTCGACAATGCCTCGTCGCTGGGCCTGCGCCTGGCGCGCAGCCTGGCCCGGCAGCTCGAAGGCAGTTTGGGCGTCCGGCCCCCGGCTACCGGGCCAGGTACGGAATTCTACCTCACTTTCCGGGCCTTGCCCGAAGCAGCGCTGGCAGCAGCCTAAGCTCCCGGTACGCTGACTTTCGCGGCCTCTCATTTTCTCAAGCGTAGCGCGGTTCCTTTTTGGCAATAGCTCCCTGCAAATCGGGCCTTCAGCAAAAGGGGGCGCAGACCGGCGTGACCGAAAAAAAATGGTATAGCCTTCCAGCGGCCGCTTAGAGCTGAGGCAATAATGAGGTGGTGCCATCGCCATCAGCCAGGGGAAGAAGCCTTTTATGTCCAGTGATGGATTGGCTTGGTTTAACGCGGGTTAGCATTGGCCGAACCACTGCTGCATGCGTACTGCAGTGGTCCGGTGTGCTCTGCATTTGCCTGGCTCTTTCAGGCCGGCAGCGCTTTTCTAGAGGGTGCGGCGGGCAACCGCGGCGGCTCTGCGCCTGAACCTCAAGCCTTCTTTCCCGGTTACTGCAACCGGAAATCCTTTTCCGTCAATCCCATTCCATGAAGCACGACAATATTCAGACCCTGGGCCAGCTCCGCGCCAGCGGCTACCAGCCCCGCACTGTGAAAGAAGAGCTGCGCGAAAACCTCGTGCGCAAGCTCCAGAACAAGGACGACGTATTTCCCGGCATCTTCGGCTACGACGAAACCGTGATTCCCGACCTGCAGCGGGCCATTCTGGCCGGGCACCACATCAACCTGCTGGGCCTACGCGGCCAGGCCAAAACCCGCATTGCCCGCCTGCTCATCAACCTGCTCGACGAGTACATTCCCGTGGTGGCCGGCTCCGAGCTCAACGACGACCCCCTGCAGCCGCTGTCGGTATTTGCCAAGAACCTTATTGCCGAAAAAGGCGACGACACGCCCGTATCCTGGCTGCACCGCGACGAGCGCTACACCGAGAAGCTGGCCACGCCCGACGTATCAGTGGCCGACCTCATCGGCGATGCCGACCCCATCAAGGCGGCCACGCTCAAGCTGCCATATTCCGACGAGCGGGTGATTCACTTCGGCCTTATTCCGCGGGCCCACCGCGGCATCTTCGTCATCAACGAGCTGCCCGACCTGCAGGCCCGCATTCAGGTGTCCTTGTTCAACATCCTGCAGGAAGGCGACATCCAGATTCGGGGCTTCAAGGTGCGCCTGCCCCTGGACTTGCAGTTCGTGTTCACGGCCAACCCCGAGGACTACACCAACCGCGGCTCCATCGTGACGCCGCTCAAGGACCGCATCGACGCCCAGATTATCACGCACTACCCCAAGAGCATTGAGATTGGCAAGCGCATCACCAAGCAGGAGGCCCGCATCCGCGAGGAGCAGCGCGGCCTGGTGACGGTGAACGAGATTGTGCACGACCTGGTGGAGCAGGTGGCCGTGGAAGCCCGCGGCTCCGAGTTTGTGGATGCCAAGTCGGGCGTATCGGCCCGCCTCACCATCTCGGCCTTCGAGCAAGTGGTGGCCGGCGCCGAGCGCCGCGCCCTGATTAATGGCGAAAAGAACACCTACGTGCGCGTGGGCGACTTTATCTCGGCCGTGCCCGCCATCACCGGCAAGGTGGAGCTGGTGTACGAGGGCGAGCAGGAGGGGGCCGGCATCGTGGCCGAGAAGCTCATGGGCAAGGCCATCCGCACCCTGTTTCTGAACTACTTCCCCGACCCCGACAAGGCCAAAAAGCTCAAGGGCCGCCCCAGCCCCTACAAAACCGTGCAGGAGTGGTTCGGCAACGGCCACACCATCGACCTGCTGCACGATGCCAGCACCGCCGACTACCGCAAGGCGCTGGACGCCGTGCCCGGCCTGCGCGACATCGTAGCCGAGCTGCACCCCAAGGAAGACGCCGACACCACCTACTTCCTCATGGAGTTCCTGCTGCACGGCCTGGCCGAGTACAGCCTGATTTCGCGCAACCGCCTCAGCGCCGGCGCCCAGTTCAAAGACCTGCTGGCCTCCATGTTCACCATGCCCAGCTTTGGCGAGGACGATGATGACGAGGACGAAGACGAAAAGCCGCGCCGCCGGCGGTAAGCAGTAGCGCGGGCTTTCAGTCCGCGCCAGGTCCAAAATGCCCCTCGTGCCTCTTGGTGCGCGGGGCATTTTGCAGTTGCGGGATGGCGCATGCCCCCACTCAGTCCTTTTCCTCAAACCCCTGCAGCCCACTCAGCAGCTGGGCCAGGGCCCGTTCTTCGCTGGCCGCGTAACGCTGGCTGTAGCGGCGGATAACCAGCAGGGAAAATACGGCCATTCCGGCGACCAGGCCCCACTGCCAGGCCGGCTCGGCGCGGTTGGTATCGAAGAAGAACAAGGCCAGCCCGGTGTTGAGCAGCAGCACGTAGCCCTGGTAAAAGCGCAGCCCGTACTGTTGCTGCCACTGGTAGTGCCCGCGCAGGCGGGCCAGGTAGCGCGGGGGCGAGTCTTGCGCCGGAAAAGTGTAGAGCAGCCGCAGGGTGAGTAGCTGCCGGGCAATGGCACCCATCACAGCCAGGCCCGCCAGCAGCAGGCCCAGCGTGGCCAGCAGACCGGGGTGTACGGTCAGGTACACCCACAGCATAGCGGGCGGCGCCAGCACCAGGGCCAGCAGGCTGCCGGCTTTCTGCAGCAGCAGGCGGCGGCGACGCCCCGTCAGCTGCCGGCGTAGCTCCGGGCTGCTGGGCGCGGCCGGCTCGGGGGTGGCCTGCCACAGCCGGCGCAGGGCGTCCTCGTCGAAGTCGGGAAATTCGGTATCAGCACTCATCGTCGTCATCGGGTAAGGTTTGCAGCAGCTGCGCCAGGCGCTGGCGGATGCGGTGCAGGCGCACGCGGATATTGCCCTCGGTTTGCTCGCATATCTCGGCAATGCGGGCGTAGGGCTGCTCGTCCAGCACCAGCATCATCAGGAGGCGGTCGGCTTCGGGCAGGCGGCCCAGGGCGCGGTGCAGGCGAGCCAGCTGGGCGGCCTGCGGGTCGGGGGGCGGGGCGGGCAGGTCGGGCAGGGCTTCGCCGCTGGCTTCGGGGCGGCGCTTGTGCTGCCGCACCCACTGCAGGCAGGTGTTCACGCAGATGCGATACAGCCAGGTGCTGAGCGCGGCCTCGTGCCGAAACTGGTCGAGGTTGAGCCACACCCGCAGAAACACTTCCTGCAGCAGGTCGTTGGCCGTGTCCACGTCGCCGCCGCAGTAGCCCAGGCACAGACGCGCTACGCGGCGGCGGTGGCTCTGGTACAGCTCATCAAACAGGACGGTGTTGGCGGGCATTCCAGGGGTGTGGTTTCAGCGAAGCTAAAGACAAGCAGGATTGGAGCAGTCGCTGTATTTCGTTGTTTGTGGATTGAGTTAAAAGGTTGAGAGTTAAAAGGCAGGCGAGTCCGCTTTTTAACTTTTAACTCTCAACTTTTAAATACTGCAAGAAGGCACAGCAGCATGAGAAGCGTGCAAGGCAGCCACTAGCGCCGGGCCGGGTGGGCAGCCAAATATTGCTCGATGTTGCTGATGGTCCACTCAGGAGTGTCCAGCATCATGAATTCGCGGGCTGCATCGTGCAGGCGCACCTCGGCGCCGGCGCCGGCCTGGGCCAGCTGCCGCTCAAACAAGGGCTTTACCTTGGCGGCGCTCAGGTCGGGCTGCACGGCTTTGCCGGCCACCCAGATGCCCAGCAGCAGCACCGGCACCTGCAGGCGCGGCAGGGCCGGGCGCAGGTCGGTGGTCATGCTCTCGTACACGATGTGGGCCCAGGTGCTGCGGTCGGCCTGGTCGGCCCAGCTCAGCACCCGCCGCTGCTGGGCCGTGTCCGTCACCCAGGTGTTGATAAACATCTTCTGCTGCTTGAGAAACGACTCCCGGGGCAGGTTCACCATCATGGCCAGGAGCTGGTCGCGGGCCGGCAGCTTCAGCGAGTCGGGGGTGAGGCGGGGGTTGCTCACGGCAAAGGGTGCGGGCAAGGCCTCCAGCAGCACCAGGCCGCCGAACAGCTCGGGGAAGTCGGTGGCGGCCCGCATGGCCACCATGCCGCCGGTCTGGTGAGCCACCAGCACGGGCTTGCGGAGCTTATTGGCTTTCACGTAGTCGGCCAGGGCCCGGGCGTAGGTGCTGTAGTAAGAGTCGGTAGGCGCCAGGGTGAGGGGAGCCGTGCCGCCGGTGCCGGCCAGCGTAACCACGTGGCACTGGTGGCGGCGGCCCAGGGTGGCGGCGGTTTCTTTCCAGAGGGCGCCGGGCGCCACGTAGCCGGGTACCAGCAGCAAGGGGCGGCCATCCTTTTTTCCCACAACCTCCACCTGAATGGCAGGCGTGGAGGCCGCCACAGAGGAGCCGGCCGTCAGCAGTAGGAGAAGGGAAAAGGCGAGGGTGTGCAGTAGCGTTTTCATAGCTCAGAAAGGGTAAGTGGTGGTTGGTTTGTCTTTCTGATGCCGGCCTGTGAGGTTTGTTACAGCCTGGAGAGATTTTTTTTTCACGGGAGCCGAAAATTCTGCTCTTCCCGCTTTAAGCCACAAAAAAACCTGTTTACCACGCGGTAAACAGGTTTTTTGTTGAGGGAGTACCTGAAAGGCTTCAGTGTCCACGAAGGAGATAAAAGCTTTTTATACTTAGCGCGAAGTGGAGGGCGAAACGCACCAGGAGGAATGTAGAGACGCAACCGAAGGTGAGCGCAGCTAACAGTTGGAGTCTCGTCTTTGAACGACGATTGAAGGACGTTCTGACCGCGCAGTCCCGGAGACGCAAGTATGCGTCTCTACCTCGTTCTCGCAAGCCACTTCGTGCCAGGTATAACTGCCAAACCAGAGTACACCGAGTAGTCAGCGGCTGCAGTTACTCTACCACCAGCTGCTGAGTAGCCGTGCGGCCTCCCTGCTGCAGGCGCAGCGTATATAGGCCCGGCGCCAGGCCGTGCAGGTCGAGGCGGGCTTCGGCAACCGGGGCGGGCTGGGTAGTGGTGCGCACGCATTGCCCCAGCGCATTATAGAAGGCGGCCTGCAGGCTGCCCGATGCCGGCAGCAGCACGCGCACCTCCGACGAGGCCGGGTTGGGGAAGAGCTGCACGGGCAAGGCGTTGGCGCTGGCGCGGGTCGCCGTGGCCAGCAGGAAGGGGCGGTTGCTGCTGGCTTGGCCCGTGGGCGTCATCACGGTAATCAGGCCCGCGGGCGTGGGGGCGGGCATGAGGAAGGTGATGGTGGTGGCGTTGACCACGGTAAAGGTGGTGATGGGCACGCCGCCCACCAGTACGGCCGTGGCCCCGGTGAAGTTGGTGCCCGTCACCGTTACCAGGGAGCTGGCCCCGCCCGCGGTGGGGCTGAAGCTGCTCATGGTGGGGGCCGTGGCCAGCGGCGCATTCAGCTGCACGCTGATGTAGCCGCTATATGTATCGAGGATGACCATGTCCAGGGTGCCGTCGTTGTTGACGTCGCCCGTGGTAATAGGTCCATAGGCTGCTGTGGTTACGACGCCGGCTGTGAAGGTGGCACTGCCGCCATTCATCCAGACGCGGGCTTCCCGGGTAAATCCACCGCCCGGATTAGGTACCTGCGCGCTAGTCAGTACATCAAGGTCACCGTCGCCATCTACATCCCCAGTAGTAAGGGAGTGCACGGCCCGGGGTAGGGTAAAGGCCAGGGTGCCCGTGGTAGCGAAGCCGCCCTGCCCGTTTCCGGCGTGAATGCGGGCATCCAGGTTGGAAATGGACAGCGCATCCAGGACGCCATCGCCGGTAAAGTCCACCAGCAACTGCGGTATGATGCCCGGCGTGACCACAGGCGTAGCCGCAAAGCCCCCCTGCCCATTACCCAGGTAAGCCCCAAATTGGTTGTTGGGGTCGTGGTACAACAGGTCCAGGCGCCCGTCGTTATTGAGGTCCGCCAGCCTGAACCGGGCCCCCCCAGTTCCGGCCCAGGGCAGGGGCCGGTCGGGCAGGCGGGTGAAATTGCCTTGGCCATCGCCCATGCCTACGAGCAGGGAGGTATGGGCTGTAGTGCCGGGGCCGGATGCACCCGGGGCGTGTTCCAAAAAGGCCACGTCCAGGTACCCGTCGCCATTCAGGTCGGCGGCGCGGGGCGACTGGGCCAAGCCGTTGCTGGTGGACAAGCCTTGGCTAGTGGGCAGCGTGGTGCGCGGGGTGAACTGCCCCTGGCCGTTGCCCAGCGCGATGGCCGTTACGTAGCGCCCAACCGCCCCGTTCCAACCGCTGGTCATCAGGTCCAGGTTGCCGTCGTTGTTGAAGTCGGCCGCCGCCAGGCTAAAGGGTTCCGAGCCGACGTAGGTGCTGAGGGGACTGGCGAAGCCACCCTGCCCGTCGCCCAGGTAAATAAGAACCCTGTTTTGAGAAGACACCGCGTCTGTCTGCAGGAAATCCAGTTTTCCGTCATTATTTACGTCAACCAGCTGCGGGTCGTAGTAGCCGGTTGAGCTGCCGTATATGTCGCCGATAATGGGCCGGGGCTGGAACGTGCCAGTAGCTGGGCCACTAGCGGCTTGAAACGCCAGTACCTGGCCACTGGCCAGGGGCAGGCCGCTGCTGCCGCTGCCCCGCACCGTGGCGGGAACGGTGACGTTTACCTGCTCGCCCGGAGCAAAGGCCTGCCGGGGCTGAAAGCGCAGCGTACTGGTGCCGTCGCCGCTGGCCGTGCCGCTGCGCTGCCCCCGCCACTGGCTGCCGTGCACGCGCAGGTCGGCCGCCCCCGTTACGGGCCCGGAGAAGGTGAGCGTCACGGGCGAGAGGCGCGGAGCCGCCACGGCGTTGCGGGCCGGGGTGGTGGCCGTGAGCGTAGGAGCCTGGGCAAGAGTAGTCAGCGGGAGCAGGCTCCAAACGAGTATGGCGTGTTTCATGAGGAAGGCAGATTGATTGAGCAGCAAGGTAGAAGAAACCGTCTTTAGTTAACAGAGGCTATAAAAAAAAGGCGCTGCCAGAAGTCTGTGGCAGCGCCTTTTTACAAAAGCCAGACAATAACAGGCGCTACTTAACTACGAGCTGCAGCACGGCGGTTTGCTGCGCAGCTTGTAGGCGCAGGCTGTAGAGGCCGGGCGCCAGGCCGTTCAGGTCGAGGGCAGCCGTGCCGTTCAGCAGGGCCGGGCTGGCTTGCCGCACGCACTGCCCCAGCCCATTGTAGAAGGCCACCTGCACGGCCTTGGTGCCAGCTGCCAGCTGTAGCTGCACCACGCTTTGCGCCGGGTTGGGAAACAGCTGCACGGGCAAGGCGCTGGCGCGGGCGCGGGTCGCCAGGCCGTTGCGCAGGGGCGCAGGGCTGGTGGCCTGCCCAGTGGGCGTCAGCACGGTTACCAGGCCCGTGGGGCTGCCAGCCGGCACGGTAAAGGTGATGGTTGTACCATTGACCACCGTAAAACCCGTAACGGGTACGCCGCCGATGAGCACGGCCGTGGCCCCGGTGAAGTTGCTGCCCGTTATGGTAACCGCCGTGCCGGCCGGAGCCGTGGCCGGTGTAAAGCTGCTCAGGGTAGGGGCCATAGCCAGCGGCGCATTCAGGCGCACGCCGATGTAGGGCCCGAAGCTGTCGCCGTGTAAGTCAATTACTGCCATGTCCAGGGTGCCGTCGTTATTGACGTCGCCCGTAGTTATTTCCCCGCTGGGCTGCGATAGGGTCGGTCCGGCCGTGAACGTGCCGGTACCGTTGTTGTGCCAAAGCCGCACGATTTTTTGAAAACAGCCGCCTGCAGGAACAATCCACTGCCCAATCAGCACGTCAAGGTCGCCGTCGGCATCCACGTCAGCCGTATGAAAGCCCTGGCGGCCATCGGCCGGGAAGCTGGCCGTAGCGGTAGTGGTAAAGCCGCCCTGGCCGTTGCCGGCGTGCAAAACGAGGGTATTAGCCGGACCGGCGCAAACCAGGTCGGGGATGCCATCACCGGTCAGCTCGGCCACGCCGACGATGGTGGTGGTCGGGGCTGGGGCCGGCGTTGCCAAGGTAAAGCCTCCCGCCCCGTTACCGAGGTAAGTTTCTACCCGGCCAGCCACGGGGTTGAAGTAGGGAAAATCCAGCTGGCCATCGTTGTTGAGGTCAACTAGGTTGAGGGAGATGTCGGCCAGGCCGCCGTTCCAAGGCAGGGTCATACCCGGCTGGGCTGTGAAGTTGCCCAGGCCGTCGCCCAGGTGCACCAGCAGGGTATTGTCGGGGGTGGGGCTGATTTGTGAAGCAAAGGCCACGGCAACCACATCGAGGTGGCCGTCGGCGTTGAGGTCGCCCACTTGGGGAGCAGTGGTGAGGCCCCCGTTGGGTATGAATGGGCGGGGGGTGAAGCTGCCCTGGCCGTTGCCCAAAGCCACCGACAGGCCGTACGCGCCCTGGTAGCCGGCCGCTACCAGGTCCAGGTTGCCGTCGTGGTTGAAGTCGGCCATCACCAGCTTCCTCGCTTCAAAGGGGCCTACTGCCGTGGTCAGGGCCCCGAAGCCGCCCTGTCCGTTGCCCAAGCGCAGGAGCACGCCCAGTGGTGGCGTTTGGGCGTTTGTAAACAGCAGGTCCAGGTTGCCGTCGTTGTTGACGTCGGCCAGGGTAGGAGCGTACACCCCGCTGCTCTGGGCGGTATAAAAGCGCTGCTCCGTGCCATACGAGCCGGTGGCCGGGCCGCTGGCGGCCACAAACTGTATCACCTGCCCCCTGGTCAGGGGCTGGCCACCCGCCCCGCTCCCGCGCACCGAGGCCGGCACGGTTACACTCACTTTCTCGCCGGGGGCAAACACTTGCTGCGGCCGAAATACGAGGGTGTTGGTGCCGTCGCCGCTGCTGGTGCCGCTGCGCCGCCCCCGCCACTGGCTGCCGTGCACGCGCAGGTCGGCCGCCCCCGTTACGGGCCCGGAGAAGGTGAGCGTCACCGGCGAGAGGCGCGGAGCCGCCACGGCGTTGCGGGCCGGGGTGGTGGCCGTCAGGGTAGGGGCCTGGGCCCCGGCCGCCAAGGGCAGCAGGCTTAGCAGTAGTACGGGTGTTTTCATGAATAAAAGGATTTTGATGGATTGACTCGCAAGCTAGAAGGAAATGGTAGCGCAGCCAAAGACGCTTATTCCACGGCGCCCTGCCAGCGCAGCACCGGGTAGCGGTTGTGGCCGCTTTCGTAGTAGGGCGAGCGGCGGTACACCCAGTTGAGCTGGGCCTCGGCATCCTTGGCAAAAGCGGGGTCGGCCTTTTGTTTTTCTTCCAGCTGCTGGCGCAGGACGGGCTGCTGGCGCAATACTTCGGCGGCCAGGTCCTCGAACACATAATCTGAAAAATGCTCTTTCTGCTGCAGGATGCTGTCGAAAAAGCCCCAGGCGAAGAAAGAGTCGGGGCTCTGGGGTTCCAGGGCTTCCACGAGGTAGCGACGGGCAGGGCCCTGCTCGCCCAGCACGGCCAGGTAGTCGCCGGCCGGGGCGGTTTCCTGTTTCTGACTTCTGGTTTCCAGTTGAATGGCCGAGTGCAGGTAATGCCCTTCGAAGGGGCGGGGGCTGGTTTTGAAGTCCTCGATGTAATAGGTTTCGGCCGGGCCGGTCAGGCCTTTATCGAGGCGGCGCAGCTTTACGCCGTTGCGCTGCAGGTTTTCAATTACCTCGCCCCAGGCCTGGGGAATGAGGTAGGCCAGGGGGGGCTTGAGCGCCATCACCGGCCGGTAGGTGTTGAAGTACTTGACGGGCCGCGTGAACGGCTTGCTGCGGTCATAGTAAAGGCGCGGCAGGCCACTCACTTCGCTGGGCTTGTACCCGGCCTCGTATCCCTTAAACTGGAACGTTTCAACCTGACTTTCATCCAGCTGCCAACCCAGGGGAAAAGCCGACTGCTGCTGAAGCTGCTGGTCGGCTGCGCTGCGGGCGGCCAGCAGCTGCGGGGCCTGCCGGCGCACGGTTTCGAGCACGGTTAGCAGGAAGTCGTAGGTGGAACGCACCCGGGGCGGGTACGCCTTCAGCATGTGGGTTTCGGGCATGAAGCCGATGCTGTTGAACAGCGCCGCGTAGCCGGTAGAGTAGCGGCCCAGGTCGGGAAAGGCCACGATGCCTGTCTCCGGCGTCTCCCCAATGGGGTTCACGTAGGGCGTCATGGGCCACTTTTTCTTTTCCATGCCCTGGTAAAGGGCCGGCAGCAGCTCCTGCTGCAGGTAGCCGCCCAGGGCCGGGGCCAGCTTGTTGTGCTGGGTCGGAATCAGGGTCATGGTGTACTGGTAGTCGGCCCCGTTGCTGGTGTGGGTTTCCACAAACACTTCCGGCCGCCACTTCTGAAACAGGGCCGCGAAGGTGCGGGCGTTACGCGAGTCCTGCTTTACGTAGTCGCGGTTCAGGTCGAGGTGGCGGGCATTGCCGCGGAAGCCGTACTCGGCCGGGCCGTTCTGGTTGGCGCGGGTGGTGGCGTTGCGGTTCAGCATGCCGTCCACGTTGTACACCGGCACCAGCACGATGGTCAGGCCTTCCAGCAGCGGGCGCAGCTTTTTGTCCTGCAGCAGGTCGCGGGCCAGCATCATGCTGGCATCAATTCCCTCGGGCTCGCCGGGGTGAATGCCGTTCTGGATAAATACCACCGGCCGCCGGGCCGGGCTGGCCGCCGGGTTAGCCGTCAGCACCACTTCGTGAATGGGCTGCCCGCAGTCGGTAGGCCCGGCCTCGCGCAGGCTGAGCTGGGCCGGATACGCGGCGGCGAGTTTCTGGTAGTAAGCCAAGCACTCGGCATAGGTGGCGGTGGTGTTGCCGGTGCTGGCTTCAAATGGGGTGCGCCATTCGGGGGCTGGCGCAGGCGTGGTGGCGGTCATGAGCAGGGCAGTGAGTAGCGAAAGCATGGCCGCAAAGGAAAGAACGAAAAACTCCCCTCCTTGGTAAGGAGGGGAGTTTTTCGCGGCAGCGAAAATGGGGGCGGCTAAGGCATTGAACGCGCACCCAGAAGGCCGCCTTTGTAATTTTTACACCCCACGACGGCCAAATAGCCGCTCATCGAGGCTGTAGCGCCCCGGCCCGGCCAGCAGCAGCCCCAGAAACACAAAAGATGACTCCAGGGCGTGGGAGTAGTCGCCAAACCCGTCGCCCGCGCTCAGGTGCATCACCGTGGCCATTATCATCGTGACCAGCAGCCCGAAACAAGCCAGGCGGAAGCCCAGCCCCAGGGCCAGCAGCAGCCCGCCGCCAAACTCAGCCAGCGCCGCCAGCAAGCCCCAGAAAGCGGGCGCGAAGCCCAACCCCACCTGGCCCATCACCCCGCCCAGACCGGCCCACATCTCGGGGCCACCCGTGATTTTTGGATAGCCATGCACCATAAACATGATGCCCAGCCCGACGCGCATTATCAGAAGCCCAAAGTCGTGGAAGCGGTAATGGTTGGAAAGCAGCATTAAAGGGAATTGTGAATGAGAAATTATGAAATGTGCGGCAGTGCAGGTGACTGAAGTACGGAAGGCCGCAGTAAAAGCTGCTCCGCAGGAAAAACGTTTTAGCAGCTCCGGCGCTTACAAGCTCGGCTTACCTTTGCCCTCCCTTGCGAAGAACCCCAATACATAATTCATAATTTATAATTCATAATTCAAAACCCATGTCCCGTCCCCTGATTCTGGTTTCCAACGACGATGGTATCACGGCGCCCGGCATTGCCAATCTGGTGCGTATTGTGCGGGGGCTGGGGGCCGAAGTGGTAGTTGTAGCTCCCGATTCCCCGCAGTCGGGCATGGGCCACGCCATCACCATCGGCCAGCCCCTGCGCCTCGATAAAAGCTCGGTGTTCGGGCCCGAAGTGGAGGCTTACCAGTGCTCGGGCACCCCGGCCGACTGCGTGAAAATTGCCAAGCACCACGTTCTGAAAGACCGCAACCCCGACCTGGTCGTGTCGGGCATCAACCACGGCTCCAACGCCTCGGTAAACGTGCTGTATTCCGGTACCATGTCGGCGGCCATTGAGGCGGCCATCGAAGGCTTGCCCGCCGTGGGCTTCTCGCTGGGCGACTACGGGCACAACGCCGACTTCTCCCACGTCGATGAGTGGGTAAGCCAGGTGTGCCGCCATGCCCTCGACCATGGCATACCGGCCGGCACGGCTCTCAACGTTAACATTCCCAAAAATTCCAGCCGTCCCATTGCCGGCCTGCGCCTCTGCCGCCAGGCCCGGGCCAAATGGCAAGAGGAGTTCGACACCCGCCTCGACCCCTACCGCCGGCCTTATCACTGGCTGCAGGGGACCTTCCTCAACCTCGACAGCGGAACCGATACCGACGAATGGGCCCTGGCGCAGAACTTCGTGTCGGTGGTGCCCTGCCAGTTCGACCTCACCGCTTACCGGGGCCTGGAGCAGCTCAGCCAGGCCTGGCAGCTGCCCCTGCCCGAAGTGAATGCCGCCGCCGAACCACCCCAGCCCATGCCCGGCGAAGATTACGGCCCGGCCAATCCTTAAAGCCTGGGAAAATTACCGGCTGGAAACCTGCCCATTAATGTTTGTAATGCTCCACTGATAACGCAGTACATGGACCTGAAATCCGCTCTTACTATGATGACCCGCTTTTTAGTGCTGCTCTGCCTCACCGTGGGGGCGTTTTTAACGGTGCTGCCGGCCCTCACCAAGGAGCCTGTTACCGTTGTATACATTGTGCGCCACGCCGAAAAAGACCTCACGCCCGGCCTTGCCGACCCGGCCCTGACCAGCGCCGGCGAAGCCCGTGCCCTGGCCCTGCGCAAGCAGCTTCAGCGCCGTCGCCCCGCCGCGTTGTTTACCACCGACACCAAACGTACCCGGTCCACCCTGGCGCCCCTGGCTCAGGCCACCAAGCTGACGCCGGAGGTGTACGATGCCAGGCAGCCCGCGGCCCTGGCCGAGCGTATCCGCCGCGAACACGCGGGGGAGCCGGTGGTGGTGGTCGGCCATTCCAACACGCTGCTGCCCCTGATAGAAGCCCTGGGAGCCAAATCTCCCATCAGCGAAATAAAAGACAGCGAGTACCACTATCTTTTTGAAGTGCGCATCCCCGCCAGCGGAGCAGCCGTGGCTAAAGTCAGCTCCTATGGCGCGCACTAGAGCGGCATTTGGTTTAGGGTACTAACTTAAAAGTGAAGAGTTAACAGTTAAAAAACTGGACTCCTGTTTTTTAACTGTTACCTCTTCACTTTTGCCTTCTTCTAAGGATGTACCCTAACCTACAAGCTGCACGGAGTGCCGCTTCAAGCATGAGGGTGGCGCAGGACAGCAGGCAGGAAAACGCGGCCTATGCACCCCGCAACGCGTCCGGGCCGTACTTTCGCCAGCCTTCGGCAACACTGGCCGGAGTAACAGGTTGTCGAGTTATGCTTCCACTGTATCGAAACATCATCGGTTGCGCGGCGCTGCTGGCCTTGGGCTGGCCGGCGGCCCAGGCCCAGACCAAGCCTTCCCGCGTGCCCCGCTCCGAGCGACAAGCCCCCGTGCCCGCTGCCGGACCGCGGGTAAACAAAGCGGATTCTATTGCCATCCGCACCATCTTCGACGAGGCCTTGCTGCGCGGGCAGAGCTACGAGAACCTGCGTTACCTCACCGGCAAGATAGGTGCCCGCCTCTCGGGCTCGCCCCAGGCCCAGCAGGCCGTGGAGTGGGGGCGGCTCACCATGGAAAAAGCCGGCTTCGACAAGGTGTACCTGCAGGAAGTAATGGTGCCGCACTGGGTGCGCGGCGCCAAGGAGAAAGGTCAGATTATCGGCGAGAAAGGCAAGGGCATCGACGTGGCTGTGTGCGCCCTGGGTAGCTCCATCGGCACCAACGGCAAGCTCAAAGCCGGCGTGGTGGAAGTGACAAGCTTCGACGAGCTGGCCCGCCTGCCCGAAGACAAGGTCAAAGGCAAGTTCGTGTTTTTCAACCGCCCCTTCGACGACCGCCTCATTGAGCCCGGCATGGCCTACGGCGGCGCCGTGGAGCAGCGTGGCCGCGGCGCCATTGAAGCCGCCAGGCGCGGGGGCGTGGGCGCCCTGGTGCGCTCCATGACCAGCGCCCGCGACGACAACCCCCACACGGGCAACATGCGCTACGACGAGGCCGTGCCCAAGGTGCCCGCCGCCGCCCTCAGCACGCTGGCCGCCGACAAGCTCAGCCTGCTGCTGAAAGCCAACCCCGGCCTGGAGTTTGAGCTGGAGATGAGCTGCCAGAACCTGCCGGAGGAAAAGAGCTACAACGTGGTTGGGGAGCTTATCGGCAGCAAATTCCCCAATGAGATAATTACCGTGGGCGGCCACCTCGACTCCTGGGACCTGGCCCAGGGCGCCCACGACGACGGCACTGGCTGCGTGCAAAGCATCGAGGCTCTGCGCCTGCTCAAAGCCGCTGGCCTCCGGCCCGAGCGCACCCTTCGGGCGGTGCTGTTTATGAACGAAGAAAACGGCGTGCGCGGCGGCAACAAGTACGCGGAGCTGGCCCGCGAAAAAAAGGAAAACCACCTGGCCGCGATGGAGTCGGACGGGGGCGCATTCACGCCCCGCGGCTTCAACGTAGAAGCCAGCCCCGCCGTGGTGAAGCAGCTGCAGAGGTGGGCGCCGCTGTTTCGGCCCTACCACGCTTCCGACATCAAAGCCGGCCACGCGGGCACCGACATCGAGCCCCTGCAGAAGGCCGTGCAGCCCAAGGCCCTTATTGGCTACGATGGCGACTCCCAGCGCTACTTCGACCTGCACCACTCCGCCCTCGACACCTTCGACCAGGTGCACCGCCGGGAGCTGGAGCTGGGCGGGGCCAACATGGCCGCCATGCTTTACCTGCTTAGTAAGTATGGCCTGTAAGTACCGCGCCGCCCTGGCCATGCTGGGGTTAGCATGGGGAATGGCACAATCGGGCAGCGCCCAGGCGCAAGCGGGCCGTGCCCGGCCGGCAGCCGCGCGCTACTGGGTTACGCTGCGCGATAAAAACGGGGTCAGCTTTAACCCCTCGCACTACTTTACGGCAGCGGCCCGCGCCCGCCGCCGCCGCCAGCACCTGCCCGCTTACGAGCCCAGCGACCTGCCCCTGCGCCCCGACTACCTGCAGCAGCTGCGCAGCCAGGTCGATACCATTACCCTGGTAAGTCGCTGGTTTAACGCCGTAGCCTGCCGGGCCACCGCGGACCAGGCGGCCGCCCTGCGCCAGCTGCCGGGGGTGAAAAGCGTGGAGCTGTGGCCGGCCAGTAGGATGGAGGCAGCGGCCCATCCCATTGCCTCACCCCCGGTGCCCCCCGAGTTCAAGGCCCTGTCTGCCAACGACTACCTGCTGGCCCACCGGCAGATTGCCCACCTCGACGAGGCGGCTCTGCGCCGCGCCGGGCTCGATGGCAAAGGCCTGCGCATTGCCATATTCGACGTGGGATTCAATGGCCTGCTCACCCACCCCGGCCTGCGCCATCTGCTGGATAGCCGCCGCATAGTGGCTACCTATGACTTCCTGAAAAAGCGTCCCGATGTATTTCATGGGGGCAGCCACGGCCTGGAAGTGCTGGGCTGCCTGGCCGGTCGCCTGCCGGCCGGGCCGGGGGCTACTGGCGGGGCACCGCTGGGCCTGGCCCCGGCCGCCGAGTACCTGCTTGCCCGCACCGAGCAGCTGCACCGCGAGCGGTATGCCGAAGAAGAAGCCTGGCTGGCCGCCGCCGAGTGGGCCGACCGGCAGGGGGCCGACATCATCAACTCCTCCCTGGCCTACACCGAGCAGCGCTACTTTCCCGAGCAGATGAACGGCCGCCGCAGCCTCATTGCCCGCGCGGCCAACCTGGCCGCCCGCAAGGGCATGCTGGTGGTGAGCGCGGCCGGCAACGACGGCGACTCCGACTGGGTACGCATCGGCACCCCAGCCGATGCCGACTCGGTGCTCGCCGTGGGCGGCCTCGACCCCGAAACGGGCCTGCACAGCGTGTTCAGCTCCTACGGGCCCACCGCCGACCGCCGGCCCAAGCCCAACCTGGCCGCGTTTGGGGTGGTGCTCACCACGACGCCGCGGGGCTACGAGCGGCTGGAAGGCACCTCCTTTTCCTCGCCCTTGGTGGCGGGCTTCGCGGCTTGCGTGTGGCAGCAGCACCGGAGCTGGACAGCCATGCAGCTTTTTCAGCACCTGCAGCAGGCCGCCGAGCTGTACCCTTACTTCGACTACGCCCACGGCTACGGCCGGCCCCGGGCGGCCTACTTTTTACGGGCCATTCCCCAGCCTGCGCCTGCTGCCGGCCCCACCTTCGATTTCGTGGGGCACGATTCCCTGGTGGCCGTTATCATCCGGCCCCAGGCCGCCATGCGGCCCGCGCAGGCCTTACCCCTCATGGTCGAGCAGCCTGAGACAGTAGATGCCGCCCCGGCGGCGCCCGAAAAGAAAGACCAGCCGCCCGGCAGCGGCTCCGTGCAGCCCGTGGGTAGGGAGCAGCCCCAGGAGTCGTCGGAAAGCCTGCCGCTGCTGCCCGACCCCGACTTCCCGCCCTACCTGTTCTGGAGCCTGGCCGACCGCCGTGGGGTGCTGCGCCGCTACGAGACCCGCGCGGTAACGCAGCGCCTGGTGGTGCAGATACCCCGCCGCCTGCTCCAGCCCGGCGACGTGCTGCGCGTTCATTTTAAAGGCTACACCGGCACTTATTCGGAATAAGCTATGGAGAGTTTATGGCCTTTGCGGGCAGGCAATAAGCCCGGCTTCGGGCCGCGGCCAGGCACTTGCGGATTGCTAGTGGTGCTGATGCTGGCTGCGCTGCCCCAGGTGCGGGCCCAGCAGGTGCTGGTGCAGGCCAATGTGGCCACCGATACCATCCCCAGCGTGTTCGGTCCCAACCGGCGCTACTTCGCCCACTTGTACCTGGGCTATGGGCTGGTGGCCGGGCCCAGCGGGGGGCCGGGCACGCCCCTGCGCTACGGCCTCGCTTCGGCCGAGCTGCAGGGCGGGGTGCGGCTGAAGCGACGCTTCACCCAGGCCCTGGCCCTCAACCTGGATTTGCGCTACGCCTACCTGAGCTATGCTCTTGCCCAGACACAAGCAAAAACGCTGCCTTCGCCACGCCTGCACCTGCGCGAAAGCCTGGCCCTGCACCAGCTGCAGCCCGAGCTGAGCTTGCGGCTTAATGCAGGGCGCCGCGGCAACACCGTGGGCCATTACCTCGACCTGCTTGCCTGGGGTAGCTGGGCAATGGCCTCGACCCATACCACCGAGGATGAGCCGGGACCAGGAGTCAGCTCCCTCGAAACCACCGAGCGGGGCCTGGCTTACCTGCGGCGCTGGGGCGGGGGAGTGGGTGCCCGCCTGGGGGCCGACCGCTACGCCCTGCTGGCCCGCTACCGGGTTTCGTCGGCGTTTTCCTCCGACTATGCCTCCTATCCGGAGCTGCCGCGCTGGGTAATTGGCCTGGAGCTGGGCTGGTTTTAAGTACAGATTATTCTAAGTTAAAACCTATTACCCAGGCTTTGACGTAAAACTGTCAGCGCCGGGCATATTTGCAGCTTCAGGCATTTCATTCACTTCTTTCGCTTGCCTGCACCTCCGTGCACCGAGCCTTCTCTTATGAAACCCTCATTTTTACTTCTCGCAACTGCCGCGCTTCTGCTCCAGCTGAGCGCCTGCGTTACCACCGACCGCGAATCCGGTTCCTCCACCAAGGACCCTCGCACTACTTACGTGCCCCCGGCTCCCTCCGAGCGCAGCCGCCTTACCAACAATTCGGTATTGAATACCGTGCGCGCCACGCACGCCTTCTCCGACCCCAACAGCCAGGATAATTTTGTGCTGCAGCTGCGGGGCACGCGCGTGCTCAATTCCCGCGCCCACCTCATCGTAACCAATAGCGCCGGCGACACGCTGCGGCACGAGGTGCTGCCCGCCCATGCGCTGCTGAGCGAGAAAGTTCTGACCGACCCTGCCGCGGCGACCATGCGCGAAAAGGAAATTGCCATTCTCAAAAGCATGAACAATTTCTTTTCTCCCAAAAACTTTGTGCAGCCCGCCGTGCCGGCCAGCGCCGAGCAGCCCGCCGAAGTCGATACGCAGATATGGAAAGCCCTGCGGGAAGACCCGGCCACGGTGGCCTTCGATTACACCGGTGCCGGTGGGGCCGAACGTCGCCTGGCTTACATACGCAAGCTTGGTAAGACCGTGGTAATTAGCCAGTAGCTGCTGGCTGTTGGTTTGTAAACTGAATTGGCAGGTGC
The DNA here is from genome assembly GCF_039541835.1 of Hymenobacter saemangeumensis. Taxonomy (NCBI): domain Bacteria; kingdom Pseudomonadati; phylum Bacteroidota; class Cytophagia; order Cytophagales; family Hymenobacteraceae; genus Hymenobacter; species Hymenobacter saemangeumensis. The sequence continues at coordinate 134,220 of NZ_BAABGZ010000027.1, read as the reverse complement.
TGCTTCTCTTGTGAGGTAGCATCTGCCGTTCTCATTTTAGGGCTTTCCCCAGCTCGGTATCACCGTAATTAAGCGAAGCATCCTTACTTTTGCGGCCGAGTATAAACATTTTTTGCGTATGAAATTCCTCGGTGCCTTTTTCGGCGTATTGATTGTCATTTTGCTGCTGGTTCGCTTTCTGCCTTCAGCACCTATCAATCCGGTACTGCCGGTAGGCCCCCAGCACGAGGTGCAGGGCCACGGGGCTGACGTGCCGCCCGGCCCGGCCACTCACATGGACGACCACGACCACGAGGAGCTTGAGGCGGAAGAGCACGAGCATGACGGCGCAATGCAGCCCGTTGCTCCGGGCAGTACCTACGGCGCGGCCATCACTCCCGAAGGCGCCGTGCCCATGAGCACCCTTTCTTCCGTGCTGGGCGCCAAGGATTCGGTACGCGTAAAGCTGGTAGGCGAGGCCGCGCAGGTCTGCCAGGCCAAAGGCTGCTGGATGACTTTGCCCACGGCAGATGGCAAGCAGATGCGGGTTCGCTTTAAGGACTATGCCTTCTTCGTGCCCAAAGACCTGAGCGGCCACAAGGTGGTGATATCCGGCACTGCCTACCGTGAAAAAACGTCGGTGTCCGACCAGCAGCACTACCTGCGCGACGCCGGCAAGTCCGAAAAAGAAATAGCCGCCATCACGCAGCCTAAAGAAGAAGTAAACTTTATGGCCGACGGCGTGTTGGTGCAGCAATAAAAATTAATTATCCCGAAGAAAGGCTGCCCGCCGGGCAGCCTTTCTTGCTTTAGATAAGCGCATTTTACCCCTGCGCTTTTGGTTTCCATCCTTCTCCCTCCCCGGCCTTATGTCACCGGCTGACCCCTCTTCTGCACAAGCCCGCATCCTGGCGCTTACCGAGCGCCTGCATCATCTCAATTACCAGTACTACCAGCGCGATGTCTCCGAGGTAAGCGACCAGGAGTTCGACCGCATGCTGGCTGAGCTGGCTGGGCTGGAAAAGCAGTACCCGGAGTTTGCTCAGCCCAACTCGCCCACGCAGCGGGTAGGCGGCACCATTACCAAGCAGTTTCCCACCGCTCAGCACCGCTACCCCATGCTGAGCCTGGGCAATACCTACTCCGAAGACGACCTGCGCGAGTTTGATGAGCGCGTCAGCCGGGGCCTTGAGGGCGCGCCCTACACCTACGTGTGCGAGCTGAAGTTCGACGGGGTGGCCATGAGCCTGAGCTATGAGCACGGCCAGCTCATGCAGGGCGTCACCCGCGGCGACGGCACCCGCGGCGATGTGGTGACGGCCAACATCCGCACCATCCGCACCTTGCCGCTGCACCTGCGCCAGGCGCCCGGCCAGCCCGAGGACCTGGAGGTGCGCGGCGAGGTATTTATGCCCCTGCCCGTATTTGAGGAGCTCAATGCCGAGCGGGAGCAAAACGGCGAGGCCCTGCTGGCCAATCCGCGCAACGCCGCCAGCGGTACGCTCAAGCTGCAGGACTCGGCTCTGGTGGCAGCCCGCAAGCTGCGCTTCTATGCTTACGCCCTGCTCACTCCGCAGCGGCACTTTCCCAGCCACAGCGCCGCCCTCGAAGCCCTGGCCCAGTACGGCCTGCCGGTATCCGACACCTGGCGCCGCTGCCAGTCGCTGGAGGAAGTGCTGGCTTTCATTCACGAGTGGGAAAAGAAGCGCTTCACCCTGCCCGTCGCCACCGACGGCATCGTTATCAAGGTAGACGACCTGCGGCAGCAGGAGCAGCTGGGCTTCACGGCCAAAAGCCCGCGCTGGGCCATCGCCTATAAGTACCCCGCCGAAGCTGCCCGCACCCGCCTCAACGAGGTGCAGTACAACGTGGGCCGCACCGGCGCCGTCACGCCCGTGGCCATGCTCACCCCCGTGCCGCTGGCCGGCACCGTGGTGAAGCGCGCCACCCTGCACAACGCCAACCAGATTGAGGCCCTGGACCTGCGCCTGGGCGACCTGGTGTTTGTGGAGAAAGGCGGCGAAATCATCCCCAAAATTACCGGCGTCGACCTGGCCGAGCGGCCGGCTACGGCCGTTCCTATCCAGTACCCCACCAGCTGCCCGGCCTGCGATACGCCACTGATTCGCCCGGCCGGCGAGGCCCACTACCGCTGCCCCAATGAGCGCGGCTGCCCGCCGCAGCTGAAGGCCCGCCTGGAGCATTACGTTTCCCGCAAAGCCCTCAACATCGACGGCCTCGGTGCCGAAACCGTGGGCCGCTTCTTCGACCTGGGCCTGGTGCGTACGCCCGCCGACATCTACGACCTGCCTGCCCGGCGCGCCGAGCTGGTAACGCTGGAACGCCTCGGCGAGAAATCCATCGACAACCTTATCAAAGGCATAGATACCAGCAAGCAGGTGCCATTCGACCGCGTGCTCTTCGGTCTGGGCATTCGCTACGTGGGCGAAACGGTAGCGCAAAAGCTCGCCGCTCACTACCGCACCATCGATGCCATGCTGGCGGCTTCTGCCACCGAAATGGCCGCCGTACCCGAAGTGGGCGGGGTAATCGCCGAAGCCGCAGCCGTCTGGTTTCAGCAGCCCGAAAACCGCGAGCTGCTGGAGCGCCTGCGCGCAGCCGGCGTGCAGCTGGCCCTGACCGGGGAAGCGCCGAAAGCCGTGAGTGACCGGCTGGCCGGGCTCACGTTTGTGCTGTCGGGCGTATTCGAAAATCACAGCCGGGAGCAGCTGCAGCAGCTCATCGTAGCGCACGGCGGTAAGATAACGGGCTCCATCAGCAAGAAGCTCAGCTACCTCGTTGCCGGCGATAACATGGGCCCGGCCAAGCGCGAGAAAGCCCTCAGTTTTAAGGTGCCGATTATATCGGAGAACGAGCTGCTGGCGTTGCTGCCTGCCGAGGGCGAAGACCCTGCTGGCTCCGACGGGTTTTCAGCCTCTGCCGACGCGGCTGGTACTGCGCCCGTGCCGCCTTTGGGAACGGGACTGCAGGGCTCGTTGTTTTAGCTTGAAAATGAAAGCCTTCAATCAGGCTGGCATGAGCTTTGAGTGAAACTGCGGCATTCGTTTCTTTTAGCTTTTCCAGGAATAAACAATTATTATTACTCACCTCTTTTATTTAACGCCCCCACGTTATGATGAAAAAAATGTTACCAGCTCTGCTCTTTGCGAGCTTGGGCTATGGCTTTTCGGCCCAGGCGCAGTGCCTGCCGCTAAAGCAAATGGCCGCAATTGCCGCCGACCCTAAGTCGGCAGCCAAGCCGGAAAAAATCAGCGACCTGCCGGCCGCGGATTGGGTTTTTCGGGGTACGCCCCCTAAAAGCCGGGAAATACAGTGGACCTCGTCAGCCAGCTCAGCCAATTCTGAGGGCAACTTCGTCCCTGCCGTGTTTGTGCTCCGTCCGTTTCAGCAGTCGTATGATGCTGTTCTGAAAACCACGGAAAACTCCTGCATCCGGGACCTGCGCTCTGAGCTGAAAAGCCAGAAGCTGGAACCGGTGCCTGTAACCTGCCCCAACTGTGAGGCGGTGCGCTACGATGGGCCCACCTATCAAACCACCATTTACAGCAAGATGAAGGGCGAGTTTCCGTACATCGTTGTGGTACACCCCACGCAGTCGATGCCGGCTACTATCACCAAGGATGCCCGGAGCAGCTCAGCACAATAAACTACTCATTACCTCTGTCTTTTCTGCTATGAAATTTTTGGGCTTGCTGCTTGTTCTGGCGCCGCTTTCATTTGCCAGCCGTGCCCAGACTTCGCAGTCGGAGCCGCTGCGGGCAAATCAAGCCCAACCAGCGCCCAGCCACACGGCCCTGCTGGCTTCGCCAGCTACCGCCGCGGCTGCGGTAAAGCTCTTAGCCGACTCACGCAATGTGGTGCTGGACGTGCGCACCCCGGCCGAGTTTGCAGCCGGCCACTTACAGGGGGCGCAAAACGTCGATTTTCGCGCCGCCAGCTTTCAGGAACAAGTTGCTCAGTTGAATCCACAGAAAACATACATTTTGTATTGCGCTTCCGGTAATCGCAGCGGCCAGGCCGCTGCCCTGATGCAGAAAAAAGGCTTCGGGAAGGTGATTAACGCCGGAGGATATAATGACCTAAAAGTCGCGGGGGCGAAATAATCTTTTAGGCTATAATTGAAAAGCCCCACCCGAAGTAATTCGGGTGGGGCTTTTCAATTATCAGCTGCTGCTAGTAGCTAGTAGATGAGGCTGGGCTTCTCTTAAAAAAGGAGTCCGCAACGGGCAGCTGGAAAGGCACTCATTAGAACGACTGCACCATGTTGTTGTGCAGCGTTTTGGCCGACCAGTAGCCGCTGGCGATGATGCGCCGGATGGTAAAGAGCGGGTCCTGCTGGTCGCGCTTTTCGGCCAGGCAGAAGGCGGCTACCATGCCGCGCTTCTTCAGCTCGGGAATGGCTTCGGGGTTCCACAGGCCGAAGGGGTAAGCGAAGTATTTGATGTCCTTGCCCGTGATGTCTTCCAGCGTCTTGGTGGGCTTCTCAATCTGCGTTACCCAGTCCTGACCCTGGTACTTCTTCACGTTGTGGTGGTCCCAGGTGTGCGAGCCGATGACATTGCCTTCATCAGAGAGCTGCTTTACCTGGTCTTTGCTCATGTAGCGGGGCCGGCCCAGGCTCACGGTCATGATAAAGTACACGGCCTTGAAGCCGTACTTCTCCATCTCGGGCCGGGCCACGGTAAACTGGTCGAGGTCGGTGTCGTCGAAGGTCAGCATCACCGGCTTGCTGGGCAGCTTGGCGCCGGTGGTGAGGTAGGCGTAGAGCTGGTCGGGCAGGATGGTGTGGTAGCCGGAGTCGGCCAGCATCTTCATTTGCGCCTTGAAGGCAGCCACGGGAATGATGTAGTCCTTGGCGTTTTTTGAATCCTTGGCCGTCCAGTCGCGAATCTGGTGGTAGCACAGAATGGGCACCTGCTTGCGGGCCAGAATGGCGGCTGCGTCGCGGGATTTGGCCGCCGGAATGGTGCTGGGGTCGGGGGCTGGAACGGCATTGGCCTCGTCGTTGGCCGTGGCCGCGGTGCCGGACGTGGGCGCCGTGGCCGGGTCGGTCAGCGTGGTTTCGGCCGTGGCCTTGGTGGTGTCGGTTTCCCCGGTGGTGGCGGTTTTGGATTCGCAGGCAGCCAGCGAAAGCGAGGCGGCGAGCAGGAGGGAGGCGGTGGTCAGGTTCATGGGTAAGGGACGGGTCGCACACGTCCGCCGGTAAAGGCAAGAATTAAAGGCGAGAAAGCGAAAATGCTGCTGAAAGGCCGGGCGCGTGCGACGCGCCCCTACCTTTGCACAAAATTAACCCCTAAGCTCTGGCATGGACAAACTTCGTGGCACCGGCGTGGCCCTGGTCACCCCATTTACTTCCGATTTCGCGGTTGATTATGACGGCTGGCGCCGGTTGCTGGACTTCACCATCGACGGGGGCGTGGAATACCTCGTCGTGAACGGCACCACCGGCGAGTCGCCCACGGTGACAAGCGAAGAGAAAGCCGAGCTGCTGCGGGTGGCCAAGGAGCAGGTAGCCGGCCGGGTTCCGCTGATATACGGCATCGGCGGCAACGACACGGCCAGCACCGAGGAGCTTTTTCGCAGCACCGACCTGCGCGGCATTACGGCCGTGCTCTCCGCTAGCCCAGCCTACAACAAGCCCAGCCAGGCCGGCCTGGTGCAGCACTACCTGCGCCTGGCCGACGCCAGCCCCGTCCCCGTCATCCTTTACAACGTGCCGGGACGCACGGCCTCCAACCTCACGGCTGAAACCACGCTGCGCCTGGCCCAGCACCCCAACATCATCGGCATCAAGGAAGCCAGCGGCAACATGGAGCAGTGCTTCAACATCGCGGCCAATAAGCCCGAGCATTTCATGCTGATTTCCGGCGACGACATGCTCACGACCTCGCTCATCGCCTGCGGCGCCGAAGGCGTGATTTCGGTGCTGGCCAACGCTTTTCCCAAGCGCTTCGCCGAAATGACCCGGCTGGCCCTGGCCGGCGACTTTGCCGCCTCCCGCCAGCTGCTGTTCGATTTCCTGCCCCTGAACCCGCTCATGTATGAGGAAAGCAACCCCGTGGGTGTGAAAGCGGCCCTGGCCGTGCTGGGCGTGTGCGACGCCGCCGTACGCCTGCCGCTGCTCGAAGCTACGGGTGGCTTGAAACAGCGTATCCAGAAGCTGTTGTGAGCGCGAAGAAATAGCGGTAATACGGTAAGTATTGCTAAGTCAATTCTTTGATTAGCGGTTGACTGACGAGAGCCGATATCTGTAGTGAGAGAAAGTGTCTGTGCTGTCTAGGCCGAAGTGCTCGAAACGAGTATAGGCTGTGCGGGAAAATAAATTTTGTGTTTGTTTAACGCAGGTGCTGGTTAGGCCATAAGGACGGGCTCCCAGCGTAGCAAGAACTTCGATTTCGCGCAGCAAATGCTTTTGGTCAAAATAGAAGTAGGCAATGGTAGCGCCGTGGCAGGCTGCCGACGGTAAATCCAGAATGCAGTAAGGACCGGAAGCATCTTCAACGGGTCGGAGCTTGGGGTAAGCTGCCTGCACGAGGCGCAGTGGTTCCCCCAAATAAATTCCTTCCAGTGGTCGGTATGCAGCGTAGATTTTGTGAGTTGGCTCAGAATCCGCTGCAGCTTGTTCGTGAGATTGGCAGGAGCCATTTGCCAACAGGGAAATCAATACTAGGTTGACAAGAATGCTAGTTCCCCTCACCAGCCGCTGGCCAGCACGTCGGCGATGTGCAGGCACCTGAGCGGCAGCTTTTCCTTTTTGATGTAGGCCTCCAGGTGCATCAGGCAGCTCACGTCGGTGCTGATGATGAAGTCGGCGCCGGTGTCGAGGGCGTGCTCGACTTTTTGCTGGGCCATGGCCACGGAAATGGCCTCAAATTTAACGGCGAAGGTGCCGCCGAAGCCGCAGCAGGTGCTGGTTTCGGCCATTTCCAGGCGGGTCAGGCCCGCTACGCCATCGAGCAGCTGGCGCGGGCCCTGCCGGATGCCGCACTCGCGCAGGGCCGAGCAGGAGTCGTGGTAGGTGTACTTGCCCGCCAGCTGCGCCCCGGGAATGGCCGTGATGCCCAGCACGTCGACCAGAAACTCCGTGAGCTCATAGGTGCGGGTTTGCACGGCCTGGCAGGCTTTCTCCTCGGGAGTGCCATTGAATAAGTCGCGGTAGCTGTTGCGCACCATGCCCACGCAGGACGCCGAGGGGCTCACCACGTAGCGCTTGGGGTGACCCTGAAAGTCCTCCAGAAACTTGTCGGCCACCGCCCGGCTCTGGGCTTTGTAGCCGGCATTGTAGGCCGGCTGCCCGCAGCAGGTCTGGGCAGCATTGTAGCTGACCTGGCAGCCCACCTTTTCCAGCACCTTCACCATGTTCATGGCAGTTTGCGGGTAAAGCTGGTCGACAAAGCAGGGAATGAAGATGTCGACTTGAGGAGATGCAGGAGGCATGTAGGAAGGCTGAGTGATGCGGGCGAGCCCGGGTAGCTGCCGGATTACCAGGTAATAATTTTAGTGAATCGCCGCGCCAAATACACCCGCTGCCTCGTCGCGGGCCCAGGCAAAGGCCGCCATGTCGAGCCCGGTGGGCTCGCCTACTTCGGCTGCGAAGCTCAGCAGGTTTTCGGTGGGCATGTTGCCGGTCAGCTCATCGGCCGCCATGGGGCAACCGCCAATGCCACCGATGGCACCGTCGAAGCGGCGGCAGCCGGCTTCGTAGGCCGCCTGCACTTTCTCGCGCCAGGTGCCCGGTGTGGTGTGCAGGTGAGCGCCGAACTCAATCTGCGGGAAGGCCGGAATCAGCTCTGCAAACAAGGGGCGGATGGTATCGGCGGTGCTGGCCCCAATGGTGTCGGAAAGGGCCACCACGCGCACGCCCAACGCCGCCAGGTGCCGCGTGAAGGCGGCGACGGTTTCCGGGCCCCAGGGGTCGCCGTAAGGGTTGCCAAAGCCCATGGAGAGGTAGGCTACCAGGGTTTTGCCGCGCTGCTCGCACAGCTCGTGCATGGCGGCCACGTCGGCCAGGGCCTCGGCGATGGTCTGGTTGGTATTGCGACGCTGAAATGTTTCCGACACCGACAGCGGGAAGCCCAGGTAGCTGATTTCGGGGTAGTCCATGGCGGTTTCCGCACCCCGGCGGTTGGCCACAATAGCCAGTAGCTTGGTACGCGTCTGGCTCAGGTCGAGGCCGGCCAGCACTTCGGCGGTGTCGCGCAGCTGCGGTATGGCTTTGGGCGACACAAACGAGCCGAAGTCCAGCGTGTCGAAGCCTACGCGCAGCAGGGAATTCAGGTAGGCCGTTTTGGTGGCAGTGGGAATAAAGTCCGTCAGGCCCTGCATGGCGTCGCGCGGGCATTCGATAAGCTTCATGGCAGTAGTAGGGGGTGGGAAAGCCCGGCAAAGGTAGGCATGCTCCAAGGTCTGGGAGCGAACCGGCAGGCGCTGCCTGGGGTTTACAGGGCATGGTTCTTTCCTCACAGTTTCTGCCACGTATTGGGCGCTTCTTCCTGCTGCCTTTGTTGCTGCTCGTGGCCTGCGGCAAACAGCAAACGCTGCAGGGCCTGTTTCAGAAGCAAACCCCGCACCAGGCATATGCCCGCCTGCTCCGTCAGGCTGGCCTCGACCGGCGCCCGGCCGGGCGTGCCTGGCTCGACGCGGCCGAGCAGGCCCTGCGCGATTCGCTGGTTGTCATCCTGCCCTTGGCCGAAACCGGCTACTTTCGGCCCGAGCGGCCCACGGCCAGCAGCTACCGCTACGCCGTGCGCGCCGGCGAACAGATTCACGTAAGCCTGACGCTGGCTCCGGGCAGCGCCGCGCGGGTATTTATCGACGCCTTTGAGGTAGTGCAGGCCCAGGCGCCCCGCCCCCTGGCCTCAGCCGATACCCTGCAGCTGGAATTCCGCTACCACGCCAAGGAGGACGGGCAGCATTTATTGCGCGTACAGCCCGAGCTGCTGGCTGCCGGCCGGTACACCCTGCGCCTGCGCCGCGAGCCCAGCCTGAGCGTGTTTCCGGTGCTCGGACGCAGCGATGCGGCCGTGGGCAGCTTCTGGGGCGCCGAGCGGGACCGGGGCGCCCGCCGCCACGAGGGCATCGACATCTTTGCGCCCCGCGGCACGCCGGTAGTGGCGGCTGCCGGCGGCTACATCACCCGCACCGGCATCACCCCGCTGGGTGGGCGCGTGGTGTGGCTGGCCGATACCGAGCACGGTGCTCACCTCTACTACGCCCACCTCGACCGCCAGCTGGTGCAGCCCGGGCAGCGGGTGCAGCCGGGCGATACGCTGGGCCTGGTAGGCAGCACCGGCAATGCCCAGGGCACCCAGCCCCACCTGCACTTCGGCATCTACCGCGCCGGCCAGGGCGCCGTTGACCCTTTCCCGGCTGTACGCCGTCCCGACGTGCGGCCCGACGTACCCCAGGGTACCGACCAGCGGGGCGAGTACGTGCGCCTGCGGAGTGCGGGCGCCCTGGGCCGCCGCCCTGGCGACAAGCCCGCAGCCCGCGCCGCTCAGCTGAGCAAGCAGCTGCCGCTGCTGGTACTCGGCCGGCAGGGTACCGCGCTGCGCGTAGAAACGCCCGATGGCCGCACGGGCTACGTGAGCGTTGCGGCGGTGCTGCCAGCCGGCAGCCAGCCCCTGCAGCGTCTGGCCCTCAAAACACCAGTGGAGCTGCTGGCCCGGCCCCTGGCGGCTGCTGCAGCCCTGGCAGCCCTGCCCGGGCGCACCCCCGTGGCGGTGCTGGGCCAGGACCGGGAGTTTTCTCTCTTGCGGGGCCCGGGCGGGGAGGTGGGCTGGGCTGTTATCTGATATAGAAAGTACGGTGGGCTAGGCTGGGCGAGCGCAGAATGGAAGGGCGTGCCCACTGCTTTTATTGAACAGCAATGCAGCTTTTTGCGCTTGTGGGCTGTCAAAGCGCCGAATAGCATTGGGCAGCTTCCTGCAACCCCGGCTGCGGCCTTGCGTTAGCAAAGCCAAGGCCGTACTTTGCGCTGCTCACTTCTTTTCCATCACACCTGTTTACACTTTTTACATGGCTGATTCTTCACAATCCAACTGGGCCGATATGGCCGCCTCGCTGCTTTCCAAACTTTCCGGCGGCGTTGAGCTTAGCCTCGCCTTCGAGCAGATGGAGCTGCAGATGCCTAATTCTTCGAATTCCAGCGGCCCGGCGGCTACCTGGCGCCTGAATGGCTCGCTGCGCATCCGTACCCGGGGCGAGAATCCTCCCGCCGCGGCTGCCCCTTCCGCTCCCCAGCTGCCGGCTAATCGGCCCGATTCCGTTGGCTAGCCAATTAGAGGTCGAGGCCCAGCTCGTCATCAACTGGAACGGGCATGATTTGCAGCTGGTAGCGGCCGGCACCTATCTCATCCTGAACATTCCCAGCCAGCAGGTGCTGGATTTGCTCACGGCCGGCCCGCCCAAGCCGCCGGGCCATGTAAAGCCTGCCAAGCCGCCCGGGCCCGACCCCATGCAACAAATCAACGACCTGGCCCGGCAGCTAGGCTGGGTGCTGGATTTGCGCGTTGGCGGAAAAACCTACGTCACCTTCGGGGTGCAGCGTACTCCCAAAATCACGCTCAATGCCGTGCTGGGAAAAATAGGCTCTTTCTTCCGCTGAGCCAGCTGCTGGCTTGAACTAAATATTCTCAAATCAGTTAGTCAGTAGTACTTCTTGGCGCTGCCCGATGAACTCCGAACACGAACATAAAAACAGGGTGAAGGCCGGGCACGCAGGCTCCGCTTTTCGGCGCATCGAACGGCTGCCGCCCATGCTGCTGGTGCTCTACCTCGGGCTGGTAGCCATCACCAGCATGTTCGTTATTCTGGTGGGCGCTTACATCCACACCCATCATAGCAATGAGGTGCCGTCGGGCCTGCATCCCTTCCCCCGCTACTTCTCGCTCAGCACCATCGTGCTGCTGCTAAGCAGCTACACCATCGGCCAGGCCCGGACGCTCTATCAGCGCGACGACCTGGTAGCCCTGGCCCGCTGCCTGGCCGCCACGCTATTGCTGGGCTGCGTCTTTTCCGGCCTTCAGTTTCTGGGCTGGCGCGAGCTGGTGCAGCAAGGGGTGTTTTTCTCGGGCGAAGCCAGTGGAACCTACATCTACCTCATCTCGGCCTTGCACGTGGTGCACCTGCTGGGAGGCATGCTGTACCTGCTGGTTCTGCTGCTGCGCGTAATTCATGCCGAGCGCGATGCCATCCGCGCCCTGGTGTTTATCCGCAACCCGTACTACCGGCGTCAGCTGACCTTGGCCGCCACGTACTGGCATTTTATTGATGCGCTGTGGGTGGCCCTGTTTGCGGTATTTCTGTTTCTGTACTAGCCTGTTAAGGCATTGACCAAAAAAGGCGGCCGGAGATATCCGGCCGCCTTTTTTGCTGCCTAGATGAGGCAGCGTTACGGGACTACCTGCAGCCAGCCTTTAAACTTGCGGCCGTCGGTGTAGGTAACCAGGTAGTAATACAGACCCGCAGCTCCTTCGCCGCTCCAGCGAAACTCCCGGTTGTCGGACTGGTACACTTGCTGCCCCCAGCGCGAAAAAATCCGGAGGCTGGTGAAGTAGGCGTCGCAGAAGTTAGGCGGCAGGTCGGGCAAGCGGAACTCGTCGTTCAGCCCGTCGCCGTTGGGGGTGATGATGTTGTAGAGCTTCACTGCCATCGTATCGGGGCTGATAACCTGGAAGCGAATGCGCTGCACCTGCGGCAGCGACCGGCAGGTCTGGTCAACCAGCTGAAAGGTTACGGTGAGGTCGCGGTGGAGATTTACTGCCCGGCAGTCGGCTTCCCAGCGGAAGGTACCCCGGGCTTGCCCGGCTCCGTTCGTGGCCTGAAACTGCATCCCGGCATCGCTCAGGCTAAAATTTTCGGCGGCAGCCGTAAGCAGCAGCTGGTCGCGGTCGGCATCGGTGCCGGCCAGCGTGGCGGTATACACGCCGCCCTGCGGCAGGCGCACCACCGGAATGGGAGTAGCGGCAGTAGGAGCGGGCAGGGTAGAAGTTAGCTGGGGCGCGGCGTTGCTGTAGTCTACCTGAATGGGCACCGTGACGGTGGCCGTTTTTCGTTCGGTGCAGGGGTTTGTTACGGCAGTAAAATCAAACTGCCTGAGCGGCGGGTCGATGGCCGAGCAATTTACCCGCCAGCTAAACCGCCCGCGCTGCTGGTTGCCCACCGTCGACTGCGTCAGGCTGGCGCCAAGCGAGGCAGGGGAGAAGCCTTGCCCGCTCATCTCCAGGGAAATGGCGTCGTTGTCGGGGTCGGTGCCCAGCACGTCGAACTCCACCAGGTCGCCCACGCGCACCCGCAGGGGCTGTACCGGGCCGGCGGTGGTGGTAATGGTGGGCAGCGCGTTCGGCGGCGGCACCGCCGTGAAGGCTATCCGGACAGTGTCGCGGCGCGGCAGGCTGCAGCCATTGTCGCCTACTACCACATCCAGCAAAAACACCCGGCCCCGGGTATTGATGCAGTCCGGAAAGCATAGGGTGGCCGTCAGGGTATCGGGGGCACCCGGGGTGCGCACCGAGCCACTGGTAGCGGTGGTGAAGTTGGGCAGCAGGCCCGTGAAGTTAACGGGGTTCAGCGACAGGCTCAGGCGGGAGTTCGGGTCGGGGTCGGTGAAGCGCAGCTGCACGCAGCGGTTGCTGCCGGGGAAGAAGCGCAGGGTATCCCGGCCGGGAACGTAGGGTGCGGGGCTGGCCGGCGAGGGCTGCACCACCAGGCTGGGCTGTTGGTTGATGGCGCAGTTGAGCACCATCATTTGAAAGTCGCGGCGCGACTCCCCAATTTTTTCCCGGTTGCGGTACTCGGTACAGCGCACCCCAAACACGAACAAGCCCAGGTTGGTGGGCCGCACCGTGAGGCGCCCGGTAAACCGGTCGATGCGCAGCGTGGGAGCGCCCGGAATCTGGTTGAACTGTCCCAGCCCCGGCAGCCAGCTGATGGTGGAGTAGGGGGCCGGCATTGCCGCCGTGGGCTTGGGAAGGTTGGCATCGGCGTGCCCGTTGAGCGGAGTCACCAGGTCGTACACCAGCGAGTCGCCGTCGACGTCGCTGCCCGAGAAGTCGTAGTAGAACAGCTCATTGCGGCAGGCATAGTCGGCCAGCGGGGGAAAGATGCGGGGCGTAGAATCGATAAACGGCTGCCCGTTGCGCACCACGGCCGGAAACTCCAGGTAAAAAGCCTGGCCGGCCGCGCTGGGCACCTGAATGTTGCTGATGCTGTTGTTGCGGCAGCAGCGCTCCACGGCCACATAATAGCCCTGCGGACTATTATAGGTGTTGGCAGGAAGGGTAATAATGCGGCTGTACACCAGCTTGCGGGTGCTCAGGTTTGGAACCGCGCACACCGGGTTGGTATAGCTCACAAACGTGTTGCTGGTAAGGGGCAGCACCACATTGGCCATGCGGCTGTTGTTGCCTTTTTGGAAGATGCTGGCGGTCAGGTCGGCGTCAAGGGCCTGGGGACTGCCGTTGAAGGCATCAAAATACAAGTTCAGAATCAGGCGGTAGCTGTCGCCGCTCTGGTACTCCAGCTCCATTTCTCCGCCCACAATATGGGTGGCCCGGGCCGGGCCGGCCCATGCCATCAGGCTGGCCACCAAAAGGAGCAAGGCCGGAAATGAATGCCTTGGCTTGGAGAAGCGAAATAGCATAAATGCGAGAAATAGATGAAAAGAATGCTAAAGATACAAGCCAAAGCCCAACTTTTGCCAGGTATGTTCTAACCGGAACCGGTACCCGCCAGACTGGGTTACCGTACATATCGATGTATATTTCGGGCAGATTTCCCATCCATCGTCCCATTTTCTTTTTATTGCTCCTGCGTATGATTCGTACCGTTTACCTGATGGCCCTATGTGGTCTGACTCTGAGTGCCTCGGTGGCCCAGGCTCAGCAGCAAAGGCCTGTGCTCGACTTTTCCGTAACGCCAGCCGATATCAGCAGCGCGGCGGCCCGCCAGTGCGCGGCCGCGCACATCAGCACGGCGCAGCGCCAGCCGCTAACGACGGTAGCCCACCGGGCCAAGATGGAGCGCTACGATGTGAAATACTACAAGCTCGACATTGCGCTGGAAAACAACTCCCGCAACGTATCGGGCTCTACCTGGATTCGCCTGCGCGTGGGCAGCCAAGCGCTCGACTCCCTGGCGTTTGAGCTGTACCAGGCCCCGCTTAACTCGCCGGCCGGCACCGCCACTCTGCTCATCGACTCGGTGGTGGTGAATGGCCGCCGCTCGCCGGGCATTCGCCGCGCAGGGTCCGATGCAACGGCCCGCCTGGCGCAGCCGGCTCCGGCCGGCTCGCTTGTCGATGCCCGCATCTATTACCGGGGCACCGCGCCGCGCGGCAACTCCGCGGCCATTGGCAATGCCCTAAGCACCGCTACGCAGTACCGCATGGGTGGCGTAAACTATCCGTACAACGTTACCTGGAGCCTGTCGGAGCCCTATTCTGCTCACGAGTGGTTTCCCTGCAAGCAGGTGCTGACCGATAAAGCCGATTCTACCGATGTGTGGGTGACCACCACGCTGCCCAATAAAGTAGGTTCCAACGGGGTGCTGGTGCGCACCGTGACTTTGCCCAGCAACAAGGTGCGCTACGAGTGGAAGTCGCGCCACGCCATTGCCTACTACCTGATTTCGGTGGCCGTGGCCCCTTACGTCGAGTATGTCAACTACGCCAACCCGGCGGGTGGGCCCCGGGTACCTATTGTCAACTATATCTACGACCCGAACGCCCTGAATTACTACCGTACGGAGATAGACCGGACCCCCGGGTTTATCGAAAACTTTTCCACTGTGGCGGGCCTCTACCCGTTTGCCGATGAGAAGTACGGGCATAGCATGGCGCCGCTGGGCGGTGGCATGGAGCACCAGACCATGACGACGCAGGATGGATTCGACTTTACCCTGACGGCCCACGAGCTGTTTCACCAGTGGTTTGGCGACAACGTTACCTGTGCGTCCTGGCAAGACATCTGGATTAACGAGGGCTTTGCTTCGTACGGCGAGTACCTTTCCCTGCAGGCCTTTGCCACGCCGGCCGATGCCCGTGGCTGGATGGATAACTCCCATACCTATGCCCAGCGCAGCTCAGGCAGCGTGTTCGTGGCCGACACCAACAACGTGTCGCGTATTTTCGATTACTACCTCACTTATAAAAAAGGCGCCGGCGTGGTGCACATGCTGCGCTTTCTGCTGAACGACGACGCTAAGTTTTTCCGGGCCATCCGCACCTTTCAAAGCCAGTACCGCCACTCCACTGCCCGCACTGCCGACCTGCAGCGCGTATTTGAAGCCGAAGCCGGGCGCTCACTGGCGGGCTTCTTCCAGCAGTGGTTCCGCGGGCAGGGCTACCCCACGTTTGAGGTGCGCTGGAACCAGATTGGCAGCACATTCGTGATGCGCGTTACGGAAACGGCCTCCATGCCAGCCGTCACGCCCTTTTTCGACACGGACATGGAGTACCGGCTGAATTTTTCAGATGGCACCAACCGCGTCATTCGCGTGCGACAGGGCCAGCCCGTCGAGAATTATAGCATCCCGGTGAATGCCACCGTCAGCAGCGTCACCATCGACCCGAACCAGTGGGTGATGAACCTGCCTTCGACGCCCACCCGCGACGTCTCCCTGGCCTTGTCGGCCCGCCGTGCGGCCGGCGCTGCTACCCTCAGCCTCTACCCCAATCCCTGCCACGAGCAGCTCACGCTGGTCGACCTGCCCGTAGGCCGCGCCACCGCCGAAGCCCTGGATGTAACCGGCCGCGTGGTGCTGCGCCAGGCCGTGGAAAGCGCCCGCCCGCAGCTGGATACCCGCAGCCTGGCCCCTGGCCTGTACATCCTGCGCCTGCTCGGCCCCGATGGCCAGCCACTTAGCCAGGCACGCTTCGTGCGCGAATAGCTTCACGGCAAAAGGAAAAGGCCCGTTCCCTTATCGGAACGGGCCTTTTTTGTGGGAGCCGTGGCCTGATACGCTGCCTGAAAGCAAGCAGGTCGTCTAAAACCTGTCGTGATAATCCGCAACCAGGCGCTGTACCTGCTCGTCGGGCATTGGGGCATCGAAAAGGGCACGCATCAGCTCATCAAAAGAGCAGGCCCGGGTGAAGCCCGGTTGCAGCACGGCATTGCTGGCCAGGCGAATAAAGAGGGGCTGCCGGTCCATCATCACATAGTCCAGGGTAATCAGGCCATAGCGCTGGTTGCAGTGGCCGGTTTGGGGGCAGTCGGTAGGCGTGGGCTTCAGCAGCTGCTTCAGCAGGGTTTCGGTATGGCGCTGCTGCTGCTGCGTGCGCTGGTCGGTGCAGGCCCGGTGGTAGCCCAGGGCCAGTACGCGTTCGGCAAGGTGCTCGAAGAAATGGCGAAAGTTGCCGGGCCCGATGCTGGCGTCGTAGTGAAGCAACACCCCCTGACGGCCGTTTTCCTGCAGGAGCTCCACCCGCAACCCACGCTGGCCGCCGGCACCGCCCTTCAGCAGGTGGTAGGCTTTAAAGTACGGCCCCAGCCAGTTTAAGAACACGCGCTGCTGTACCCAGCGCGCGTGGCTGCGGGCCTGCTGCGGCGTCAGGGCCACGGCATGCCACTGCGCGTGCGTGGCTTTGGAAGAAAAAAGCTTTTGGAGGAAGTGTAGCAAGGTGGCAACTGCTGAGGTGCTGTCAAAACACCGGCTCTCTGAAATAGTTTCTGCCCGGCGGTTGCCAAAGCAGCCGATGGACTACCGAACCCAGGCATCATAAAAAAGGCCAGTTCGATTTGAACTGGCCTTTTTCAGGAATTCAAGGAGGAGGCTTAGGGACTTAAAATGGCTGTTGCGCCTACTTTACGCGCGTCCAGACCTGCGACTTGCCAATAAGCGAAAAGCCGATGTAGCCTTTTACTTCCATGGTGTTGGCATTCTCCATCTTCATGTAGCACGAATAGGTTTTGCCGCTTTCCGGGTCGTAGATTTTGCCATCGTCCCACTTGTTGTCGTCATCGTACTGAAAGCCCTGCATAAACACCAGGCCCAGACGGGGCCGGGTGCGGAGCTTAACATCGGGGTTCATGGTATCGGTCTTGGGCTTTCCCGTTTCCGGGTCGTTCGGTACGGCCAGGCTCACAATCTTGCCACAGAGCTTATCGCCGCACTTGTAAATCTCGAAGTTGGCTTTCTTATCGGCATTGGTCCAGATGCCCACCGGGTTTAGATTTTGGGCGGAAGCAAAGCCTGCCAGACCAAGCAAGAGGGCAAAAAGCAGGATGAGGTTTTTTTTCATGTCTTCGCAAAGGTGAGAGTTACCGCTAAAAAGGTAAGTCAAAAAAACGACGCTGGCTTAGAATGCCTGGGCCTGCCGCCGGTACGCAAGTTTGCGGCCAAAGTTAAATCCGGCAATTTCTCTTTTGTTTTTGATGGATACCTAAAAAAAATCAAACTGTAAATCAGGGCTCAACGGCCGGGACAGTGGATTCGACCCCAAAAAAGACTGTTTTATTTTGAACCTTCCCCTGGCTTATTAACTTTACCACGCAGTAGCGAGTGCTACGGCCCCGTCCAAGTAGCCCTAAGGTGCTGGGCAGCGCGAACGGGGTTATGTGGAACGTAAAGAAAGGAGGTACAAAATGTCTAGTAGTCCCAAACAAATCCTGCCAAGCCTGTCGAATGTCGTACGCTTCACCGCAGTACGCGCCTAACAACAGCTTTCGTGGGGTAGCCTCCTTTGCTTCCCACATTCGGCCAGGTCTTACTAGATAAAGATGCCGGAGCTGTACCCCAGCTTCGCCGCTTGGTAAGATTTGAAGGATTAGATGCCCGGTTTGCCCAGCCGCCCTTCAGTGGGCCGGCACAGGCAGGCCGGGCATCACTGCGTTTAAGCCCCAGGGTGTGCCCCGTCGTTGGCACCCGGTTTATAGGCTTTAGCGCGTCGTTCTCTTCTTGCTGGTTGTGGCAGCTGGCCGGGCTTTACTGGCCGCTTTGCGAGGGCGCGCAGTAGGTTTCCTAACAGCTTTTCGGGGAGCGGCTTTTCGGGCCGGCTTCCTTTTTACAGTCTTCTTTTTTACCGCGGCTTTCTTAACAGCCCCGGCGGGTGCTGCCACCGGCGTGGGCACAGGAACTGCCGGTACCACTACAGGGGGAGCCGGCGCCGGGGCCGTAACTGCCGGTGCGGCTGGCCGGGGAGCAGGCTCTTTGGTTGGGCGCAATGCCGAGCCGGTACCCAGTACCCGCCGCACCTGCATAAAGCGCCGCTCGTAGTCGCTGCCTTCCACCTGGCTGATTTTTACGCCCGACTCTCGCCGGGCCGAAGACGAGTGTACAAAGCGCAGAGGGCCCTGCGGCCCGGCCGAGATGATGATGCCGGCGTGGCCCGGCGTAGTGGCCGTAGGGGCCGTGCCGGTAAACACCACGATGTCGCCAGGCAAGGCCTGCTCCCGCGGTACCGGCGTGCCCACGTCAATCAGCAGAGCGGTGGAATGCGGCATCGACACCCCGAAGTGCGCGAACACATACTGCACAAAGCCCGAGCAGTCGAAGCCGCTTGCCGGGGTTGTGCCGGCATAACAGTAGTTTGTGCCCAGCTGCTGCAGGGCGTAGTGCACCAGGCTGTCGCGGCGGACCATGCGGCCCAGCAGAGCAGCCCGGGGGCGGGCCGAGGTAACGTAGGCGGTTACCGGCGCGCGGGCTGCGCGCCCGTTAGCCACCGCTACAGGCAAGCTGTCGGGCAGGCTGGGCCTGCTGGTCTCTCCGCCCGGCCCTCGCTCCAGCCGGGGTAAAATCCCGAGCATGGCCAGCAGCAGTCCTACAAAAATCAGCCAGATAAAGCGCATATAATTCCAAGGAAGCAAGGCTCCTGGCGCCGGTGAGCGCCAGCTTAGTTGCTAACGCGGCAGCGGGCCGCTAGGTTGGAGACGTCCCCGGGGCCGTATTTTGTGCCTTTACCGTCAATTGCTTCTTTTTTATCTTTCCCCTGATGCTTAAAAATCCCCTTTCGTTTTTCCGCCGGTATGCCCTGACTGCGGCCCTGGCACTGGCTGCTCCGCTGGCCGCCCTGGCGGCGCCGGCGCCCTCGCTGCGCTACACCCTGGCCATGCCAGCGCCCCAAACCCATTACTTTGAGGTTCGCATGGACCTGGGTGGCTTCGGCAGCGAGTACACCGACATTAAGATGCCCGTGTGGGCGCCGGGCTCTTACCTGGTGCGGGAGTTTGCCCGCCACGTAGAGGGCCTGCAGGCCCAGACGCCGGATGGCAAGGCGCTGCCGGTAGAGAAAATCAACAAAAACACCTGGCGGGTGCGCCACTCCAAGCAGCCGGACTTTCAGGTCAGCTACCGCGTGTATGCCTACGAGCTGAGCGTGCGCACCTCGTTTATCGACGCCGACCACGGCTACCTCAACGGCAGCAGCGTGTTTATGTACCCGGCCGATAAAAAGGACCTGGGCAGCACCGTAACCGTTGAGCCAGCCGCTGGCTGGGCCCGCGTGAGTACCGCCCTGCGTCCCGTGCCGGGCAAAGCGAAGTTCACGTTTAAGTCCGACAGCTACGACGAGCTGGCCGACTCGCCCATGGAGATTGGCAACCACAAGGTGCTGCAGTTTACGGCGAACGGGACCCCGCACGAAGTGGCCATGTACGGAACCTACACCGCCGACGAGCCCAAGCTGCTGGCCGACATGCAGAAGGTGTGCGAGGAGTCGCACAAAGTGGTGGGGAAGAACCCCCTGGACCGGCCCTACGTCTTTATCGTGCACAACGTGGAGCGCGGCGGCGGCGGCCTCGAACACCTCTACTCAACCACGCTGGTGGTGGGCCGCAACGCCTACCAGACGCCGGCCGGCTACAGCTCCTACCTGGGGCTGGTTGCGCATGAATATTTCCACCTCTGGAACGTAAAGCGCATCCGCCCCGTCGCCCTGGGGCCGTTCAACTACGACGAGGAAAACTATACCCGCATGCTGTGGGTGAGCGAGGGCATGACCGAGTACATGTCCAACGTCATTGTGGAGCGCGCCGGCTTTCAAAGCCAGCAGGAATACCTCAACGACATGGCTTCGCAGATGACGTCGGTTGAGAACACGCCGGGCAACAAGGTTCAACCCGTGTCGGAGGCCAGCTTCGACGCCTGGATTCGCTACTACCGGCCCAACGAAAACTCGCCCAACTCCCAAATCAGCTACTACGACAAAGGGCAGATGGTGGGCCTGGTGCTCGACCTGATGATTCTGGAAGCCAGCAAAGGCGAGAAGCAGCTCGACGACGTGTTCCGCCTGCTTTACGACAAGTACTACCTGCAGCTCAAGCGCGGCTTCACCGACCAGGAGTTTCAGGATGCCGTGGCCACGGTAGCCGGCCGCCGCTTCGACGACTTTTTTAAGAACAGCGTGTACGGCACCAAAACGCTGGACTATGCCACGACCCTGGGCTATGCCGGCCTGGCCGTAAGCACCTCCCCCCTGAGCGCCGACGGTAGCCTGGGAGCCAACATTGCCAACCGCGGGGGCCGCCTGCTGGTCACTGGCATCGAGCGCGATGGCGCCGCCTGGGCGGGTGGCCTGAACGTGAACGACGAGATTCTGCAAATCAACGGGGCCGCCGCCAGCGAAGAAGCCCTCAAGCAGCTGGCCGGCCGCCCAGCCGGTACGGAAGTAAAGCTGCAGGTAAAGCGCGACGGCCTGCCCCGCGAGCTTACCCTGAAGATGCAGCCCGTACGTGGCGTGCGCTACCAGATTCAGCCCATGCCCAGCCCCAGCGCCCAGCAGCAGAAAATCCTGGCCAAGTGGCTGAGTCCGAAAAAATAGACCGCAGATTTTAACGGATTTGACGGATAAGAACGGATTCATTTCCGCTTGTTCTTGCATCAAAATCAGAATGGCCACTGCAACGGTAGCAGTGGCCATTTGTTTAGGCTGAGTTTAGGGCTTTAGAATCCGTTCTCATCCGTCAAATCCGTTAAAATCTGCGGTCAGACAATCCGGGTCAGGGCCACTTCCCGCACGGGGGCAATAACCAGCGGTACCTTCTCCACTTTCACGGAAGAAGTATCCAGGCCGAAGTATTTGTCTTCGGAGGCAATGAACTGGCGGATGTAGAAGTAGGCCTGCATCACCAGCTTTTCCAGGGTGGGGAAGTCGTTTTCCACGCTGAGGAATTTCTCCAGCACCACGAAACGGAAGTCGCCGGTAACGTGGCGCTGGCTGAGCGACTCGTAGCGGGAGGTGATGTCCACTTCCTTGTTGCGCACCAGGTCTTCTACCACTTTGCGGAAATAGAGGTTGATGCGCTGCTGTACCCGGAAGCCCAGGCGGAAGTTGATGCGGAACACGTCGTCTTTGGCTACCTCGGTCACCTTGTACTCCATGGTATAAGGCTGGTCGGTGGTCTCCACGTGGATAAACCAGTAGATGTCGGCCCGCTTCGGACGCTTCTGAAAGATGGAGTAGATAATTTTCTGCTCAATCTCGGTGCTGCGCTCGGCCGAAGTCAGAAACACCAGGTGAGTAGAGTACTTGGGCACCGTATCGTCGTTGCTGAGCTGCTTGAGCGCGTCGATGTAAGGCTCCAGGCGAACAAACTCGGTAAGGCGGCGCTTGATGTAGAAGGCCTTGAGCCACACATACATCACCCCGATAAGCGCGCTGCCGATAGCCAGCGACACCCAGCCCCCGTGGGGGAACTTGATGAGGTTGGCAATAAGGAAGGAGCCCTCAATCAAGCCATACAGCAGGGCAAATGCAATTACCAGGGGCTTGGCTACTTTCTTGGCGCGCAGCCAGATAGTGAGCAGGATGGTGGTCATCATCATCGTGAGCGTAATGGCCAGGCCATAAGCCGCTTCCATGTTTGATGACTCCCGGAAGTAAAGCACCACGGCGATGCAGCCCAGCAGCAGCAGGCGGTTCATGCTGGGCACGTAGAGCTGCCCCTTCACGTTGGTGGGGTAGTTGAGCTTCACCTTGGGCCACATGTTCAGGCGGATGGCCTCGGCCACCAGCGTGAAAGAGCCCGTAATGAGGGCCTGCGAGGCAATGATGGCGGCAATAGTGGCCACGCCTACGCCAATGAGCAGAAACCACGCGGGCATCAGCTCATAAAAAGGGTTGCGCCCGGCCAGCTGCTGGCCCTGGTGCTCCAGCAGCCAGGCCCCCTGGCCGAAGTAGTTAATCAGCAGGCAGGTTTTTACAAAAATCCAGCTGGTGCGGATGTTGTTCTTGCCGCAGTGCCCCAGGTCCGAATACAGGGCCTCGGCTCCGGTAGTACAGAGAAAGACGGCGCCCAGCAGCCAGAAACCACCGGGGTACTTCACCAGCAAATCGTAAGCGTACATGGGGTTTGCCGCCTTGAGAATGCCGGGGTGAGTGATGATGCCTTTCAGGCCCAGCACCGCCAGCATGGTAAACCACACCATCATCAGCGGGCCAAAGGCCTTGCCCACAATCTGGGTGCCGAAGCTCTGCATGAAAAACAGGCCCAGCAGAATGGCGATGACGATGGGCACGGTCGGGATGTTGGGGTACACAGCTTGCAGCCCCTCAATAGCCGATGAAACCGAAATGGGGGGCGTTATAACGCCATCGGCCAGCAGAGCCGCCCCGCCAATAATTGCGACAGCCGACAGCCAGGCGCCGCGGCGGCGCACCAGCGCATAGAGCGAGAAGATGCCCCCCTCGCCGTTGTTGTCGGCATTGAGCGTGAGCAGCACATACTTGACGGTGGTTTGCAGTGTCAGGGTCCAGAGCACGCAGGAAATGCCGCCGTACACCAGCAGCGGGTCGATAAGGCCCGGCACAATGGCCTTCATCACATAAAGCGGCGACGTACCAATGTCGCCGTAGATAATGCCCAGCGCAATAAGCAGGCCCGCACCGGAAACGGCATGGTGCCCGTGTTTTGACGAATCCATGAAAAATAAGGGATAGGAGGTAGGGGGTCGGTGAGGGCGGGCCAGGGACGGCTCACTTATTGGAGCAAAGGAAAATGGCCGGGCGAAGTAACGGGCTAGGTTGGTTCTGAGCCGGGCTGGGATGCTTGCTCCCGCAGCTGAGCGGCCAGGGCTTCCTGGCGGCGGGCTTCATCGGCTGCCGCCAGCAGGAGAGCCGCTTCGGCTGCGGCGCGGTCGTGCAGGCGGTGTATCCGGCGGTTTACCTCGCCGCTAAGCTGTTGCCAGGCGGCACTATCGCCGGGCAAGGCAAAATTGACCATCTGCTGGCCCAGGCGGTGCAGGCGCAGGCGGTTGGTGCCGCGGCGCCCAAATGCCAGCATCAGCGCCGTAAGGGCCATGCCCAGCATAGCCGGCCCCGTGCGCAGCCAGTTGCTCAGAAAGGCAATCATCACGGCGGCCAGGCCCAGGCCACCCAGCAGGTACCACAGCAGCCACTGCACGGGCGTCAGCTCCACCCGCTCCAGCTCCAGCAGCAGAAACGTCTGGCCTTTTACGGTGAGACGGTCATTGGTAAGCGTCACTCGCTTATCGGGACTGCTGATAGTGGGCAGAATTTCGAGGGGAGGCAGCTCCACCGGCCGCGGGGCGGCAACGCCGGCCGGCCCGTGTGCAAAAGTGCTCCCCGGAAGGGGACTGGGGGGCTCGGTAGCCGCCGGCTCCGGGGTAGGTGCTTGCATGGCGGGGGAAGAAGAGGCCTTGGTTGTTGCAGGGGAGGGCTGGGCCAGCGGACGCTGAGCGGCCGTACTGGTTTGAACCCAGCCCGGCGCGGCAACCCGGGTAGCCGAGGGCGCGGCCTGCGCCGCACCCTCGACAGTCCCTCAGTTATTTACTTTGAGGAGCTCCACGTCAAAAATGAGGGCCGTGTCGCCCGGGATGTCGCGGCCGGCGCCCCGCTTGCCGTAAGCCAGCTCCGAGGGAATGTAAAGGCGGTACTTGGAGCCTTCGCCCATGAGCTGCAGCGCTTCCGTCCAGCCGGCAATTACGCCGTTTACGGGGAAGGTAGCCGGCTGGCCGCGCTGGTAGCTGCTATCGAACACCTTGCCGTTGATGAGGGTACCGTGGTAGTGCGTGGTTACCGACGAGCGCAGGGTGGGCTTCTTGCCACTGCCTTCGGTAATTACTTCGTACTGCAGGCCGCTGGGCAGGGTGGTTACGCCGGGCTTCTTGGCGTTTTCGGCGAGGAAGGCTTCGCCTTCGGCTTTGTTGTTCATGGTATCGGGGGTTGAGGTGTCGTCGTCTTCCATGCCGCCCATCTGCTCCTGCAGCTGCATCATGGCTTGTTGCATCTGTTCCTGGGTAAGGCGGCTGGGCAGGCCCTGCAGGCCTTCTTTGAGGGCCGCGGCCAGCACATCAATGTCGAGGTCCAGGCCCTGCTGGGCGAAGTTGCGGGCCAGGTCGCGGCCAATGATGTAGCTAACCTGCTGCTGATTGGTGTCGAGGGTCATGAGATTCAGGGAAAGACGCTTCTCAGCGCCGGTTTGAAAGGATAGAAAAGTGCGTTAAACGGGGATGCGCTCTGAAAAGCTGGGTCTATCGGCCTTTGTTTTTGCCGGGCAAATGTCGGCACTGCGGCGCAAATGGGAAGAAAAAAGCCCCGCTGTAGGGCGGGGCTTGCAGAAAGATGCGCCAGGCGCATTAGAAGGACTAGCAGTAGTGGCAGGCTTCCTCGCCCTGCAGGCTAAAGCTCAGGTCAAGGTCGCGCAGCTGGGTAGCTAGGTAGCTCAGCGAGCTGAAGCCACCCAGGAGGAGGAAGGAAGAGAAAGCAGTGGTCTTTTTCATAACTCAGAAAGACAGTAGGTGCCCCGGAGGGCATAATTGGTTTTAACTCTGCAAATATACGAAAAATCTGAGAAAAATGTTATGCATGCAGTGTAATGGGGCGGCTGATAATCCAGTGTCCGTTGTTCTGCCATCGGCTTATCTACGGCATGAGCTGCAATGCTTTTGCTTCATTACCGCAGCATTTAGCCATATTTTGCCGGCACTCCATAGCGGGTGAGCCCGCACTGAGCCTGGCTTTTTTCAGCCAAAAAAATTCTGAGTAAAAGTTGTCGTGCGGTGCGGAGCGCTTACCTTGGCGCTTTATAGTAAACTCACAATTTTTTATTCGTAATGAAAAACCATCTGTTGCTGCCTCTGGTACTGTTTACAATGACTGCGTCGGTTGCGCACGCCCAAACTTCCATCAGCCTGGGTTTTCGGGCCGGGGGCAACTGGGCTACCCGGGCCGGCGATGACCCGGAATACAAACCCTACACGGGAAGCTCTACCGGAACAGTTACCGCCCGCTCGAGCTCGGATTATACCCGCTCTGGCTTGCTGGCACCGCAGTTTGGCGCGGTGCTGGACGTTCGTTTTGGCAAGCTGGCGCTTCAGCCGGCCCTTTTATTTACCCAGAAAGGCGTGGAGCAGCAGATGACTGTAAACAGCAGCTTTACCTATTCATACAACGGCTTTCCCAGCTCCGTCCAAACTATCAAGGAGAGCATGCACAGCATCAGCCGCCCAAACTACCTCGAAATACCGCTTAACCTGGTTTATACCACTGGCACAGACCACGGCTTTCAGCTGTTCGCGGGCCCATACATGGCCTTTGGGGTAGGGGGGCGCAGCGAGCTGGAATACGAAGGCAGCAGCTCCTCAAATGGCAGCAGCAGCAGCAGCAGCAACAGCAATGGCTATTACAGTTACGGCAATACCTTCTTCGCGTACCGGGATACTTACCCGGGCCCACAGCCAGCTACCTTCAACAACAATACCCGCGCTACTCCCTTCGAAGCCAGCAGCGGGGCGTACATAGCCCGGCGCTTTGATGCCGGGGTGAATGCCGGCATAGGCTACCGCTTCAGCGCCCTTCAGGTGCAGCTGGGCTATGGCCTGGGCCTTGTTAATCAACAGGCTGAAAAAGCACCCGGCTTTCGCGACGAGATGCCTGCGTACTATCAACGGGTAGCCCAGCTTACCGGCACTTACTTTTTTAAGGTGAAATAGGAAAGGAAGGCTACCCTTCTTTCTCTCAGTCGCGGCAGTTACTTAACTTCCTGCACCTCTACCCGGCGGTTGCGGGCATCGGGCGTGGCATAGAGCGGTTTGGAGTCGCCGTAGCCAATGGTTTCGAGGCGCCCAGCGTCTATGCCGGCCTGAACTAAGTAGTCCTTTACGGCGGCAGCCCGCTGCTCGCTCAGTATCCGGTTTTTACTGGGTTCGCCAATGCGGTCGGTATGCCCGGCCACCCGTACCCGCAGCTCCGGCCGCCTACGCAGCTGGGCCGCGAGCGAGTCGAGGGCCGGGGCTGCCGTAGGAAGCAGCTCGGCCGTGCCCAGCTTGAACAGCACCGTAGGCAGTACCAACGGGGCGGCGGTAACCGGAGCGGGCAGCGCCGCTGCCTCCGACGTGGCTATGGCTGGCGAGGCAGCGCCGGGCAGCTCCGCATCGGGAGCTGTCGCCGGCGGCACGGGCTCGGGCTTGCGCGGCGCGGGGCCGGCTACTTTGATGGTGATGGGCACCACTGCGCTGCGGTCGGTGACATAATACCCCTGCATAAGGTAAAACGTCGTCGTTTTGCTGAGCCTGGTACGGTACGTATTGCCGGCGGCCAGGGGCTTGCGCAGGTCGGCATCGGCAAACCAGCGCACGTTCTTGCCCGTCACTACCAGGTCGGTAGCCACCCCGGCCGGCACGGTAGCGGCCGATTTAAGCCTTACCCGGTACAGCTCCAGGTCGCCGGTGCTGCAGCTCATCAGGGGTTGGTAGGCGGCCTTGCCGGTTAGCTTTTCCTCCGCGGCATCGTAGGTGAACACGATGCCGCCGCGGCACCATACGCCGTTGCGCGGCGAAATATCAAACTCGGTTCCTTTGTGGCTAAGGCTGACTCCGCTTTTGGTGCGGCTGCCTTCCATGCGGAACAGGACCTTGTACTCGGGCTGCCCGCCAATTTCCTGGTAGAGCTCGCCGCTCAGGGCATTGCCTTTGCCGTTTTGCAGGCTAAGCTGCACGGGCCAGTATTCGAAGTCGCTGCGGCGGGTGATGGGGTTGCGCTCGACGCCCTGCCACTCGCCCGACAAATCCTGGGCGGCCGCGGTGGACAGGCGTAGTAAACCAAGCGCAGTCAGGGCTAGGCTGGTTTTCATGGCACAAAAATAAAAAAGAGGTTTATTCGATGGTGACAAGCCAGGTCAAAACCACGCAGCAAATGCGGGCATGCCTAACAGCTGCCGGCGGCAGCCGCAGCCATAGACAATCGGCCTGCTCCGGGGATGCAAGCCGCTTACCGCTTCACAAACACCAGCCAGCTCGACTGCCGGGCCGTTTCTGTGCGCCGGTTGCCCAGCTTCACCACCTGGCCGCCGCGCTTGTACCAGCCTTCGTCCCAGTCGCCCATGTCCAGGTACAAGGCGTTACGGACACCCAGCTCCAGCAGGTCGTCGCCAAACTGCTTCATGGTAAGCGCATCCGCCACACTCTCGGCCACCGCAAACCGCCCGTTGGCAAACTCCACCAGGGCCCGGCGCTGAAACACGCTGCCGCCCGGGTCCCTCAGGTTCTGGCCCTGATACAGCAGCAGCTCCTGCAGCAACAAGGTGCCGTGCTGCCGGCGCACTACCTGAAGCTGCGGGTTGGCGGGCGGCTGTCCTTTCGCAATGCGGGAAATCCTGAGGCTGTCGCCGACAATGGTGAGTACGCCATCCAGGAAGCCTAGCCGGGGCCTGGCCTGCAACTCCCGGCCCTGGTCAATCAGCAGGTCCAGGGGCTGGTCAGTTTCCAGGTCGGTGTACGCGGCCGCGACGCTGAGCTGGTAGCGGCTATCGGCGGCGTCCGGGCGCTGGGTTACTACCCGAATGGCCAGGTCGCCGGGATGAAACAGGGAATACTGGTTACCATTGGCCGTGGTGCGTCCTTCCAGCCGTACCTGCTGCGCCGAGTACTGGCTGCAGGACAAAAGACCGGCCAGTAGCCAAACCAGGTTGCGGCTTTTCAGAATGGGCATGGCGAGTGTACAGGAAATGTGGGGCGACCACGAAGGCTGCTACCGGTAAAGGTGGACATCACGGGCCGTAAAGCCAGCGGGCCAATGCACCTTATGGTTGCAGCCGCTGGCTTTCTATATAAGCCGTTTACTTCAGCTCTTCAATCTCAACGCGCCGGTTCCGGATATCGGGGGAAGGGTAAAGCAGCCGGGTATGGCCGTAGCCGGTGGTTTCGATGCGTTCGGGCGCGATGCCGGCATTGACCAGAAAGGCTTTCACCGCCCCGGCCCGCTGTTCAGACAAAACCTTGTTTTTGCCGGCCTCGCCAATCCGGTCGGTGTGGCCGGCTATGCGCAGTCGCAGCCGGGGACGGGCTTTTAGCTCCGCCGCCAGGTGCTGCAGCGCAGGAGCTGACTCGGGCAGAAGCTCGGCTGTGGTGCTCCGGAAAAGGACGGTGGGTAGAACCATTGCAGCTGGGGAGGGGGCAGTAGCTTTAGCAGGAGCAGGGCCTGGTTTTGGGGCCAGGCGAGGCGCTTTTTCCAGGGGCACTGCTTCCACCGTAATGGCTACCGGCTCGCTGTGCCGGGTTGGGTAAAAGCCCTGGGTAAGGTAGAAGGTGGTGGTTTTGCTCAGGCGGGTGCGGTAGCTGTTGCCTTCGGCCACCGGCTGGCGCAGTTCCGGGTCGGCATACCACTGCACCTGGCGGCCAGACACGCGCAGGGTGCTGGCTTGACCCGCCGTTACCTTGGCGGGTGATTTGAGCTTGACCCGAAACAGGTCGAAGGAGCTATTGGAGCAGTTGTTTACCGGTCGGAAAGTGGAGTAGCCCGTCAGCCTTTCCTCACTGGCATCGTAGGTAAACTCCACGAAGCCCTGGCACCAGGAATAATCGCCGTTACCGCTTTCAAACAAAATCCTGGTCTGGTCGAGCCGAATGCGCTGGGGGGGTATGCTGCCCATCAACCTGAAACCGGACGAAGCTGGTGGGCTGGTTGCCGACTTCCTGCTCCAGCATACCCGTAATGTGGCTACTTTTGTCTTCCTGAATGGTGAGCACAGCCGGCCAGAAGCCCATTCTTGGCAGGTGGGTTTCCACGCCCTGCCACTGGCCCGACAAGTCCTGGGCCGCCGCCTTGGTCAGGCAGAACAAACCGAGCGCCATGCTTGCAAAGCTTGCTTTCATGAGGGCGAAAGTAGGGAGAACAACCAGCGCGAGTTTAGGCGAAGCCGTAAGTCATGCCTGGCATTCTGGCAAGGCTGTGCCTCGCAACCGAACGACGGTAGCTGAACATGATGGTCGGCGCAGTCCCGTATTGCCGCTGCGCGGCAGAGGAGGCACAGCCTCCACGTCGTGGTTGGTCACAGTTACGGCTTTGCCTAATTAACTCGCGCGAGCCAGGGTATTGGAACTACGCCTAGAGCGTGTTAATGACTAATTGAGGAAATTCGGGGATGAAAAAGCCCCATCCTGGATATCCGAGTGATGTAAGCGACGAAGAATGGGCCTTTGCCGCGCCCTATCTGACGTTGATGCGTGAAGCGGCTCCGCAACGGGAATACCCGCTGCGGCACTTGTTCAACGCCGTGCGCTACCTGGCCCGCACCGGGGTGCCCTGGCGCTACCTGCCGGGCGATTTTCCGGCCTGGCCGGCCGTCTACCAGCAGCTGCGCCGCTGGCTCGACGCCCGGTGTTTCGAATCCATGGTCGACGATTTGCGCCAGTTGCTGCGCACGGCCCAGGGCCACGCGGCCGAGCCCTCGGCTATCTTGCTCGACAGCCGCACGCTGCAAAGCACGCCTGAAAGCGGGCACCGGGCGGGCTACGACGGGGCCAAACGGCGCAAGGGCAGCAAGGTGCATATCGCCGTGGATACGCTCGGGCACCTGCTGGCAGCGCTCGTCACGCCGGCCAACGAACAGGACCGGGCCCAGGTGGCGGCCCTAACCGAAGAAGTGCAGGCCATCACCGGCCAAAGTGTGACCCTGGCGTACGTCGACCAAGGCTACACGGGAGAGGAACCAGCGCAGGCGGCGGCAGAGCAGGGCATCGCGCTGCATGTCGTGAAATTACCCGCGGCCAAACGCGGCTTTGTGCTGCTGCCCAAGCGCTGGGTCGTGGAACGCTCCTTTGCCTGGGCCGCCCGGTTCCGACGATTGGCCCGGGATTACGAACGCCTCACCACTACCTTGGAAGGCATTCACTACCTTGTGTTTGCCTGCCTCATGCTCGTCAAAGCAAACCACATCAACCTGCTAAGTCATTAACACGCTCTAGAGAAATCCTACATATTCCTTCTATACTGCCCGCCTACCTCAAACAGCGCATTCGTAACCTGCCCCAGGGAGCAGAACTTCACGGCTTCCATCAGGGCGTCGAACATGTTGCCGTTGGTCACGGCCACCTGCTGCAGCTGCTTGAGCTGCTGCGGGGCCTGAGCAGCGTTGCGGGCGTGCAGGTTGCCCAGCATCTCAATCTGGTAAAGCTTTTCCTCTTCCGTGGCACGGATTACCTCGGCCGGGATGATGGTAGGCGAGCCCGTGGATGAGAGGAAGGTATTCACGCCGATGATGGGGTACTCGCCGGTATGCTTGAGCATCTCGTAGTGCAGGCTTTCCTCCTGGATTTTGCCGCGCTGATACATGGTTTCCATGGCGCCCAGCACGCCGCCGCGCTCGGTGATGCGGTCGAATTCAAGCAATACTGCTTCTTCCACCAGGTCGGTCAGCTCCTCGATGATGAAGGAGCCCTGCAGCGGGTTTTCGTTCTTGGCCAGGCCCAGTTCCCGGTTGATGATGAGCTGAATGGCCATGGCGCGGCGCACCGAGCCCTCGGTGGGCGTGGTGATGGCCTCGTCGTAGGCGTTGGTGTGCAAGCTGTTGCAGTTGTCGTAGATGGCGTACAGCGCCTGCAGCGTGGTGCGGATGTCGTTGAAGTCGATTTCCTGGGCGTGCAGCGAGCGGCCGGAGGTCTGAATGTGGTACTTCAGCATCTGGCTGCGCGGGTTGGCGCCGTACTTCAGCTTCATGGCCTTGGCCCAGATGCGACGGGCCACGCGGCCAATCACGGCGTACTCGGGGTCGATGCCGTTGGAGAAGAAGAAGCTCAGGTTGGGCGCGAAGTCGTTCACGTCCATGCCGCGGCTGGCGTAGTACTCCACGAAGGTGAAGCCGTTGCTCAGCGTCAGGGCCAGCTGGGTGATGGGGTTAGCGCCGGCCTCGGCAATGTGGTAGCCGCTAATGCTGACCGAGTAGAAGTTCCGCACCTTGTGGCGGATGAAGTACTCCTGCACGTCGCCCATCAGGCGCAGGCTGAACTCGGTGCTGAAGATGCAGGTATTCTGGGCCTGGTCTTCCTTCAGGATATCAGCCTGTACGGTGCCGCGCACCTGGGTGAGCGTTGTGGCCTTAATGGTGGCGTACACCTCGGCCGGCAGCACTTGGTCGCCGGTCACGCCCAGCAGCAGCAAGCCCAGGCCGTTGTTGCCGTCGGGCAGCTCGCCCTGGTAGCGGGGCCGGGCCACGCCCTTCTCCTGATAGATGGCGTCGATTTTGGCTTCCACCTCGTCTACCAGCCCATTTTCCCGGATGTACTTCTCGCAGTTCTGGTCGATGGCCGCGTTCATGAAAAACGCCGCAATGGTAGCAGCCGGGCCGTTGATGGTCATCGACACCGAGGTGGCCGGGTGGCTGAGGTCGAAGCCGGAGTATAGCTTCTTGGCATCGTCCAGGCAGCAGATGCTCACCCCGGCGTTGCCGATTTTGCCGTAGATGTCGGGCCGGTGGTCGGGGTCTTCGCCGTAGAGCGTCACCGAGTCGAATGCCGTGCTCAGGCGCTTGGCGGGCAGGCCGGCCGATACGTAGTGGAAGCGGCGGTTGGTGCGCTCGGGGCCGCCTTCGCCGGCAAACATGCGGGTGGGGTCTTCGCCTTCGCGCTTAAAGGGGAATACGCCGGCGGTGTAAGGGAACTCGCCGGGGAAGTTTTCCTGCATGGCCCAGCGCAGGCGGTCGCCCCAGCCGGTGTAGCGCGGCACGGCCACCCGCGGAATCTGCAGGTGCGACAACGACTCGTACTTGGTCTTGACGCGGATTTCCTTGTCGCGCACCTTGTACACGTATTCCGGGTTGCGGTAGTTCTGCAGCGTAGCCTCCCAGTTTTCGAGGATGGCCTGGGCCTCGGGGTCGAGGCGGCGCAGCTGGGTCTGGATCTTCTTGGCAAAGTCGGCCACCATGCCCGCGTCGGCCTGTTCGCCCTGGAAGTGCTTTTCCAGGGTGGCGAAGGAGCCGGCCACTTCGGCAATGGCGGCCTGCTCGGCCACGCGCTTGTCGTAGGCGCGGTTGGTTTCAGCAATTTCCGAGAGGTAGCGCGTGCGGTGGGGCGGGATGATGTAGACCTTTTCCGACACCTCGGCGCTGGTTTCGAGCTGGGAGGCGAAGGTGGCGCCGGTTTTCTTTTCCAGTACCTGCAGCACGGCCCGGTACAGGCGGTTCATGCCCGGGTCGTTGAACTGCGAGGCAATGGTGCCGTGCACCGGCAGCTGGTCCAGGGGCTGGTCCCAGAGCTGGTGGTTGCGCTGGTACTGCTTGCGCACGTCGCGCAGCGCATCCAGGGCCCCGCGCTTATCAAATTTGTTGAGGGCGATGACGTCGGCGAAGTCGAGCATGTCGATTTTCTCCAGCTGCGTAGCGGCGCCGTACTCGGGCGTCATCACGTACAAACTCACGTCAGAGTGCTCGATAATTTCGGTGTCGGACTGCCCAATGCCGGAGGTTTCCAGAATAATCAGGTCGAAGTCGGCGGCGCGCACCACGTCCACGGCGTCCTGCACGTAGCGGCTCAGCGCCAGGTTGCTCTGGCGCGTGGCCAGGCTGCGCATGTACACCCGCGGGTTGTTGATGGCATTCATCCGAATCCGGTCGCCGAGCAGGGCCCCGCCGGTTTTGCGCTTGCTGGGGTCGACGGAGATAATGGCCAGCGTCTTTTCCGGGAAGTCGAGCAGAAAGCGGCGCACCAGCTCATCCACCAGGCTGGACTTGCCCGCGCCGCCCGTGCCGGTGATGCCTAGTATTGGGGCCTTAGTTGTCAGTTGCTCGTTGTCAGTTGTCAGGTCCTGGGCCTGGCCTTTTTCACTGGCAACTGACAACTGATAACTATCAACTAACTGCTGGCGCACTTTCTCGAATTCCTCCGGGAAGTTTTCGGCGGCCGAAATCAGGCGGCCAATGCTGCGGGCGTCCTTGTCCTTGATGTGCTTCACCTCGCCGTTGAGGTTCTGGCCGGTGGGGAAGTCGCAGCGCTGCAGCAGGTCGTTTATCATGCCCTGCAGGCCCAGGGCGCGGCCATCGTCGGGCGAGTAGATGCGCTCGATGCCGTAGCCCTGCAGCTCGGCAATCTCGGTGGGCAGAATTACGCCGCCGCCGCCGCCAAACAGGCGGATGTGGCCGGCGCCGCGCTCCTTCAGCAGGTCGTGCATGTACTTGAAGTACTCGTTGTGCCCGCCCTGGTAGCTGGTGATGGCAATGGCCTGGGCATCTTCCTGAATGGCGCAGTCCACAATCTCCTGCACCGAGCGATTGTGGCCCAGGTGAATAACTTCGGCGCCGCTGCTTTGAATAATGCGGCGCATGATGTTGATAGCAGCGTCGTGCCCGTCGAAGAGCGCGGCCGCCGTTACAATGCGGATATGGTTCTGGGGTTTATAGGGAGCAACTGGAGCAGGGTGCATGGGCGGGATATTTAGGGGAGCGAAGGTACGAAAAACGCCCCGTCGCAGGGCAACGGGGCGTTTCCGCACTTAGTTCAGCCAGGCAGCACGGAGCTGCTTAGCCAAAATGTACCGGCGGACTCAGGAACATGTACCAGGACGCTGCCATCAGGATTCCCAATACAATGTAGCCCCAGGTGAAGTCGGTGGGCTGGGGCTTGCGTACCGTGGACTCAAATAACTCATTCATGCAGCCCAGAGCGGTGGGAGTCACCAGCAGGCCCATCATTACCAGGCGCAGCACTTCCTGAATGTTGATATAAGGCAGCTTGGCCAGCATAATCAGCACCGAGCCCACTGCCCAGGGAATGATGAGTGTGCTCAGCACCATGCGCTGCCGGTGCTGGTAGCGCATCACCGTCTTGGAGTCGTGGGCCTGCAGGAAGGGGATGGCGGCAAAGTAACCCAGGGCCAGCTGAATGATGCCCGCTACCAAGGCCAGCAGCACGTTTACCACATTACCCAGCTCGAACACCCAGCTGGGGACGTACCAGAAGCCGGATTGCGTAAACGTATCGGCCAGTAGAGCCCCGAAAAAGGCGTTGAAGCCGTGAAAGGCCGCCCAGATTAGTACCAGCTTAAATACGCCACGCTTGGCGCGGGCCCGGCGCCAGTACCATTGGAAGGCCGCAAATCCTGCCAGTAAGCAAACCACGGGACCAATGCCGTTGATGGCGATAATGGCCAGGCGCCACCATTCCCCGTCGGCCATGGTGTAGACGATTTTGCTGGGGTCCCAGCTGCCCCGCAGCGAGAAACGGTGCGACAGGGCTATCTTGGCAAATTGGTGAAGGGCCGAAATGAAATAGTACGTCACCACATACACCGCCGTGCCGTTGACTGCCGCAATCAAAAACTTATTTTTTTCGGACGGGGCCGTATCGGTTGTTAATGGAGTAGTTTCTGCACTCATAAAAAGGAACTGCCAATAAGAGAGGGGCGAATCAAAGGCCAAAACTACGCAGCCTGCACCATTTTCAGTAGCAGCCTGCGCAGCCTTTAGCGGTTCAAGCTGGCTTTTGCGCTGGGCTTTGCGTACCTTCGCAGACTGAAAAACTGCCCTAGTGAAGAATATCCGCAATTTTTGCATCATTGCCCACATCGACCACGGTAAAAGTACCCTGGCCGACCGGCTGCTGGAATTTACCAGCACCGTTGCCAAGCGCGACATGCAGGCCCAGCTGCTCGACAACATGGACCTGGAGCGCGAGCGGGGCATCACCATCAAGAGCCACGCCATTCAGATGCAGTACCCCTACAAAGGGGAAGTGTATACGCTGAACCTGATTGACACGCCCGGCCACGTCGACTTCAGCTATGAGGTAAGCCGCAGCATTGCCGCCTGCGAAGGTGCCCTGCTCATCGTGGACGCTTCGCAGGGTATTGAAGCCCAGACCATTTCCAATCTTTACCTGGCCATCGGGGCCGACCTGGAAATCATCCCGGTGCTCAACAAGATTGACCTGCCCCACGCCATGCCCGAGGAGGTAACCGACGAAATCGTCGACCTCATCGGCTGCGACGCCGACGATATTATTCACGCCTCGGGCAAGGCCGGTATTGGCATTGAAAACATCCTGAACGCCATCTGCGAGCGTATTCCGGCCCCTAAGGGCGACCCGGATGCCCCGCTGCAGGCCCTCATCTTCGACTCGGTCTTCAATTCCTACCGGGGCATCGAGGTACTGTTCCGCATCAAGAACGGCACCATGCGCAAGGGCGACAAGCTGCGCTTCATGGCCACGGGCAAGGAGTACGGCGCCGACGAAATCGGGGTGCTGAAGCTCAACCAGGAGCCGCGTATGGAAATGAGCGCCGGCAACGTGGGCTACCTCATTTCGGGTATCAAAGAAGCGCGCGAAGTAAAAGTGGGCGACACCATTACCCTGGTAAACAACCCCACTACCGAGGCCATTGTCGGCTTCGAGGACGTGAAGCCCATGGTGTTTGCCGGTATTTACCCGGTGGAAACCAGCGAGTACGAAGACCTGCGCACCGCCATGGAAAAGCTGCAGCTCAACGACGCCTCGCTGGTGTGGGAGCCCGAAACCTCGGCCGCCCTGGGCTTCGGCTTCCGCTGCGGCTTCCTGGGCATGCTGCACATGGAAATCGTGCAGGAGCGCCTCGAGCGGGAGTTCAACATGACCGTGATTACCACCGTGCCCAGCGTGCAGTTCCACGCCATTGGCACCAAAGACCAGCTGCTGGTAATCAACGCGCCCTCGGAGATGCCCGAGCCCAACCTCATCAAGAACATTGAGGAGCCCTACATCAAGGCCCAGATTATTACGGCCGCGGACTACGTCGGGTCCATCATTACGCTGTGCATGGACAAGCGCGGCATCATTAAAGGGCAGTCGTACCTGACTTCCGAGCGGGTAGAGCTGAACTTCGAGCTGCCGCTGTCGGAAATCGTGTTCGACTTCTTCGACAAGCTCAAAACCATTAGCCGCGGCTATGCCTCGCTCGACTACGAGCTGATTGGCTTCCGCGAATCTGACATGGTAAAGCTCGACATCATGCTCAACGGCGAGAAGGTAGATGCCCTCTCCGCCATTGTGCACCGCTCCAAGAGCTACGACTGGGGCCGGCGCCTCTGCGAAAAGCTGCGCGAGCTGCTGCCCCGGCAAATGTTCGACATTGCCATTCAGGCCAGCATCGGCCAGAAAATCATTGCCCGCGAAACGGTGAAGGCCCTGCGCAAAAACGTAATTGCCAAATGCTATGGCGGCGATATCAGCCGCAAGCGCAAGCTGCTTGAAAAGCAGAAGGAGGGCAAGAAGCGCATGCGTCAGGTCGGCTCCGTTGAAATCCCGCAGGAAGCTTTCCTGGCAGTTCTAAAAATCGACTAATAATTTTAAACGCGGCTTATGGGCCGCGTTTTTTTTGCTTCCTGTCCTGCTCCGTACACGGTACTCCCATTTCTAATTTCTTACCCATCATGCCCCAGTACTGGGGCAAACCTGCAGCTACGAATGACACCCACTACCTATCGCCTTATCGACGGCAAGCAGACTGCCGAAGAAATCAAAGTTGAAATTGCTGCTGAGGTAGCCCAGCGCAAAGCCCAGGGGCTGAAAGTGCCGCACCTGGCTGCTGTGCTGGTGGGCCACGACGGCGGGTCGGAGACGTACGTGCGCAATAAGGTGCTGGCCTGCGAGCGGGTGGGCTTCGAGTCGACCTTGATACGCTACGAAGACGACCTGAGTGAAGACGAGCTCCTGGCCAAAGTAGCCGAGTTGAATAACGACCCCGAAATAGACGGCTTTATTGTACAGCTGCCGCTGCCGGCACACATCAATACCGACAAGGTGATTGAAGCCATTAGTCCCAACAAGGACGTGGATGGGTTTCACCCCATGAACATCGGCCGCATGGTGGCAGGGCTTCCGGCTTTGTTGCCGGCCACACCCTCCGGCATCGTGGAGCTGCTCAGCCGGCACGGTATCAAAACCAGCGGCAAGCATTGCGTGGTTATCGGCCGTTCCAACATAGTTGGCACGCCTGTAAGTATACTGCTAGCTAAGAACCTGGATACGGGTAACTGCACCGTTACTTTATGTCATTCCCGTACCCAGAACCTGGCTGAAATCTGCCGGACGGCCGACATTGTAGTGGCGGCCATTGGCCGTCCCGAGTTCGTGACGGCCGACATGGTACGACCGGGAGCAGTGGTAATTGACGTGGGTACTACCCGCGTAGCCGACCCCAGCAAGAAGAGCGGCTACGCCTTAAAAGGGGATGTCAACTTTGCCGAGGTGGCGCCGCTGTCTTCCAGCATTACCCCTGTGCCGGGTGGGGTTGGCCCCATGACCATTGCCATGCTTTTGTTGAACACCTTACGGGCGGCAAAGGGAGAAATCTACCCCAAGTAGCCGGTAGGAACGACCGTTTTTTTGCTTTTTAGCCCCCTGCGACGTACTTTTAAAGTCCGGCATCGGGAACACCATGCCCGTTTTTTAACGTTGGAAAACTTTCTGGTCCGACGTTTTTACCCAATGACTCAACCTAGCCTTTCTTTTGCTCTACCCCGTGTTTCTACTGATGCAGCCGCTTTGATGGAAGCCGGATTGTTGCTGCCAGTGATGGAGCAGTTTTATACTATTCAGGGCGAGGGCTTTAATACCGGCAAAGCAGCGTATTTTATTCGGCTGGGAGGCTGTGACGTGGGCTGCCACTGGTGCGATGTGAAAGAGTCGTGGGATGTCACGGCCCATCCGCTCCAGGCGGTCGAAGACCTGGTGGCTGCGGTGCTGGAGTACCCGGGTCGCAACGTTGTTATTACGGGCGGCGAGCCGCTCATGCACAACCTGCTGCCGCTAACCCAAGCCCTGAAAGCAGCGGGCTGCCAGACCTGGCTGGAAACTTCCGGAGCCCACCCGCTGTCGGGCCAGTGGGATTGGCTTTGTGTTTCGCCCAAGAAGTTTAAAAAGCCTTTGCCGCAGGTGCTGGCTGCTGCTCACGAACTAAAAGTAGTGGTATTCAATGAGTCCGACTTTACGTGGGCTGAAGAGCACGCGGGCCTGGTTGCTGAGACGGCCCGCCTGTACCTGCAGCCGGAATGGAGCCGGGCCGCTCGGGTTACCCCGGCCCTGATTGAGTATGTGAAGCAGCACCCCCAATGGCAGGTATCGCTGCAAACGCATAAATACCTCGACATCCCGTAGCTTGTGCCCATGCTTCGCTTTGTAGTTCATTGTGGGAATCACCTGGGGGCTTTTTGCCTGCTGGTGCTGCTTTGGACTGCAGAGGCTGCACAGGCGCAGGCGCCGCCCCGGAATTTGTCGATTACCAACACCAAAGCCAAGTCGCTTTATGATAAAGCCGCGCAGCAAAGCCGGGAGCGCGACTTTGTAAAGGCCATTGAAACCCTGAACCAGCTCAACCAGAAGTTCCCGTCTTTTGGCGAGCCTTATCTGATGAAGGGCTCCTTGCTTAAGGCCATGGGCGACAACCATGGGGCGCTGGCCGCTTATAAGGAAGGCCTGAGCAAAGTGCCGGCCGATGCTTCGCATGCCGGCGAGTTTCAGTTATTAGGCGACCTGGCCCTGAGCTATGGCGACTACCAGACGGCCGGCGATGCCTACCGGCAGCTGCTAAAGGTGGCTCCTAAAACGTACCGCAACCTGGCCAAGTCGGAGCGGCAGCTACGCACCTGTGAGTTTGCGCTGGAAGCCATGCGGAAGCCGGTGGGCGAAGCCCCAACGCGGCTGCCTTCGCCGATGAATGCTTTCAAGTTTCAGTATTTCCCCGCTCTCACAGCCGATAACCGATTTCTGCTCTTCACCGGTCGGCCTTCCGACAACAGCGGCGAGGACTTGTACATCAGCCGCCAGGGCAAAGACGGTGCCCTGGGAGAGCCAGTGCCGATATCACCGGCTATCAACTCCTCTTTTAACGAGGGCGCCGGTACGATTTCCGGCGATGGCAAAACCCTGGTATTTGCCTCCTGCGACCGGCCCCGCGCCATTGGCAACTGCGACCTGTACATCTCGCGCCGTACCGGTAATAACTGGAGCGCGCCGCAGAACCTGGGCTCCAATGTCAACTCGGTGGAGTGGGACTCCCAGCCTTCCTTATCGGCCGATGGCCGCACGCTTTACTTTACCTCGACAAGACGCGGTGGCCAGGGCCAGGAAGACCTGTACGTAACTACTCTACAGCCTGACGGCAGCTGGAGCGTGGCCCAAAACCTGGGCACGCCGGTGAATACCCCGGGAAAGGACATGGCCCCCTTTATCCATGCCAGCAGCACCACGCTTTATTACGTTACCGATGGCTTGGTGGGCATGGGCGGCCTCGATGTGTTCCGCTGCGAAAAAAGCCCCATTACTGGGCAGTGGAGCGAGCCGCGAAACCTGGGTTACCCCCTGAATACTTTCGAAAACGAAGCCTCCCTCTTCATTACCTCCGATAATCAAAAGGGTTTCTGCTCGCGTACCCGCGTATCGCAGGAGCCTACCGGCGGGGTACGCCTGATTCGGGAGCGGCCGGTGGAGCTTTTTACCTTTAGTGTGCCCAATCAGGTGAAGGCCCGCGAAACCAGCACCTACACCCAGGGCCGGGTTTTCGACGCCATCACCAAAAAGCCGCTGAAAGCTGAAGTAAAGCTGTACGACCTCGATACGGACGCCCTTACCCAGTTTGTAACGTCCGACCCCGAGTATGGCGACTACACGGTGGTACTGAACGAGGGGCACCACTACGCCATGTACGTCGTGGCTGACAAGTACTTGCTTAAAAGCCTGAGCTTCGATTACTCCGACCAGCACACCTTCAACCCGCTGACCCTGGACATCTACCTGGAGCCGGTGCGGGCGGGCCGCAGCGTGGTCTTGAACAACCTGTTCTTCGATACCAACAAGTACGACCTCAAGCCCCAGTCGCGCACGGAGCTGAATCGGCTTATTGAGTTCATGCGCCAGTACAAGGACATCCAGATTGAAGTGTCGGGCTATACCGACAACGTGGGCACCCCGGAGGCTAACATGCAGCTTTCCCAGCGCCGGGCCCAGGCCGTTGTCGAATACCTGGGCAGCAATGGCATCGCGCCCACGCGCCTGCGCTCCAAAGGCTATGGCGAAACCCATCCGCTGGCACCAAACGACTCGGAAATGCACCGTCGTCAGAACCGACGCATTGAGCTGCACATCCTTTAGCAGCGCATTTAACCAGTTGCTAAAGAGCGGCGGCCACTGGCCATTACTCCTTCCTCTGTACCCATTGATGGTTACCCATAGGCAGCCTTTCTGAGCTTTTTGCTGCTCAAATGCCTGTTAACGAATAGGACTATTCCACGGTTGAGGTAAGCATTTTGCATTGCGGGTGTTCAGCTGGTGAACTCTGGTTTTGTTAGGAAAATGCGCCGGGCTGGCACTTTACTTAAAGTAATACTTTAGATGGGTTAAATTTTTATAGCATTTAGCCGGAAAATTGTATTGTTCGCCCATTAGCGAACTTTTTTTTTGCCTCTAGCTTAAATTTTTTTGTTGGGATTTATAGGTTAAAAATCAGTAGGTTATACAATCCAGGGAAAAGTGTCTGGTTAGAAAAGTGACAAAAAAAATATTTTTAGTTCTAAAAAATATTTTGCTTACGTTTGAAATGGTCATTCGGGACTTCCGGAGACAATTCAGGCACTTTTTTCACCTTCACCCTTTTTACCACCATGAAAAATCTTTTTTTAGCTACCTGCCTCGCCGCGGGTGTAAGCACGATGCCAGTAGCAGCATCCGGACCTGGCGACCGCGAGTATTCGCCGGCCATCATCTCGCGGGCCACAACCCTGACCCGGGCGCTCGACCGCCGTATTCATTTCAACGAGGGGCAGTACATCGCCGTCAAGCAGCTCCACCTGCGCATGCTGGCTGAGCGGCAAGAGCTGGAAATCAAGTACTCAGGCGACGAAGGTGAGCGTGATTACATGCTGGCTAATGCCCAGGAGCGCTACGAGAACGAGCTGAACTGCCTGCTGAACCCGCGCCAGGTGGTGGCTTACCACGACCTGCGCAACAATTTCACCGCCCACCGTATCAAGTAGGGGCGGGGAGGAGCTTGTTACCGCGTTTTCGAACACGAAAAAGCCCGCTCAGTGAGCGGGCTTTTTGCATTATTCAGGTTTTCGTGATTAGGTCTATGGGCAGGTTGTAGCCTGGGCAGAAGAGAAGTCTTTTAGCGTTAGCAAATACATTTGAAAGCTTTTACTTCTACCTAAGACCTAAGACCTAAGACCTAAGACCTGGCTAGCGGGCGCTGATTTCAACGTAGTCGCGCTCCAGCTCGCCGGTGTAAATCTGACGCGGGCGGCCGATGGGCTCCTTGTTTTCGCGCATCTCCTTCCACTGGGCAATCCAGCCGGGCAGGCGGCCCAGGGCAAACATCACCGTGAACATCTCCGTGGGAATGCCCAGGGCCTTGTAAATGATGCCGGAATAGAAGTCGACGTTGGGATACAGCTTGCGCTCGATAAAGTACGGGTCGGTCAGAGCCGCCTGCTCAAGCTCCTTGGCAATTTTCAGCAACGGGCTATCTTCCAGGCCCAGGGCCTGTAGCACTTCGTCGGCCGCCTTCTTGATGATGGTAGCCCGGGGGTCGAAGTTCTTGTATACGCGGTGGCCAAAGCCCATGAGGCGGAACGCATCGTTCTTGTCCTTGGCCTTGTCAACCCACTTTTGGGTGTTGCCGCCGTCGGCCTGAATAGCCTCCAGCATTTCCACCACTTCCTGGTTAGCACCGCCGTGCAGGGGGCCCCACAGAGCATTGATGCCGGCCGATACCGAGCCGTAGAGGCTGGCGTTAGCCGAGCCTACGAGGCGCACGGTGCTGGTCGAGCAGTTCTGTTCGTGGTCGGCGTGCAGGATAAGCAGCTTGTTGAGCGCCTTCACTACTACCGGGTTTACTTCATACTTCTCCGTAGGGAAGCTGAACATCATGTACAGGAAGTTGGAGCAGTAGTCGAGGTCGTTCCGCGGGTAGTTCAGCGGGTGACCCATCTGGTTTTTGTAGGTCCAGGCCGCAATGGTCGAAATCTTCGCCATCAGGCGGATGATGTTCAGCTCCATTTCTTCCTGGCTGATTTCCGGGGCCACGCTCTTGGGGTAGAAAGCCGTGAGCGAGCACACCAGCGACGACAGGATGGCCATGGGGTGAGCCGCCGAGGGGAAGCCGTCGAAAATCTTGCGCACGTCTTCGTGCACCAGGGTGTGCTTGGTGATGTTGCTGCTGAAGGTATTGAGCTCGGCCTGGGTGGGCAGAGCACCATAAATCAGCAGGTAGGCTACCTCGAGGAAGCTCGACTTCTCAGCCAGCTGCTCGATAGGATAGCCGCGGTAGCGTAGAATACCTTCTTCGCCGTCGAGGAAAGTGATGGCGCTTTTGGTTGCCCCGGTGTTCTTGTAGCCCGAGTCGAGGGTTACGTAGCCGGTCTGGTCGCGCAGCTTGCCAATGTCAAAGGCTTTTTCGTGTTCAGTCCCTTCAATGACCGGGAGGGTGATGGATTTCCCGTCGAGGATAAGTTCAGCAGTTTCTGCCATGGGCGAATAGGATAAGGGAGAAGTTCTGCGCGAAACTAATGCATAAGCCTCACGCCGGAAAGGTTTGCGGTGAATTGGGTTTGATTAATACAACTAAAAAGGGCAGAGGTTCTACTCCGGCCCAGATATTTTACTTGCCAATGCAGAACTGGGTGAAAATGCTGGTGAGCAGGTCGTCGGTAGATATTTCGCCGGTAATCTCGCCCAGGGCGGCCAGGGCGTGGCGCAGGTCGGCTGCCAGCAGCTCGGTGCCCAGGCCCAGGTCCAGGCCTTGCTGCACGGCGGCCAGGTAGCCGGCAGCCGCTTCCAGGGCCCGGGCGTGGCGCACGTTGGTGACGATGGTAGCCGAGGCATTGGCTTCCAGGCCGGCCCCGCGTACCTGGCCGAGCAGGGCGGCCTGCAGCTCTTCCAGGCCCTCTTTGCGGGCGGCCGACAGCAGTACGGGCAGCTGTAGGGTGCCGGAGAGCGCCAGGGGCTGCCCAAAGGCTGCCAGCTGGCTCGCCGAAGCCCGGTCGCGCTTATTGCCCACGGCCAGCACCGGCAGCTGCAGGCCCGCGGTGAGCTCGGCAACTTCAGCCTGCACCTCGGCGGGGCTCATCTCGGCCAGGTCGAACAGGTAGAGCAGCAGGGCGGCTTGCTGTACGCGCTGCCGGGTGCGCTGCACGCCAATGGCCTCAACCTCATCGGCGGGGTTGTCGCGCAGCCCGGCCGTGTCCACGAAGCGGAAGCGGATGCCGTCGAGGCTGACTTCATCCTCGATGAAGTCGCGGGTGGTGCCGGGAATGGCCGACACAATGGCCCGCTCCTCGCGCAGCAAGGCATTCAGCAGCGTCGACTTGCCGGCATTGGGCCGCCCGGCAATGACGGTGGTAATGCCGTTTTTGATGACGTTGCCGAGCTCAAACGAGCGCAGCAGGTCCGCTACCACGCCGCGCACCTCGTCCAGCAGCCGGGCCAGGCCGCTGCGGTCGGCAAACTCCACGTCTTCTTCGCCAAAGTCCAGCTCCAGCTCCAGCAGGGAGGCAAACTGCACCAGCCGGGCCCGCAGCTCACGCAGCTCCTGGGAAAAGCCGCCCCGCAGCTGGTTGAGGGCTACGCGGTGCGAGAGAGCCGAGTCGGCCGCAATCAGGTCGGCTACCGCTTCGGCCTGGGCCAGGTCCATGGCCCCGTGCAGAAAGGCGCGCTTGGTGAACTCGCCGGCTTCGGCCAGGCGGGCGCCCTGGCGCAGCAGCACGGCCAGCACCTGCCGCACCACGTAGTCGGAGCCGTGGCAGCTGATTTCCACCACGTCTTCGCGGGTAAAGGAGCGCGGTGCCCGGTACAGGGCCACTACTACCTCATCCAGAATGGCTTCGCTGTTGGGGTCGCGCAGGGTGCCGTAGTGCAGGGTATGGCCGGGCTGCTCGGCCAGCTTCTTTTTGGAGAAGATGCCGGCCGTTATGGCCACGGCATCGGGGCCCGATAGCCGGATAACAGCCAGCGCCCCGGCCCCGGGCGGCGTGGAAAGGGCTACAATGGTGTCGGAGAAAATTGTCTGAACCACGGATTTTTCGGATTAAACGGATTTCACGGATTTTGTCTGAACCACGGATTGGCTACGCCGAACTTCGTTTGACGCGGACTTTTCGGATTTCACGGAGTTTGTAAACGGAGCAGAACCGTGCCTATGGGCCTTGACGAGGCGAAGGTCAGGCTTGAACAAAAAGGCAGCCGCAAGGCTGCCTTTTTGTTTGGCTTGCTTTCGAATGCGAATCGACTACAAAGTCCGTGAAATCCGAAAAATCCGTGTCAATCCGTGGTTCATACAACTATTCCGTCACAAACAGGTTCCGGCTTACTTCGGCGGAAATAAGGGTGGTGCGGTCCTGGTTGATGCGCAGCTCGCAGGAGTGGTCGAACTCAATTTTATCAAGCACTTCCAGGTGGGCGCCCAGCTGCAGGCCGACTTTGTTCAGGTACTGTAGAAAGGGTACTGAGGTGTTCTTGACGGCCGCCAGCACGCCCCGCTCGCCCGGGCAGAGGTCGGCCAGCAGGCGGTGGGAGGGGCGGCGGATGGCACCATCTTCACCCGGAATGGGGTCGCCGTGGGGGTCCAGGGCCGGGAAGCCCAGGAAAGCATCGAGCCGACGCATGAGCAGCGGCGACTGCACGTGCTCGAGCTCCTCGGCTA
The DNA here is from genome assembly GCF_039541835.1 of Hymenobacter saemangeumensis. NCBI lineage: Bacteria > Pseudomonadati > Bacteroidota > Cytophagia > Cytophagales > Hymenobacteraceae > Hymenobacter > Hymenobacter saemangeumensis. The sequence continues at coordinate 89,393 of NZ_BAABGZ010000027.1, read as the reverse complement.
CTTCGTGCACCTCGTCCCAGTGAAAGCCCAGCTGCTGCACCAGAAAAACTTCCCACAGCCGGTGCTTGCGAATCGTCAGTAGCGCTACCTTTTGCCCTTCGTCGGTGAGCTGCACGCCCCGGTACCGCTCGTAGGCCAGCAGGCCCTTCTCAGACAAGCGGCGCAGCATGTCCGTCACCGACGCGGCCCGGGTATCCAGCGCCGCCGCAATGCGGTTGGTGCTCACCCCGGCCTGCTCCGGCTCGGCTTCGGCCAGCTTGTAAATGGCTTTGAGGTAATTTTCTTCGGTGTGGGAGGGCATCTTAATTGAATTATAAATTATAAATTATGAATTATAAATTGCGGTTCTGGGCTGCTGCCAGCACTCATTTATAATTCATAGTTTATAATTCTTAATTGCGAAGCGTCTACCACTTTATCAGCGCGCTGGCCCAGGTGAAGCCGGAGCCGAAAGCTGCCAGGCACACCAGGTCGCCGCGTTGGATGCGGCCTTCCTGCACGGCTTCGCTCAGGGCCAGGGGCACGGAGGCGGCGGTGGTGTTGCCGTAGCGCTGGATGTTGGAGTACACCTTTTCGTTGGGCAGGCCCATTTTCTGCTGCACGTACTGGGTGATGCGCAGGTTGGCCTGGTGGGGAATGAGCATGTCCACGTCTTCGGGCTGGTAGCCGTTCTGGTCGAGGGCCTCCTTAATCACCTGCGGGAAGCGCACCACGGCGTGCTTGAACACGTTCTGCCCGTTCATGTAGGGGTAGAGGTCGAGGGGTTTATCCAGGATGTACTGCACGCGGTTGTCGCGGTTGGAGCCCGGCTCTTTCACAATCAGCTCCTCGGCGTGCTCGCCCTGGGAGTGCAGGTGGGTGCTGAGGATGCCGTGCCCTTCGCGGGAGCAGGGACGCAGCACCACGGCACCGGCGCCATCGCCAAAGATGACCGATACGCCGCGGCCGCGGGGTGTCTTGTCGAGGCCCGAGGAGTGTATCTCGGAGCCCACCACCAGCACGGTGTCGTACATGCCGGTTTTAACAAACTGGTCGGCTACCGACAGGGAGTAGATAAAGCCCGAGCACTGATTGCGCACGTCCAGGGCCGGCACCGACTCCTTGATGCCCAGCTCGCGCTGCAGCAGCACGCCGGAGCCGGGGAAGAAGTAGTCGGGCGAGAGGGTAGCAAACACAATCAGCTGCACGTCGTCGGGCTGCAGGCCGGCCATGGCCAGGGCTTTGCGGCTGGCCTCGGCGGCCATGCTGGCCGTGGTGTCTTTGCCCTCCTCAAACCAACGCCGCTCCTGAATACCGGTCCGCTCCTGAATCCAGGCGTCGGAGGTATCCATCATGCTTTCAATTTCAGCATTTTTAACAACGCGGCTGGGGACGTAATGGCCGACCCCGGCAATTTCGGACTGACGTAAAGTGGCCATGTGCGAGAAGGGAATGGTGGGATTTTAAATGAGAAAAGCGAAGCGAATGTAGTACGGCGCAAGAAGCCGAGCTGGCTACGGATAAGCTAAAACGGGCGCAAAGGTGGCAGGTTAAACGAGAGAATCCAGCAAAAGCTGCAATTTTTCTCCCTCGGTGGCCCACAGGGCCTCAGCAGGAATGCCGGCAGGGTAGAATGATGCCCTTGACAGCTGCGCGCTAAGGACGGCCGCATCCACCTGCTGAAAGTCGGTTTCCAGGCCGGCTTGATGCGTCTGCGCCAGGGCCCGCCACAGGGGGTTGGGCGGGTACAGCACCGGCAGGCCGTGGGCTAGGTACTCAAATAGCTTGGTGGGCCGGCAGCGCGCGGTGCTCGGATGGGGCCGGTAGGGCAGCAGCCCCAGGTGGCTGCGGCCGATTTCGGCCACAATTTCAGAGTGCGGCACAGGCTGCGCCCCGCCTACCAGCCGCAGCAGGTTGGGGTGGCTGGCCACCTTTTCCTGTAGCTGCAGCAGCAATGCCGGCTGCTGGCAGAAGCCAACAATGGTAAGCCGGGCGCCCCCGGGCCAGACAGCGTGCAGCTTTTCGGCCAGGGCAATGGCTTCCCAGATGCCATTTAGCACGGAGATGGTACCGGAAAAAAGCAGGCGCAGCGGCTCACTGGTGGGAGGCAGTAGGCGGGGCTGCGAGGGCAGGCCCTCCCCGGGCGCGGGCTGGTACTTGTTTTCAAGGACAAGAATGCGGCTTGGCGGCAGTTGCCGGAGGAAGGGCAGCTCATCGGCGTAGCTTTCCTCGGCCAGCACGACGGCCGCTGCGCGGCGGGCCGCCAGCCCTTCTACCCAGCGCAGGCCGCCGGCCAGCAGGCGGCGCATCAAGCCCTGGTACACCCCCTGGGTAGATACGTTCAGGGCGTAGTTTTCGCGGATGTCGTAGAGAAACCGGCGGCCCTGCCCCAGCAGCTGCCATAGCAGGGTGAGGGGCAACAGCTCGGGGGCATGCACGAAAACCAGACCGGGCTTTACGCGGCGCAGCAGCTGCCAGTAGCGCCACTGCGCGGCCAGTCGGGCCAGGCTCAAGCGGGAGCCTTGGAATATAGGATGCAGTGAAACCGTGGGGCTGTGGCCTGCTTTGCTGGCTTGCCCGGCCGCCCGGCCGGCCACGTGCACCACGGTGCCGGGCCGGGCCGCCAGCGTTTCGGCAAACTTTTCCCGCATGCGGGTATCGTCCACCGGCTTGAGCACCGATGCCAGCAAAACCACAAAAGAAGTAGGAGCGGAGCCGGGCACAAGCCAAAGATGCTAGTTTTGTTGCTCTCAAACCCGTGCGGTACCCTGCGCCGCGCCATTTACGACCCGCTTATTTTCCTGTCAATGTCTGAGTACCAAACCCTCATCGAAGCCGCCTGGGCCGACCGCGCCCTGCTGCAAAACGCCGACACCAAAGCTGCCATCGAGCACATCATTGAAGAGCTGGACAAGGGCCGCCTGCGCGTGGCCACGCCGCCCGCCGAGGAGGGCGGCGACTGGCAGGTAAACGACTGGGTGAAAAAGGCTGTTATCCTGTACTTCCCGCTGCGGCAGATGAGCACCCAGGAAGTGGGTCCCTTCGAGTACCACGACAAGATGGCCCTCAAAACCGACTACGCCGGGCAGCAGGTGCGCGTGGTGCCACCGGCCGTGGCCCGCTACGGCGCCTTCCTGGCGCCCGGGGTCATCCTCATGCCCAGCTACACCAACATCGGCGCTTACGTGGGCGAAGGCACCATGGTCGATACCTGGGCCACGGTGGGCAGCTGCGCCCAGGTAGGCAAAGGCGTGCACCTGAGCGGCGGCGTGGGCCTGGGCGGCGTGCTGGAGCCCGTGCAGGCCGCACCGGTCATCATTGAAGACGGCGCCTTCATCGGTTCGCGCTGCATCCTGGTCGAAGGCTGCCGCATCGGCCAGGAAGCCGTAATCGGGGCCGGTGTCACCATCACCGGCAGCACGAAAATCATCGACGTGACTGGCGCCGAGCCCAAGGAGTACAAAGGCTACGTGCCGCCCCGCTCGGTGGTCATTCCCGGCTCCATTCCCAAGCAGTTCCCCGCTGGCGAGTACCAGGTGCCCTGCGCGCTGATTATCGGCCAGCGCAAGCCCAGCACCGATTTGAAAACGAGCCTGAATGATGCGCTGCGGGACTTAGGAGTTTCTGTCTGAACCGCAGATTGACGCAGATTTAACGGATAAGAACGGATTCTATTCCGACTGTTCTTCCTTTAAAAGCAAAATGGCCACTGCGGCAGGAGCAGTGGCCATTTCTTTTTGTGGAAGCTGAATACAGGACTTTCGAATCTGTGTAATCCGTTAAATCTGCGTCAATCTGCGGTTCAGACAACCTACTCCTTGTCCATCCAGATGTCGATGAACGGCTCTTCCTCCTCCACGCGGTAGGCGCGCCGAAACACGTTGGTGTTGGACTCGATGGCGATGTTGCCTTCGGGGTCGAGGGCAATAATTCCCCGGTCGCCCTGCAGCTTGTCGGCGTACACGTCTACGGCGCCCCGGGCGGCTTTCTGGATGGACAGCTTCTTGTACTTGCGCAGCGCGTACACCTCGTGGGCGCAGGAAGCCAGCATGATGATTTCGCCATCGCCGGTGCAGCTCGCGGCGCACACCTCGTTGTTGGCGTAGCCACCGCCGCCGTATATGCAGCTGTCGCCCACGCGGCCACGCAGCTTGCCCTCGATGCCGCCGGTAGAGGTGGCGCAGGCCAGGTTGCCGTGCTGGTCGAGGGCTACGGCGCCCACGGTGTCGTGCTTGCCGGGGTGGTCTACTTCGGCCTCCTGCAGGATTTCCATCCACTCGTCGCGCTGCTGGTCGGTTTTGAAGTAGCTCGGGTCCTGCAGCGTCAGGCCCTGGGCCAGGGCAAACTCGTGGGCGCCGTCGGCAGTGAGGAAGCTGTGCTTACACTTCTGCATCACCAGGCGAGCCAGGGCCACCGGGTTTTTCACCAGCTTCAGCCCGCTAACGGCGCCGCCCTTCAGGGTCAGGCCATCCATGATGGAGGCTTCGGTTTCCACGTCGCCGTTGATGTTGAACATGCCGCCGCGGCCGGCGTTGAACAGCTCGTTGTCTTCCATTGCCATCACGGCGGCTTCCACGGCGTCGAGGGCGGTGCCGCCGCGGTTGAGGATTTCCCAGCCGGCGTTCAGCGCAGCTTCGAGGCCCTGCTTGAGGGCTTCTTCCTTTTCCGGGGGAATGGTGGTCGGGTCGGTATTCACGGCGCCGCCGTGGATTAGCATCACATATTTTGCCATGGGACTGAGTAGAATTTGGGTGTGCGGGTTCTACTTAGCTGGCTGGATTTTGTTAGGTCGAGCTTAACATAACGAGTAGGGGCGGGGCTAGCCCCCGCCCCTACAACGCTCTGCAATCTTTACACCCCGGCTTTCAGCTTATCCCCAAACAGGGCCTTTACCTTTTCCACTTTGGGGCGGGCCACAAACTGGCAGTAGGGCTCGTGGCCGTGCTGGTTGTAGTAGTTCTGGTGGTAGTTTTCGGCCGGGTAGAAGGTCGGCGCGGGTAGAATCTCCGTTACCACCGGATTGGGAAACGCTTGGCCCTCGTTGAGCTGCTGCTTGTACTCTTCGGCCAAGCGGCGCTGCTCGTCGTTGTGGTAGTAGATGCCCGAGCGGTACTGCGTGCCCACGTCGTTGCCCTGGCGGTTGAGGGTGGTGGGGTCGTGGGTTTTCCAGAAGATTTCCAGCAGCTCCTCGAAGCTGATAACGGCCGGGTCGAATGTGATTTGAATCACCTCGTTGTGGCCCGTGAGGCCACTGCACACTTCCTTGTACGTAGGGTTGGCGATGCGGCCCCCGGCGTAGCCCGACACCACTTTCTCAACGCCCTTCAGATTCTGAAATACGGCCTCGACGCACCAAAAGCAGCCGGCTCCAAATGTTGCTTGCTCCATAAATCGCTGATTTTCGCGGATTATTATGATTTCACTGATTTGTTCTCTTAGCTAACAGGCTTGATACGGGGGTGGTTATCTGGGGGCTGAAGTAGCGCCAACATTTCTACGCAATGGCCTGCCTGGTCATGTCGCATAAAAGGTGGCACAAAAAAGAGGCCCGAACTACTGTTCGGGCCTCTTTGCAGAATGCGGTTGAAATCGGCGCGGGCTTACTTGCGGAACCGCTCGGCCACCACCAGCTCTTTGGAGCCGGCCGTGTACTGGTAGAAGCCTTCGCCCGACTTCACGCCCAGGCGGCCGGCCATCACCATGTTCACCAGCAGCGGGCAGGGCGCGTACTTGGGGTTGCCCAGGCCTTCGTGCAGCACCCGCAGAATGGCCAGGCACACGTCGAGGCCGATAAAGTCGGCCAGCTGCAGCGGGCCCATGGGGTGGGCCATGCCCAGCTTCATCACCGTGTCGATTTCCTCCACGCCGGCCACGCCCTCAAACAGGGTGATGATGGCCTCGTTAATCATGGGCATGAGGATGCGGTTGGCCACGAAGCCGGGGTAGTCGTTCACCTCGGTCGGAATTTTATTGAGCTGCCGCGACAAGTCCATTACCTGCGCGGTTACGGTGTCGGAGGTGGCATAGCCCCGGATTACCTCTACCAGCTTCATTACCGGCACGGGGTTCATGAAGTGCATGCCAATCACCTGGGCGGGGCGCTTGGTAACGGCCGCAATCCTGGTAATGGAAATGGATGAGGTATTCGAAGCCAGAATGGCATCCTGGGGCGCGTAGCGGTCGAGGTCGCGGAAGATTTGCAGCTTGAGCTCCACGTTCTCAGTGGCCGCTTCTACTACCAGGCCGGCGCCGGCTACGCCTTCCTCCAGGGAGGTGAAGGTGCGCAGACGGCCCAGGGTAGCGGTTTTGTCGTCGTCGCTGAGGCTGCCCTTGGCTACCTGCCGGTCCAGGTTTTTGGTGATGGTGCCCAAGGCCCGGTCCAGGGCCGGCTGGCTGATATCAATAAGCGACACGGAGAAACCATGCTGGGCAAACACGTGGGCAATGCCGTTGCCCATGGTGCCGGAGCCAATAACGGCGATATTCATAAGGGTGGGAATGGGAGTGGAGAAAGAATTGATGAAGCAGAAGGCTTGCACCGCAAAGCTACGTGCCGGGGGCTAACTCAAATTGTTTAAAAAAATTTACTGTTTTTTTTAAAAAGAATATCCTTTTAAAATCAGCCCCGTACAAAGCCCAGAGTTCACCTTCTTTTTCACCTTCATTTACTCTCTCACGCCATGGGCAATCTGTTGTATCTCATCGCCGTCGTCCTCGTTATCATCTGGGCCATCAGCTATTTTGGTGGCTTCTACACGGGCGGCATCATTCACACCCTTCTTGTAATTGCCATCATCGCCATTCTGCTGCGTGTTATCAGCGGGCGAAGCGCAGTTTAACGACCATCTGGGTTAAATTAAAAAGCACAAAAAAGCCTCTCTGTTTCGACAGAGAGGCTTTTTTGTGTCATTGTCGCTTTGTATTTCTATTTAAAAAGAAAAAGCAAAATTAACAAAGTCTAACGCCCTAAATTAAATAGGAAACTAAAGCGGAATACCGGATTGCTGTATAAGGAATACAGGGTGTTGTCGAAATTGTACAGCAAAACAATATCTGCAGCAGCCCGCTCGCTGAATTGCTGCCGATAGCCTGCGCCAAGCAGTGGCGTTCCTATCATCTTGCGAATTTTACTGAGGTTGCCGCTGGCATCTTCGGCAAGAAGTTCGGCCCGGGTCAGCTCGTACTCGGCGTGGGCAAAAAATTCTTTGTAAAAAATGTATTGAGCAAAGGCCTTTACCCCAATGTTGCTGGTGGAAATGCTATTAGAGTTTGTGCCCCTGATTACAAAGTTGTCGGGTACCGAATAATTGAGGTAGGAATAGGAGATGCCTGGTCCAAGCGCGAATCGTTCGCTTATGCGGTAGCCCAGCGCAGGCGCGATGCTGAAGTTGAACTGGCTGATGCCATTGACTGCGTTGAAGCCCAGCCCAAAGTTGGAATAAATAAAAAGCTTGCGGCTAAGCTCAGAGCTGCTGCCTCCCGCGGCTCGGGCGTCGCGGTTGCTGGGTAAGTCCAGGCCCGAGGGTTTGTCAGTAGTTGGTGCGGGCAGGGGGGCAGCGCCCGGCGCCGGAGCTGTCTGCTGCACCGGCGGCTGGGCAGGTTGCTGGGCCGGGGGAGGCGTCGCTGTTCCAGGAGGCGCGGTATTAAGCGCGGGCTTGTCCTGAGCCAATGCCGTACCGGCAAGCAGCATGGTTGACGCGGTGAGCAGGGGAAACAGTAGGTTCTTCATGAGGAAAGGAAACCGGCCGGGGCCGGGAAGGTTAAGTAGGCGGCTGACGATAAAGAAATTGTCCGTTGTCGGCAGGTGAACAGTCTCCTGCCGACAACAGAAAAACTCCTAGACGAGCTGCTTGTACATTTTCTGGCGCTGCACCTTGAGGTTTTCATCGGCCAGGTACTCCTCGTAGCTCATGCGGCGGTCGATGATGCCGTCCGGCGTAAGCTCGATGATGCGGTTGGCGATGGTGTCGATAAACTGCAGGTCGTGCGAGGCAAACAGCATGGAGCCCTGGAAGTCGCGCAGGCCGTTGTTGAGGGCCTGAATGCTTTCCAGGTCCAGGTGGTTGGTCGGGTCGTCGAGCACCAGCACGTTGCCGCTTTCCAGCATCATCTTCGAGAGCATGCAGCGCACTTTCTCGCCCCCGCTCAGCACATTGGGCTTTTTCTGCGACTCTTCGCCCGAGAAAAGCATGCGGCCCAGCCAGCCGCGTACGAAGCTCTCGTCTTTCTCCACCGAGTACTGGCGCAGCCAGTCCACCAGGTTCATGTCGCCGGCCTGGAAGAAGGAGCTGTTTTCCTTGGGAAAGTAGCTGGGCGTAATGGTGGTGCCCCACTTAAACTGGCCGGTGGCCGGCTGGGCCTCACCGAAGATGATGTCGAAGAGCAGGGAGGCGGCGCGGTCGTCGCGGCCCACAATGGCAATTTTGTCCTGCTTGTCGAGCGTGAAGCTGACGTTCTTAAACACCGTCTGCCCGTCGACGGTGGCGCTGAGGTTCTCAACCGCCAGCAGCTGGTTGCCGGCTTCACGCTCGGGCTTGAAGGCGATGTAAGGATAGCGGCGCGATGAAGGCTTGATTTCCTCCAGGGTAAGCTTCTGCAGCAGCTTCTGGCGCGAGGTGGCCTGCTTGCTTTTGGAAGCATTGGCCGAGAAGCGGCGCACAAACTCTTCCAGCTCTTTGCGCTTGTCCTCGGTTTTCTTGTTCACTTCCTGGCGCTGGCGCAAAGCCAGCTGGCTGCTCTCGTACCAGAACGAGTAGTTGCCGGGGTACATCGTGATTTTGCCAAAGTCCAGGTCGGCCATGTAGTTGCACACGGCGTCGAGGAAGTGGCGGTCGTGGCTTACCACAATCACCGTGTTCTGGAAGCTGTCGAGGAAGTTTTCGAGCCAGAGCACGCTCTCCGCGTCGAGGTTGTTGGTCGGTTCGTCGAGCAGCAGCACGTCGGGGTTGCCAAACAGGGCCTGGGCCAGCAGCACGCGCACTTTCTCGCTGGCGCCGAGGTCGGCCATGAGCGAGTGGTGCTTGTCTTCGGTGATGCCCAGGCCGCTGAGCAGCTCGGCGGCTTCGTATTCCGCATTCCAGCCTTCGAGGTCGGCGAACTCGCCTTCGAGCTCGGCGGCACGCTCGCCGTCCTTGTCGGAGAAGTCGGCCTTGGCGTAGAGGGCATCTTTTTCCTGCATCACCGACCACAGGCGCTGGTGGCCCTGAATGACGGTTTGCAGCACCACCTGCTCGTCGTAGGCAAACTGGTTCTGCTTGAGCACGGCCAGGCGCTGGCCTGCCGGCATCTCCACCGAGCCGGTGTTGGGCTCCAGCTCACCCGAAAGAATTTTCAGAAAAGTGGATTTGCCCGCGCCATTAGCCCCAATAAGGCCATAGCAGTTGCCCGGCAGGAATTTCGCGGTAACATCTTCAAACAAAATGCGCTTGCCGTAGCGCAGGCTGACATTGGTCGTGGAAATCATTCAGTCAAAAAATAAAGGCAAAAAACGGGTACGCGCAGTACCGGGCCGCAAAATTACGCAAAACCGGCCGGGCCCGAATTGGTCGCAGCCATTCGGGCGCGAACAGCTAATAAAACAACTGGTTAAAAGTCAAATTAGTGCCCGCTCGCTCATGGCTGGCAGCACCGGTAAAGTGGACGGCAGGGCTGAATTTTTTCAGAATTTACCAACGAGCCTGGTTCGCTGGCGCGCCTGTGATGCGGGAATAGGCACGGCCATGCAGGAAGTAGCCGGGCAGAGCAGGGGAGCAGGCAGCCGTTGCAGTGGGCTGATAAATAATGGGTTTCAAGTGCTATGAAGGTTGTGTAGTTCTTAGCAGGTGCACTTTTAGGCTAGACCAGCAAAAACCCGCTGCACCCAAAGTCAGTATAGAAAGGCAGCTGCCGGGGACGCCGGCACTATCCTTCCTTCCACTAATTGAGAAACTATTATGGGCGACGTAAGAATCACCCCCGAACGTACTGGCATCCGCATGGGCGTGCTCACGGCGGCAGTGCTTATTGTGTACACCATCATTGCCAACTTTGCCGGCTTCCTCGACAAGATTGAGGCCGGGGCCCTGAACCTGGTATTCCTGTCGATAGGCGTAGTGCTGGCCATTATACGCTTTAAGCGGGCCAACCATGCACATATGTCTTATTTCCAGGGCTTTGGCACGGGCATCGTGACTGCCCTGGTGGCCTCGGCGCTGCTGGGCGTATTTTTCTGGGTGCTTACCAGCATCAGCCCCGTGGCCCAGGAGCGGGTGCAGGCCCTCGACCTTTTTGGCACCGACCTGGGCCCGCTGGTAGCTGGTCTCGGCATTGTGCTGCTGGGCAGCATGACCGGCGTTATTGTATCGCTGGTAGCCATGCAGTACCTGAAACAAGCCTTCCACCAGCCCATGACCAGCCTCGATTAAAGCTGACATCGGTTGTTAAATCATAAAAAGCCGGCTGTTATTACAGCCGGCTTTTTTATTTCATCTGCAGGTGAAATTTATAAGAAAATAAGAAGTAATAGAAACTTACAGGGGTGGGGTCAGCGTTAAAGCGTATAATCCTTTTCGACAAGTAGTGCTTGTTTGTGTTTACTCTACCCTTAGCTATGAAAACCACCCTTACTATTCTGGGCCTTTTACTGGGAGCATTGCCGCTGACGGCGCAGGCTCAGATGGCAGACCGCCAAAATCCCGTGCCCGCCTTTGTTCGGCCGCCGGGAGCGGCGGCAGCCACTGAGCTAACGCGGGAAATGGCGGCGCGGCTGCAGCTCAACGAATACCAGTACTTGCAGCTGCTGCCCCTGAATCAGACGCGCTTAACCCAGCTCAACCTTCTTAACCGGCAGTACCAGAACGACCAGCTCACCCGTCTGGCTAAGATTGCCGAGCTGGAGGCCTACTATGAGCAAGAATGCCGGCGCATACTCACGCCCACCCAGCTCAGCCAGCTGCAGCAAACCCAGCAGCCTGCCAGCCTGCCCGACAACGAATCCAACGGGTTGGGCTAGCAGCCGCAGCACAAAGCCTGCCGTGTTGACGGCAGGCTTTTTTCGTGGGCAGCATGCACCTAGGGCTTGCGAACCGGGTCGGCAAGAACTTCGGTAACGGTGCCCAGCGGGCCGAAGCGCAGGCTGAGGCGGGGGGCACTGGACCGCTGGTGGCGGTCATCGCACTGGCTGCCGGCCTGCAGGTAATAGAAATACACTTTCTCGGTGCCGGCCCGCAGCTCCTCCTCGTCGGGGTGGCCCAACAGGGAGGTGATGTCGTTGGCGCGCGCTTCGTAGAGCAGCTCTTTATGCTTCAGAATCGCAGCCAGGCCCTTTTCTCGCTGGTTGTGACAGCCGTAGGGGTCGGCCCGCCAGGCCTCAGCATCGAAGCCGGGCAGCTGGGGCAGGGAGTGGCCACAGCCGCTAAGCAGGCCGGCCAAGACCATTGCAAGGGCCCGGCCCAACCAGGAAGGCTGGCAGCGGAAAGCCGGTAGTGGGAAACTCAGCATCGGGAACTATCGTTTGCACGGCGGCGTAGCGCCGCATCTATCCGCGAAGCTACGGGTAAATCCGGCCGCTGGGAGCATATTTACAGGGAGGAGAATGCTTGCTAAACGTTCTTTGTACGAATGAAGCCATTGAAAATACGTTGGTTTTGCCCCCTGGTGTTGGCTGCAGTGCTAAGCTGCACGGGCTCCGCCCGGGCACAGCAGGCGCCGGCTGCCGCCCTGGCCGAGCTTCCGGCCAGCGCCCGGAAGGTATTTTATCAAACTGCGTTCGAGCAGAAGACAACACAGCTGTACACCAAGCTCAAGTTAAGCGAGCAGGGCCTGACCCTGCCCGTATTTCGACGGGCCCTGGTGGGCTATTACAACCTGCACGCAAAAAAAAGCGGCCGCGCGGTGCTCACGCTGATTGACTATACCAGGCCCAGCGCCAAAAAAAGGCTGTGGGTTATCGACCTGGCCAAGCAGAAGGTGCTGTTTCACACCTTGGTGGCTCACGGCAAAAGCTCCGGCGAAAACGTAGCCATGGCCTTCTCTAACAAAGGCGGCTCGGAGATGACCAGCCTGGGCTTTTACCGAACCGCCGCTACCACCTATGTGGGCAAGCATGGCTTGTCGCTGAAGCTGTATGGCCAGGACCCCGGCTTTAACACCAACGCCGAAAACCGGGCGGTGGTGGTGCACGGGGCCGAGTATGTATGCGAAGAGTTTGTGCGCCAGCACGGACGCCTGGGGCGCAGCCAGGGCTGCCCGGCCCTGCCACTGGCTCAAACCACCGCCATTGTGAAAGCTATAAAAGGAGGCAGCGTCTTGTATCTGCACGGCCCCGAGAAAGCAGGGTTCCACTCCAAATGGCTGGATTTTGACCAGGCCGTGCAGTCTTTTGCCCGGAAGGAGGGTATGCTGAGCCTGAGCCAGCCTCCCTCAGTAGAAGCCGGGCAGGACTAAAAATGGGAGAGGAGTAACTTAGGCAGTAGCCTGACGTTAGAAGCAGCATTCGGGCACCGTTGCACTTGTTGTGCGGCCCGGCTTCTTTCACCTCCTTCCTTTTCCTTGCATCATGCGTGGTGGCTTTCGTTTTATAATAGCGCTGGTAATTGCCGGCTTTTCCTTGATTACCTACTGGTGCAAGCGGGAAGCCAACCCCGTAACCGGGGAGATGCAGCATGTCAACATGTCGGCTGAAGAAGAAGTGGCCCTGGGCCTGCAGGCTGCTCCCCAGATGGCCCAGCAGTACGGCGGCATTCACCCCGACCGGCAGGCCGGGGCCGCCGTGCAGCAGATAGGGCAGCAGCTGGTGCAGGCTTCCGGAGCCGGCAACTCCCCCTACCGCTTCGATTTTCACTTGCTGGCCGACGAGCAGACCATTAACGCCTTCGCCTTACCCGGCGGACAGATTTTTATTACGGCAGGCCTGCTCAAGCACCTGAAGTCCAAAGCCCAGGTGGCCGGCGTGCTGGCCCACGAGATTGGGCACGTCATTGGCCGGCACTCGGCCGAGCAGCTGGCGAAGGCCCAGCTCACCCAGGGCCTGGCCGGGGCCGCGGGCATTGCCGCCTACGACCCCAACCGCCCGGGCCGCTCGGTTGCCAATGCCGCCGTAGCAGCGGCAGTAGCCAAGCTCCTGACCCTGCGCTTCGGCCGCGATGATGAGTTGGAGTCGGACCGGCTGGCCGTAAAATACACCGGCGCCGCCGGCTACGACCCCCGCGCCATGATTCAGGTGATGCAGATACTGGAGCAGCAGGGCGGTGGCGGCCGGGGCCCGGAGTTCCTGGCTACCCACCCCAACCCCGGCAACCGCGTTGGTGTGCTGGAAGAAGAAATTCAAAAGCAATACCCCAGCGGCTTACCTGGGGGGCTGAGCCAGTAAATCTGAACCGCAGATTTTAACGGATTTGACGGATAAGAACGGATTCAAAAGACCTGTTTTCAGCCAGATAATTAAAAAAAGAAAAATGACCACTGCTCCGGCTGCAGTGGTCATTTTTCTTTGTTGATAGAAGACCGGACGGAAAGGAATCCGTTCTTATCCGTCAAATCCGTTAAAATCTGCGGTTCAGAAAGATGGCGGCTGCAGGTTCTTGAAGTGGCCATTTAGCCGGACCCGCTCCTTGAGCCTTTCGGTTTCGAGGACTACCGGCAGGATGGTGTCGAGGTGTTCGCGCAGCATTTCCTGGCGCTCCTGCTCGCTGGTGGTGGCCAGCAGCTGGTATTCCTGCTCGGGGCTGAAGCCCACGTGGTGGGCCACGTCGAAAATGCGGTAGTCGGGAGAAAGCTCCAGCAGCAGCTTGCGCAGGCCCAGCGCTTCGTAGAGCTGGCGTACCTGCTGGCTGATGATGTCGCGCAGCAAGGGGTCGGGCTCGTCGTCCTGGGCTACATCCTCTACCTGGCCGGCAGCATAGAGCTTGCCCGGAGCCTCGCGGAAGAACTTGTTGATGCGGAATACCCGAACGGCCTGGGTGCGGATGTCCATCTCGCCGCTGGTATACGTCTGCTCTACGCTAAGCAGACGCATCTCCGTGCCCAGCTCGCCCAGGGTGTTGCCCAGAAAAGGCGGAATGCCGAAGGTGATGCCCTGCTCCAGGCAGTCGCGCACGAGCTGCCGATAGCGAGGCTCGAAGATGTGCAGGTTCAGCTTTTCGTGGGGAAAAACCACCAGGTTAAGAGGGAAAAGCGGCAGCAGGCGGGCCATGAGCAGAAACGGGGAGGGGAGAGTTGAAGTCGGGCAGGCAAGGAATGGCAAACACCCGAATACCCAAGCAGCCGGGCGCTAAAAAGGTTGTGCCAAGGTAGGGTGCCAGGGGCGAATCCGATGCACTAGGCTATTTTTGCCCCAATGCCCGCCCCCCCTTCCCCCTTTCCCATTGCGCACTACCTGAAGCTGGGCAGCCGCCTGTTGCTGCAAAGCCTGGCGGCCTTTTTTCTGCTGAGCGTGGCCTGGGTACTGATTTACCGCTGGATAGCTCCCCCCGCTACCTGGCTGATGCTGGAGCGGCGGGCCCACGCCCCGGTGGGCATGGGCTACACCGGCATACAGGCCGACCCTCGCCACATCAGCTACCGGTTTCGTACCCTCGACGAAGTGGCACCCGCCGTGCCGCTGGCCCTGGTGGCAGCCGAAGACCAGCGTTTCCTGACTCATCACGGCTTCGATTTTGATGCCCTGGTGAAGGCGGCGAAAACCAACTGGAACGGCGACGGCAAGCGCATCGTGGGGGGCAGCACTATCTCGCAGCAGGTAGCCAAAAACGTCTTTCTCTGGCACGGGCGCAGCTATGTGCGCAAAGCAGCCGAAGCCTACTTCACGGTGCTGATTGAGTTTCTGTGGAACAAGCGGCGCATCATGGAAATGTACCTGAGCGTGGCCGAGATGGGCGACTGCACCTTTGGAGTGGAAGCGGCCAGCCAGCGCTACTTTCATAAGCCGGCCAGCGAGCTGAACGCGGCCGAAGCCGCCCTGCTGGCCGGCGTGCTCCCCAACCCCCTGCGGTTTCGGGCCTCCAACCCCGGGCCGGCTGCCCGGGCCAAGCAAATGCGCGTGATGCGCAACATGCGCCGCCTGGGCGGCACTGCCTACATTGCCGAAATCTTAACCGAATAACGTGAAGCCGACCCCTTTCCTCCGTTTTCTGCTGGTGCTGCCCCTGCCACTCGCGCTGAGCTGTACGCCTTCCTCACCCACCAGCTCCCCTGATACGGGGCAGATACGGCACGACATTATGCAGGTATTGAATGCGCAAACCCAGGCCTGGAATCAGGGCAACATTCCGGGTTATATGCAGGGCTACTGGCAGTCGGATTCCCTGGTTTTTATCGGCAAAAAAGGCCTGACCTATGGCTGGCAGCCCACGCTGGACAACTACCAGAAAAGCTACCCCGACGCAGCCGCCATGGGGCAGCTATCCTTTACCAGCTTGAAAATAACCCCGCTGGAAGCTGGCACTGCCCAGGTGGTTGGCGGCTGGCACCTGGCCCGCCCGCAGGCCGGCGATTTGCAAGGCCATTTCCTGCTCATAATGCGAAAAATAGACGGCAAATGGGTGGTTGTAGCCGACCATTCTTCTTAGGTCTTAGGCCTTAGGCCTTATACGTAGTTAAGTATTTGTATTATGCCAGTGCAGAAAGTGCCTAGACGCCTGTGCTGGCATCCAGGCTTTTTATTTCCTCAGGCGACTCGGCCAAAGAATAACGTGACCAGAGTCAGTCTTAGCTATAAAGATGTCGTTCGCTCCCTAATCCCTAATCCCTAATCCCTAATCCCTAATCCCTAATCCCTAATCCACCGGGCTTTTGCCAATGCCTTCGGCTTTAATCAGTCCCAGGCCGGCGGCGTGCTGGGCTGCGGTGGCGTAGTCGGGCACGAGCAGCATGGGCACGCCTTCGCCGCGCAGCTCTTCGCTTACGGGGCCCACCAGGGCGGCCCGGGCCGGCACCTGCACGTCGCGGATATAAATGGCCTTGATGCGGCCGGGAAAGCGGCGCACCACTTCGCGGTAGATGCGGGTGTCTTCCTGCCCGCTGTCGCCCAGCAGCACGAAGGGCAGGTGAGGGTAGGTGGTGAGCAGGCCCTCGATTTCGTGCAGCTTGTGGGCGTGGTGGGCCGAGGCGGCCATGGATTCGCCGGGAATGGCGGGCGGCAGGCGCAGCGACGCGTCGCGCAGCAGCAAGGGGCCCGCGGGCAGCTTACCCAGGCTGATAAAGTCCTCCAGCATGTCGTAGATGTTCCAGGGGGAGCTGCTGACGTAGAAAAAGGGGTTGTCGGGCTGGCCAGTCAGCCCGTGCTGCAGGGCCTGGTAAAACTCGGCTACTCCTTCAAAGGGCGGGCGGGTGTGGGCATTGCTCAGCAGTACTTTGCCCAGCATCTTGAGCACGTTGGTCGCCTTGGTTTCCAGCACCGTGTCGTCGAGGTCGCTGATAACGCCAAACTCGGCCGTAGCCGGGGGCACCAGCACGCGGGCCACGCCCTGCACTTTGGCGGGGATGGCCGGGAAGTGTGATGGCAGACGGCTGAGGCTAACCGGGATGGGGTACCAGAGGTAGGCCACCGGCTCGGGCAGGGCCTGGGGCTCGATGATAAGGGTGAAGTAACCTTCGTCGTCGGTGGTCACCAGGTGCTGGCTGCCATCGGGAAGTTCGGCTACCAGGTCGGCACCGGCTACTTCGCGGCTATTGAAGCGGCGCACCATGCCTTGAAAGTTGCGCCAGCGCGAGTCTTCCGCGGTTTGGGCCGAAATGCCGCGGTCGGCCAGCAGGCGGCCTTTGATGTAGAAGCGGTCAGGGGTGCCGTAGCTTCGGTAGGCATCGATGTGCAGGGGCCGCAGGCTGCCGTTTCGGGCAGAAACCCGGGTCATAAAATGGTCAGACCACTCCACCAGGGAGCTTAAAAAGCGGGGTAAGGGCATGGCATCGGGCGCCAAAAGCGCGCTGTGAAGGTGCAAGAATAACGTTCCGGGCGCGGGTAGGCTACAAAAAACGCCAGTAGCAAAAGCTACTGGCGTCGTTATCAGCTCAAAATCCCTGGTTAAAGAATGCGTTGCAGCTCCTGGAAATTGCTGTTGTTAACGGTGCGGCCGGTGCAGCTCAGCTCCCGGGCCTTGGTTTGGATAGCCTGAATGCGGTTGTCGGGGTTGGGGTGGGTGCTGAGGAATTCGGGCGGGTTGCCCTGGCTTTGGGCCTGTGCCTTGATGAAAAAGCCCGCTGCGCCGTCGCAGGAGTACATGGTGGGGTTGAGGTAGGTGACGGAGTAGTCGTCGGCTTCGCGCTCAAATTCGCGGCTGAAGCTGAGCTGGCCCAGGCCCACGGCAATGCGGGTGAGCTGCCCGGGGTTGTTGCCGGTGAGTACGCCCAGGAGCACCGACACCCCGTATTGCTGCTGCAGCAGGCGGGAGGTGTGCCGGCGGTCGGCGTGGGCAATTTCGTGGCCCAGAATGCCGGCCAGCTCGCTTTCATTATCGAGGAAGTCAATCAGGCCCGAGAACACATAAATGTGGCCGCCGGGCGTAGCAAAGGCATTCTGAATGTTGGGGTCGCGAATGATTTTTACGTCCCACACAAAGTCGTTGCGGTGCTGCAGCTGGCCCGAGTTGAGCACGCGGTTCACAATGGGGTCGAGCAGGGCATAGGCGCGGGCGTTGGCGGCGTTGCGCTCGAGCAGCTGGCCGTTGGCGCGGTAGGTAGAATCGGTTTTGGCGGCTACCTGGGCACCCAGCGCAATGTCGTCCTGCACAGAAAAGAGGAGCACGCCATCGCCGTCTTTGGAGCAGGAGCCCAGGCCGATTCCCAGGAAAAGTGCTGCGGCAAGCAGAGGTTTACGAAGTGAAATCATATGGATGATAAGTGAAAGTCGGTGAGTAGAAACGGCAGTTGCCAGGAGCAGTAGCGCCCCGCCAGGCTGCCCATTGATACGCAGGGCAGGTGCCGGGTGTTGGAAATTGACCCGGCGGCCCCGGCTTGCGTAGAAGGCAGGCGCTGAACAGCCAGCCTTTCTTCTTTTAATTTTCATGCCAGACACACTCGCCGCTCCCCGCCCCAAAACCCGGAAAAAAAGCCTGGCGCCGCTCGATGAGGCCCACGTACTCTACAAAGACCCTGCCCGCCAGGCCCAGCTGGCCGGCCTACGCTACGCATCCGACCAGGGCCCGGGCATCACGCGCAAGCCCACCCGGGCCGGCAACTTCACCTACCACGATGCTCAGGGCCAGAAAATAACCGACAAGGAAGTGCTGGACCGAATTGCCAGCTTCGTGATTCCGCCGGCCTGGACGGAGGTCTGGATTTCGCCGCTGCCCACGGCCCACCTGCAGGTAACCGGCCGCGACGCCCTGGGCCGCAAGCAGTACCGCTACCACCCCGACTGGGACCAGATGCGCAGCCTCACCAAGTTCAGCCGCTTGCGGGCCTTTGGCGAAAAGCTGGGCCCCCTGCGCCAGCAGCTGCGCAAGGATTTGAGCCGGCCAGTCCTGGACAAGGAAAAGGTTGTGGCCCTGGTGCTCACCCTGATGGACCAGTCATTTATTCGGGTGGGCAATAAGGAGTACGCCAAGAAAAACAAAAGCTACGGGCTGACGACCCTGCGCGACAAGCACGTGAGCATCGACGGAGCCGACGTGCGCTTTGCCTTCACCGGCAAGAAAGGGGTGGCCCACGATGTAACCCTCACCGACCGCCGCCTGGCCCGGCTGGTGCGCAAGTGCAAGGAAATTCCCGGGCAGCACCTGTTTCAGTACTACACTACCGACGGGCAGCGCCATGCCCTGGAGTCGGGCGACGTGAACGAATACCTGCAGCGCCACACCGGGCTGGCCCTTTCGGCCAAGGACTTTCGTACCTGGGGCGGCACCGTAAAAATGGTGGAGTGCCTGGAAAGCGTGCTCCGGGAAGAGCCAGGGCTAGCACCCGAAAAGGTGATAAAGAGGGCGGTAAAGGAAGTGGCCAGCGGCCTCGGGAACACGCCTACGGTGTGCTCGAAGTACTACATCCACCCGCAGGTAGTGGAGCTGTTTAAGGCCGGGCAGCTGATTGAGTTTCTGCGCCGGCACGATGCCGAAGCTGCCCCAGACGATTTGCTTTCTCCTAATGAGCGCCTGGTGCTGCGCATGCTGGAACAGGCAGCGTGATGGGGAAGGCTTCATGCCACGCAGTGGCTGGTAGTGGTATGGCGCAGTGATTCGCTGGGTTGTTCTGGAAGTAATTCTCAAGTAGGCGTACCGGCTTCGTTTTCCCGTCCGCCTCACCCTCCGCCCCCAAAAAATGCTTAATTCGCATTTCCGAAAGGGAGAGGGGGAGCCGGTCTGGAATAACCCTACAGCAACTTCGGATGCGATTTAAGGGAGCCCTGGCGTCCGCTCAGGGGCTTTTGTCTTTGTCGAACCGTGCGTAGGGCTTGTGTTTCTTGGGTGTCGGCCGGGCTTTGATGGGGCTTTTGCTCCCAGCTTCATCGTAGTAGCGCAGGTGCCGGGTGCTGCCGCTGAGGGTTAGCTCATCGGTGCCGGGGCCCCCGTGAATGGCCAGCGGCATGGGCCGTTTGGTGTTTATGGTCCTGACGTCGAGCTCATCGTCGCCGCCTAACGCTTCCAGGGTCAGGTGTTTGGTTTCCTGGCGCAAAAAGGTGCGCTGGTAAAAAACCGGAAAGGCCACCCGGGCATTCTGACCCTGGCCGCTCACTTGCAGGCCGCCTTCGATGCGCACCACGGTAGAGTCGGCGTAGCGGCGCACCACAAACCGCTCGGGCTGGGACGTGCCACCTACCACTGCCTGGCGAAACAAGTCGAGGTAGAAGGCATCGGCCGCCTGGGGCAGGGCTTCGCGCCGAGCTTGCAGGGTAGCCACCAGGCGCTTTCCCTCCAGGGCATACACGCTGGAGGGAAGCAAGCGGGCAGCCCGCTCGAGCAGGGTATCCGGCAAGCGGCGCTGCAGCTCAGTGGCCATGCGGTGAAAGTCGGCCCGCCGCAGCAGCGACAGGCTGCGCTGGTCGAGGAAGTGGCCCTGGGATACGAGGCCATGCACGTTGGTATACGTGGGCTTGAAGGTTTGAAACCTGGGCGCCACGAACCGGCTGACAAGCCAGGGAATCAGCCCATCGTCGAAGCGGAAATACACCTGGTCGCGGTCTTTGGGAATGGCCTGGAAGCGGGTGCGGCCGTTTTTCTGCGCGAACTCCGCCCACTGCCACTGCCCCTCGTGCCGGTCCCAGTCGCCGAGCCACACATCGAGCAGGCGCGCCCGAAGAAAAGCCGGCTGCTCGATAAACGCGGCATGGGAGGCATACAGCTTCTTCAACATCTCCTCGCTTTCCCGAAACGTCTCGGCGCTCAGCCAGGGGCCGGTGCGGTCGGCGGGGCCGTCGTATTTTTCTTCCAGCAGAGCCAGCTTGCCCCGGAACCGTTCGGAGCCTTCGCCGAGGTCGTTGGCATCGGGGCGCACGTACACCAGCCGGGGATGGGAGTGCGGCACTCCGGTTGCCTGGGCCAGCGGCGGCACGGTGAGGGCGCCGTAAGGATTCGCGGCCGAAGTGGCGTCGCGCACTACATTCAGCAGAAAGGTCTTACGCAGCCAGATGGGCAGGGTCTTGTTGGGGGCCTTGTCCAGGGCCCGCAGCGCGTACTCACGTCCGGTCGGGTTTTCCAGCGTCATGCTGATGCTTTGGAAGCCGCCGCCCATCTTTCCGGCTTTCAGGCCTCCCGGGGCGGCCGTACTCAGGTTGAGCACGGGCGCTTTCACCTCGGCGGCCCACACCGGGCGGTAATGCCGGCCATATAACAGCTTGTGCACTGCCGAGTGGTGGTTGTAGTGTCGTCCGGCAGTGGCCCGCACGGAATCGGCCCCGGCCGGCAACGGGGCCGTGGCGGTAGGGCCCACGCGGGCATCAGGCTGAAAGTAGTTGCGCCGGGCGCAGCTTGTGCTCAGCAGGGTTAGCAGCACAAGCAGGGCGGGCAGGCGAGGAGAAATCCAGGATAAAAAAGGGAACATTCCGAAATTACGGCAAAGCACGAATATGGCATTAAACGCAGCTTTAGCAGAAAAGTAGGCCATTTACCAGCTCAAACAAGACGGAGCGGCCCGGGTTGGGCACAACTGTAGCGCCTGGCTTTGCGCTATAACAAACGAATTTCCCGGCTTAGGTCACTTTCAGCAAGTGGCTGGTTCCGCTCTTTTGCTTGTGGGCTTACTATTTTCAACATCCCTTCGCCTGGCCGTAGTCACCACGGCGCTGTTCTCGGCAGGAGCCTGCACCGGTCAGTTTTCCCCTGGCTCCGAGCCGGTGCAGTGGGCGGCAGATTCCAGCACGGTGCGCACTGCTGCCGGCACGCATTACGACCGGAGCGCAGTGTGGCAGCTGTTCTGGGGCAAGCATTACCGGGAGCTGTGGGCCACCCCGGTTACGGCCCCGGTGCTGCGCCTGGGCGCGGCCACGCCCAACGGGCCGCTGCTTCCCCTCCAAGCCGGGGGCAGCTACCAGAGCCGCACCTTGCGCCTGCAGGCGCCAACGGGCCAGCAGTACGTGCTGCGCTCGGTTGATAAAGACGCCAGCCGGGCCCTGCCCGAAGGCTGGAGGCGCCAGCTGCTGGGGGGGCTGATGAAAGACCAAACCAGTGTAATCCAACCCTATGGAGCGTATGTGGCCGCTGCGCTGGCTGACGCGGCGGGGGTGTACCATGCCAACCCGCGCCTGGTGTTTCTGGCGGCCGATACCACGCTGGGCAAGTTCCGGAAAGACTATGCCAATGCCCTCTACCTGCTGGAGGAGCGGCCCGACGGCGACCAGCGCCTCACCCCCAGCTTTGGGCGCTCGCCGCGGGTGGTGAGCACGGCCAAGATGCTGGCCGACATACACCAGCGCCCGGGCAGCTACGTGAATGCCCGGGCTCACCTGCGGGCGCGGCTGCTCGATATCTGGCTCGGCGACTGGAGCCGCCGCGAAGACCAATGGCGCTGGGCCAGCTTTCCGGGGCCAGGTACCACCGAGTACCGGCCCATTCCGCGCGACCGTGACCAGGCTTTTTTCCTGTTCAACGACGGGGTGCTGACCCGGCTGGTGTCCTGGGTGGTGCCCCGCTACCAAAGCTTCCGCGGGCGCATCAAGCTGGGCGATGTCGAGGCCCTGACCCATACGGCCCGGGCCCTGGACCGCAGCATCCTGACCAGCCTCAGCGATGAAGACTTCCGGCAGGTTGCCGATTCGCTGCGCCTGCGCCTGACCGACGCCCTTATTGACCAGGCCCTGCAAGCGGGCCCACCGGAAACCCGGGCGCGGGTGACGGCCTACTTCGGCCCCCTGCTCAAAGCGCGGCGCGAGCAGCTGCCGGCCGTGGCCCTGCGGTTTCGCCGGGAGCTGACCCGTGAAGCCTGGATAGTTGGCACCGACCGGCCCGAGCGCTTCGTGCTGAGTGCCACCGGCAAGGCCGGGCAGCTGCGGGTGCAGCACCTGGTACGGCCGGCTGCTGGCCCCGACAGCCTGGTGGGCGACTACCAGCTGAGCGTACGCCACACGCGGCGCCTGAACGTGTACGGCCTGGGCGGTGATGACGTGTTTGAGCTGCACGGCCGCCTGCGGCCAGGCTTTGCGGTGGGGCTGCACGGGGGCAACGGCAAGGATGAGGTGCAGGGCAAGAACCTCCGCGAGACCCGCGGCATCACCTGGTACACCAGCAGCAACCCCGACCCCGAAGCTCCCGCCGGCGTGCGCGTGAAGCTCGACCCGGAGCGCGCCCTGAACTACAATGCCAGCAGCTGGCTGGGACGCTACAAGCTGGACGACTAAGGCTTCTGCTGCTATTACTTTTGCAGCCCGCCTTTAGCTTTCTGCTCGTAAGTTGTGGAATAGGTTTGACCTGCAGCCTAATAACCCAAGTTGTGCGACTGATGACGCGGGGCAGAGCCCTTTGGGTACGACCCCGCGCCATAATTGCCGCAACATGAGTTAATAGGTGTTGGCGCCCAGCTCGGGCACCCGGCCGGCAAGGGGATTTACGCCGTCGAGGGTGCCGGCGCTGCCCAGTACGCTAAAGCGGGCAAACAGCTCCTCGGCGTACCATTTCTCCTGGCGCGTGAGCTTAATGACTTCCCGGTGCTGCTCGTCGCGGTAAGCAAACTGTTGCATGGCCTGGGCCGATTCCCACACGCTGAAGGTGGCCTGCCGCACCACCGGCAGCTCGCCGATGCCGATGGCCGCCAGCAGCCCGCTGGCAGTGGCCAGCCGGGCATTGGTGGGGTCTACAAACTGCCAGAAGCGCATGGCCTTGTGCCAGCGGATGGCGGCCCGGGTTAGCACGGCTACCGGAGCATCGGCGGGCATGGCGCTTTCCGGCGTAGGGTAGTCGAATGGGTTGGTGCCGTTCCACAAGCCCTGCGACTTGATGGGGGCTAAGTGCAGGCACCACATTTCCTGGCTGCGGTGCTGATAGGCCGACCACAGCGTGCTGTGGCTGAAGAAGTGGGCGGCTGCCTGCTCGTTTTCCCACACAGCCAGCAGGCTGTAGCGTTGCAGGTTAGGCCAGAGGCCAAAGCCATTGTCGGCACCGCTGCCCAGCAGGCGGAAAAAGCGCAGGCCGGGCACCTGCCGCAGCAGGGCGGGGGAGGTACCCATCTGGGCCAGGCCCCAGCGGCGGTTGCCCGGGTTCAGGGTGAATATGGTGAGCGTAGTGAGGGGCATTGTTGCAGAAAAGCATGAAAAAAGGCCGGAGCTGCGCCCGGCCTTTTTTAAACAGCAAATCCTGGCTTAAGGATTCACCTTGGAGTGTTCTTCGGGGCTGGGCTGGTGCCGCTCGCCGGTAGCAACCGCTTTCAGGTAGGCATAAGCCCGCAGCAAGGTATTGTTGGGCGAGTTCCAGAATTCGCCGCGCTCAATGTCGACGCGAAGCAGGGAGATGTTGGGGTCGTCGGAGCCTTCGGGAAACCAGCCGCGCAGGCCTTCGCTCCACAGCTCCTTGATTTTAGCCCGGTCGTTTACCACCTTGGCTGTGCCGCTGATGGCCACGTACAGGTTGTCGCTGGGTTCGGCATAAGCCAGGTTGATGCGGCGGTCCTGCTGCACTTCGTCTACTTTAGCCGAGTCTTTTTCGGTGAAAAACCACAGCGTGCCATTGGCTTCGGGCTTGTGGGTGTACATCGGCCGCGAGTGCAGGGTGCCATCGGGCTCGGCAGTGGTCATCATTGCAATCTTGATGTCCTTGATTTTGTCCACGAGCTGGGTGATATCGTGGCTTACGGCAACTTTTTCGGCCATGGGAAGGAAGTGTTTTGGTGTGAAAGTAATGCTTGTACCTACGGCCCGGCTCAGGCAAGGTTGGCCTTTTGCCCGGGCCCGTTCTCCAGCCTAGGCTGCCTTCAAATCTTCCTAAAACAATACCTGCCGGCTGATTGTCTTGCATGGTTATCGCTGTTTCGGGGTCAGTGGATTTGTAGCGTGGACTCTGTGAGTCCGCGCGTAGGAACGTTCACACGCGCGGACTCGCTGCGTCCACGCTACACCCACCGCGATACTGCGCTAACTTCCCCAAAATGAATTTCCTCGCGCACCTTTTCCTTTCCGGTCCCGCCGATGCTCCCGGCTACGCCGACGTGCTACTGGGGAATTTTGTCGCCGACTCCGTGCCTGGCAAGCAGCTTGAGGGCTTTCCGCCGGCCGTACAAACCGGCATTCGCCTGCACCGGGCCATCGATACCTTTACCGACCAGCACCCCGTGGTGCGGCGCGGTACCCAGCGCCTGCGCGATGCGGGCTATGGCAAGTATGCCGGGGTGATTTCGGATATTTTTCTCGACCATTTCCTGGCCCGCAACTTTCCGGACTACTCAACCGAGAGCCTCAGCGTATTTACCCAGCGGGTGTATGCCTTGCTAAGCGCCCGCACGGCCGAGATGCCGGCCCGGGTGCAGCATTTTCTGCCGTACATGGTGCAACAGAACTGGCTGCAGCACTACGCCACCTTGGAAGGTGTAGCCCGCTCCCTGAATGGTCTTAGCCGGCGGGCTCTACCCGGCTCGGGCATGGAAACCGCCGTGGCCGAGCTGCAAGCCAACTACTCTGCATACGAGGCCGACTTTCGGGCTTTCTGGCCAGCGCTGCAGGGCTATGTAAGCCTGCAGCTGGGGGTGTTAAGCAGGTAAGCAAGCGGCGGGCCTTTGGGCTTGTTCTGCCCAAGGAACTTTTGGCTGGGAGGGGCGTAGAGCAGGCATTGTGGGCTGTAGTGCCCGGCTTACCCATGACAGGCCAGCCGCGTTCCGGCCAAGCAGCCGGTGCCTGCTGCACTACTCAAGTGCAAAAGTGCGAGCCGGCGGTACCGGCTAACAAGCCCATTCCCCTAAGCACCACGCGTCCCCGCATGAGCCGACCCGCTATTCACCCTATATCAGCAAGAAAGTGTAAATGGAAGCCGGGCCTGCTGGGGATGCTGCTGCTGGCGTGGCAGCCCGCCGCCGCGCAGCTAAGCCAGTCGGTAAGAGGCCGGGTAACGGAAGGGGCTTCGGGCCGGCCCATTGGCGGGGCCCAAGTAGAGCTGGTGAGCGGGGAGCAGCATTATCAAACTGACTCAGACTCCCTGGGGTATTATGTAGTAAGCCCGGTTCCACCGGGCTACTACCGCCTGCAGGTGCAGCGCCTGGGCTACCACCCGTATCAGGAGCCGGAGCTGGTCGTGGAATCAAGCAAGGTGGTGTACCGGCCGTTGGTGCTGCAGACGGCGGCGGTGGCGCTGGGGGAAGTACAGGTGGGCGCTCCGCAGCTGAGCAGCCTGCACCAGCGCGAGTTCACCGCCGCCCAGACCCAGCGTTTCCCGGCCACCTTCTTCGACCCCGCGCGCCTGGTGCTCAGCCAGCCCGGCATCACCCAGGCCAACGACCAGGCCAACCACGTGGTGGTGCACGGCCTGGCTCCCCAGGGCATACAGTGGCGGCTACAGGGCCTGCCCATCCTCAACCCCAACCACCTCAGCAATGCCGGCGTGCGCTCGGACCGCGCCACGGGCAGCGGGGGCGGAGTGAACATGCTCAGCGGGCAGCTGCTGGCCAACTCTGCCTTCCGTACCGGCGCCCTGTCTTCGCGCTTTGGAAATGCCGTGAGTGGGGTGTTCGACATCAACCTGCGGCCGGGCAGCGCGGCCCGGCGCGAACACACTTTTCAGGCCAGCCTGCTGGGGCTTGACCTGGCCACGGAAGGGCCTCTGGGGGCTGACCACAGCACGTACCTGGTAAACTACCGCTACTCTACCGTGGGCTTGCTCGGGCTGCTGGGCGTCGATTTTGGCGGCGAGTCCATCCGCTACCAGGATGTGTCGGCGCATGTGCAGCTGGAAAAAACGGCGCTGGGCCAGCTAAGCTTTTTTGTGCTGGCCGGCAACAACGCCAACGAGCTGCGGCCCCTGGACGATTCGCTAAGCTGGGAGCAGGATAAAAACCGGCAGCGCATCGACTTCCGCTCCTCACTGGCGGCGGCCGGCATGAGCCAGTCAGCCTCCATTGGCAAAGGGCAGTGGCAGAACGGCCTTGCTTTCAGCACGCTGCGCAGCGTGCGCGAGCAAGCCTGGCTGGGCTCGCGCCGGCCCCTGCGCAGCCAGGCCTACGACCGGCAAACGGCCCGGCAGCTCAGCGCATACAGCCGCTACCTGCGCCCCCTGGGCAGCCGGCTGCTGCTGGAAGCCGGCGTGCAGGCGCAGGCCCAGCACGGCGAGGAGCACAGCACCCCGCTACCCGCCGGAGGCGAGCTGCGCGCCGACATTTCCTACACCCTGGTGCAGCCCTACGTGCAGGCCGACTGGGTTCTGCTGCCGGCCCTGACTTTGCAGACGGGGCTGCGCCTGAGTTACCTGAGCTGGGACCAGCAGGCCCGGCCGGAACCCTACGGGCTGCTGGCGTGGCAGCCGGTGCCGGCTCACCGCTTTCAGCTGAGCTACAGCCGCCAGAGCCAGGTGCTCAGCAACGGGCAGCTGGCGCTGCTGCAGGCCCAGGGGCCGGCCCGCCGCATAAGCGGGCTTATTGGCAGCCACTACAGCGGCCTGGGCTGGGCCTGGCGCCCCCGCCCGGTGCTGCGGCTCACGGCCGAGGTTTTCTACCAGCAGCTGCGCCAGCTGCCTGCCTCGGCCCGCGACGTATGGTGGAACTACCTGGGCGAGCCCGGCTGGCAGCCCACGGGCCAAGGCCACGCCTGCACCTTTGGCGTAGATGCCAGCCTGCAGCGCAGCTTCAGCCGCGGGCTGTACTATCAGCTGGCAGCCTCGGTATTCGATGCCCGCTATGCCGGCACAGACGGGCAGCTGCGTAATACGCCCTTCAATAGCCGCTGGGCCGGGGCCTTTACCGGCGGGAAGGAATGGACGAAGCAGAAAGCCGCGGGGCAGCGGGTTTGGGGCCTGAACCTGCGCCTGCACAGCCGGGGCGGCTACTATTTCACGGCCATCGACGAGGCGCAAAGCCTGCTGCAGCGCCAGGAGGTAGATGACCCGAGCAAGCCTTACCAGGAGCGGCTGCCCACCAACTTCAGCCTGGACCTTCGCCTGAGCCACACCCGCCACAAGCCCGGCTACACCCGCCTCTGGTCGCTGGATCTGCAAAACCTCACCGGCACCCCCAACGTGGGCTGGTACTACTACGACTTCTGGAAGCAGGCGCGCTCCCGGCAGTTTCAACAGGGGCTGATTCCGGTGCTGGCTTACCGCATTCAGTTTTAGCGAGTCTTTTTTCGACTGCTTGCACGCAGTGTTTCGCAGTGTTGTTCTGGCAGCGCAGTTGTGAAATAAGGCGGAATAAAGAGGTGAAGCTTAGTTAAACAGTACAGCCCCCACCGAGGCGAGCAGCCAGTAGCTGCGCTTACCTGAGTGGGGGCTGATGAATAGGGGTTGGGGCAAGCCCGCCTGGCTTAGTGGTGGTGGCCGCCTTCGCCGTGTACGTGGCCGTGGTCCAGCTCCTCGCGGGTGGCCTCGCGCACGCCTTGCACCTGGCCATTGAAGTGCATCACCATGCCAGCCAGCGGGTGGTTGAAGTCCATCTGCACCGAGTCGGTGCCGATGCTAATCACTTTGGCTTGCATGTGGTTGCCCTCGTTGTCGGCCATGGGCAGGAAGTTGCCGGGCGTCAGCATCTCATCGTCCAGCTTGCCGTCAATCATGAAAACCTGCTTGGGAATGTCGACCACGGCCTGGGCATCGTACTCGCCATACGCCTGCTCCGGCGAGAGGCTGAACTCGAACGAGTCGCCGGCATTTTTACCGTCCAGCTGGCGCTCAAACTCATCGGGCAGGCCGCTGCGGCCAAAGAGGAATACCATGGGCGAATCGGCCTCGGCCGACTCAACGAGTACTTTTTCCTGGTTTTCGTCGGTCACGCTCAAATCGTAGGTGATGGTGACAACTTTATTATCGCTGATTTGCATTGATTTTTTTGATTTCGCTGATTCCAGAATCGCTGATTGGGCTGATTAAGCTGATTACGGTGATTCCTGGAATCGTTGGTGAAAGAATTAAGGGTGGGATGTGAATTGGTGTTGTGACTTGGTATTCGGAAAAGACGGGCCTTAAGTTTTGATGAAGCGCTTAAACTGCAGGCTGCGCTGGCCAAAGTTAAGGAGCAGGCCCGTCTGCAGGCGATACGCCGTGAGGTAATTGATGATTTGCGCGAAATGATGCTCATCCAGACCTGTGGTGGCTTTTAGCTCAACCAGCACAGTACTGGCCACCAGAAAATCCACCCGGCGCGAACCTACCTGCTGATTCAGATAGAAGACTGGCTTCTCAATCTCGCGCTCAAATACCAGCGAACAGGCATCCATTTCCAGAGCCAGGCTCCGCTGATAAACTACCTCCGGAAAACCCGGCCCCAAAGCCGAATGAACCCGCATTGCGCAGCCAATAATAGCCTCTGTCAGTTCCGAGTGCGCATATCTTTTATCAATCATCCTACAATAAAGGAATGAAGTAATAAAAAAGTAGGGCCCAGAAAAAAAGAAAATCGGGAGATAGAGAATCCAGAAAAAGAAAAAATCAGCGAAATCAATAAAATCAGCGTCAATCAGCGATTTCCCAGGCCGTGCGGTAGCCCCCAATCCTTTCCACATAGTCCAGAAAGGCCTTGTAGAAGGGGTGAGCGCCCAGGGTGCTGGAGTCGCCGACGAGCAGCAGCTTTTTGCGGGCCCGGGTCATGGCCACGTTCATGCGGCGGATGTCGGCCAGAAAGCCGATTTCGCCCTGGGAGTTGCTGCGCGTGAGGCTGATGGCGATGATGTCGCGCTCCTGGCCCTGGAAGGAATCGACCGTACCGATGCTGAGCATGCGATGCTGAAGCAAGCCGGCCAGCTCGTCGCTTTCCTCCACTACGTCCTTGAGGTAGTTAATCTGGGCCCGGTAGGGCGCAATAACGCCTACCGTGAGCAGGTCTTCCTCGTGGTCAGCCGGGTCGTAAGGCTCCAGCAGCTGCTCCAGACGCTTGATGAGCAGGTCGGCTTCCTCGGGGTTGGCCGTGGAGCGGCTTTCGGGAATGGTAATCTCCTGAAAGCCGAAGCCGGCCGTGTCCAGAAACTCCACGGGCAGGTCGGGGGCAAAGCGCAGGTCGTAGGATTCCAGGCCGGTGTGGCGCACGCTGTCGTGGGCCTGCAGCTTGCCTTCGTAAAACTGCTCCGAGCTGAATTCCATAATCTGCTCGTGCATGCGGTACTGCACCGTGAGCATGCGGGCCGTGGCCGGCTGCCGCTTGATGCACTTCTCGAACAGCGTTTCGCGCAGGCCCTCCCGGGCCGCCTTCTCACTTTTCACCGTGGGCGGCAGCTGGTGGTGGTCGCCGGCCAGCACCACGCGCTCGGCCTTGGCAATGGGAATCCAGCAGCCCGGCTCCAGGGCCTGGGCGGCTTCGTCGATAAACACCGTCTCGTACATCAGGTGGCGGATGGCGCGGTTGCTGGCGCCCACCAGGGTGCAGGTAATCACCTGCACCTGCTCCAGCAGGTCTTCGGTGATGTAGCGCTCCAGCACGTCGGCTTCCTGTACCAGCTGCCGTGCCTGCTCCTTCAGGTGCTTGCGCTGCTGCTGCTCTTCCCAGCCGAAGTGGCGCACGTGCTTGCCGGCCATCTCGCGGTACTGCTCGGCCGTCTGGCGCATGCTGCGCAGCTCGTTGTAGTTTTTGTGGGCCATCACCTGGGCGTCGAGCGTGTGCTCGAGCAGCAGGTCCGACACCCGCGAGGGGTTGCCCATGCGGATGACGTTGACGCCGCGCTCGGCCAGCTTCTCGGTCAGCAAGTCCACGGCCGTGTTCGAGGGCGCGCACACCAGCACGCGCCGCTCGCGGCGGATGGTTTCCAGAATGGCCTGCACCAGGGTGGTGGTTTTGCCCGTGCCGGGCGGGCCGTGAATGATGGCCACGTCCTGGGCGGCCATTACGTGGCGCACGGCGGCCACCTGCGACTCGTTCAGGGGGCTGGGGTAAAACAGGTCGTCGGGCTTTTCTGCGCGGAAGCGGGCGGGCTTGGCACCCAGCAAAATGTCGCGCAGCTCGGCCAGGCGGCCGTCGAAGGCGCCCATCACCTTGCCCAGGGCGTAGTCCATCTCGCGGTAGCTCACCTCGTCGAAGGTGAGGTCGATGCCCAGCTTGCCGCCCTCGTGCAGCCAGTCGGGCAGGTCTTCCTTGGTGGTGGCCAGCAGCAGCTTGTTGCGGCGCACGGCCGTAATCACGCCGCTGAGCGTGGGCCGGTCGGTGGCCGAGCGGCCGGGGATGTTGCCAAACAGGGCGGCGTTCTTGCCCACCTGAAACAGGTGCAGGCCGGCTTGCCCGGCCGGGCGCTCCAGCTCCAGCACCATCTTGCCGCCAAAGCCAATGTCTTCCTTGGTGATGGTAACCGGGTACCAGGTCAGGCCGCGCTGCTGGCGCTCGGCAATGCTGGCCTTGGCGTTTTTGATTTTGAACTGCTCCAGGTCTTCTTCCTGCTCCAGCTTGAGCAGGGCCTGGGTTTTGCGAAGCTCTTTTTCCAGAGCGTAGGGGTCGGTATAGGCGGGAGTCTCAGACAAAAGAATGCAGCTTGATTTCGTTGATTAGCTAACAACGAAAACGGGAAATGAGTGGCCGAAGGTCGGGAGTTTTTTACTAGGCGCCGGGAATAAGGGTGGGAGGTGGCTGAATGCAGACGTTTCGTAGCTTTAGCCCGCTGCCAGCCCTTACCACAGCCGGTAGTGCCGAGCCCGCCATGTACCACGACCTTCCTTCTGCGGCCTTTCTGCAGGTTTGCTTTCGTCAGGATACGCGCCTGCTCACCGGGCGCTGGCAGCGCTCGGTAACGGATGAGGAGATGCAGCAGGGCTACGAGGCCCTGCGCCTGGCCGCCCTGTACCACGACTGCTGCTTCTGGCTGGTAGACGCACGCCGCCGCATCAGCCGCGCGCAGAATGGGCCGGAATGGGTGCTCACGCATTTTTTGCCCGAGGTGCAAAGCGAGCTTGGCGAGGTGCTGCACGTCTCGTTTCTGGTGCTGCCCGACTACCTGCAAACCCTGGAAAACAACCCCGAAGCCTGGCCCGACAGCGCAGTGCAGTACGCCCGCTTTGTGGACGAAGGCGCGGCCAATGCCTGGCTGGCCGCCTGCCAGGCTGGGAGAAGGGCTTAGGCGCGACCCGCCGGGCGCGCGGCCGGCCGGCGGGCGGTGGCTTTGCGGCCGGCCCGCAGCCAGGCCACGAGCAGGCCGGCGCACAGCAGGCCCAGGCCGGCAATCAGGGCGTCGCGCAGCTGGCGCCCGTCCTGCACCTCGGCCAGCTCGGCTTCCAGCTCCCGAATGCGGGCCAGCTGCTTGCTGGCTTTCACTTTCTGGTTGTTCAGGTCGTTCTGCACTTCGTAGAGGCGCTGGGCGGTCAGGTTGCGGTCGTCGCGGCTGCTGGCTTCCAGGTGGGTGGTTGTGGCCGCCAGCCGGGCCGAGGTGTACTGCGCTTCCTTGGCCGTGCGGTTGAGCACGTCCACGATTTCCTGGTCTTTGTCGACTATGCCCTGCAGGGCGTCCACCACTTCCTGGAGGTCTTTTTTTGAGGGCTTGTTGCCGAACAGGCTGTGGCGCTGGGCCCGGGCCTCGGCGTAGCGCTGGGTAAGTACTTTGCGCTGGGCCAGGAGCCGGGGCAGGGGCGAGTCGGGGGTGACCGCCGCTGCCTGGGCCAGGGCGGAGGTGGGGAGGAGTGGGGTTGCTGCCCAAAGCAGCATGCCCAGAAGTAACCGGACACAAGAAGGCATAAGCTTTTGCGTTCCCGATGTAGTCAATGTCGGCTGCGCTGGCATCCAAGAGGTACTAATGTTGATAAATGCCATGAAGAATAGCTTACTGTGTGCCTGGGGAGTTGTGGCCCTGCTTTGCGGCTGCGCCAGCCAGCGCCCGGCAGCCGCGCCGCCCTTGCTGGGTTCCACCTCACTTCCCGGTGCCTACTACGAAAATGCGCGGCAGACGGTGACGCCGTTCGTGCTGCAGGAAGTAAGCACTGACGAAACCTACGGCTACTCCCCGAAAAACCCGGTAAACGTGGGCGGCGTAGCCGAGTCGGGGGCCCGCAACCAGCAGCGCTACCTCAACGCCCTGCGTGGGCCCGAAGGACAGCCCGTGACCTACACCCGGCGCGGCAGCTGCTGCCCTTTCAAAACGCCTAATGGCTTTATCGACAACATTGGCATGCTCGATGCCTACAGCGTGAGCTGGGCAGGCCAGGACAAGCCCGTGGTGCTGTACCTGAACTTCTACGACGAGGGCTGGCTGAAGGCTCCCAAGGGCTTTACCCTGGCGAAGTAAGCCCGGTAGCGCGGAATTTCATTTCGCCGCCAAAGCCGGGAGGCCGCGCAGGCAAGAGTTGCCGGCAGCAGGCTGGAAGGGCAGGATTTGGGCAGAATAACTTACTTTTAAGTTGCGCTTACCTCTACCGCTTCATGTCTGCCCCATTCTTTGCCCGCCTTGCTGCCCTGGCCACCGACCCGGCCGCCACACCCGCCGACCAGCTGCCGCGCCTGCGCAAGCTGCTCGAAGCCATGCTCCGGGACGAGCACAAGCGCCGCGGCCTTGCCTTTGCCAACCTCAGCCAGGCCATCAGCCTTGTCGCCTACGACCGGCAGCTGACGCCCACCCTGCGCCGGCAGCTGCAGCAGCTGCGCCTCAACGCCAACCTGGTGCTGCACGAAAGCTACCACGGCACGGCCGCCGAGGTGGCCGCCGGATTCAGCGCCGTTCGCCAGCTGCTGGAGGTACTGAGCGGCCAGCGGTACGAGGGGCCTGCCTTGGAACTGCCGGGCACGGAAGCCGGCGAGCTGGGCTTTACCCAGCTGCCCACCCCTGCCGTCGCTGCTGCCGAGCCTGCTGAGCGCGTGCCTGCCAACGTGCCGGTCGGCGCAGCCCCGGAGGCCTGGCGGGTGAACGTGCTGCGGGCCAGCCCAGCCAGCGGGGAGCTGACCGTGGAGCTACACCAGCCGGCCGATGGGCGGCCCAATGGCCCGTTTGAAGTGCGTGTTCCCGAAGCATACCGCGACATCCTCCTGCTGGCCCAGGCCCTGCACCCGACACTGCACCTGATTGCGCCCACCGTGCTGGCCGACGGCCGCGTAACGGCCCGCCGCATCGTGCTGGAGCCCGACTACCTGGTGAGCGTGACTACCGTAGCGGAGTGCGCGCAAAAAGACGGCACCATCCCGGAATGGGCTCTGATTAATGCATTTCTGCCCGATGAGGTGTCGCGGCCGCTGGTACTGGGAAACCTGGTCAACATCCTGCTGGACGAGGAGGTAAGCCATGCAGCGCGGCATGAGGAATTAAAAATTAAAAATGAAAAATTAAAAATTAAGGCTGTTGATGCCGCGCCTGCTTTTTCGGAGCAGCACTCCGAAAGTGGTGCTGCGGGGTTATACTCCGTGTCGTTGAGCGAAGGAGTGAGAGCCGCCGCTTTTGCCGGTACCGCGGCAGGTGCTGCCGACACAGCAGTAGGGGGCCAGCAGCTAGTAACCCAGGATTTCGACCTGGAGCATTTTCTGCGCAAGCGCCTGTTCCGGCTGGCGCCGCTCTCGCTCAGTGCCCTGCCCGAGTTTCAAACCCGCAACGGCGTGCCCGAGCTGCTCGACGACCTGCGCCGCCACCACCGCACCCTGCGTGAAACCCAGCGCCGCGGCTTCGTGGCCGACAGCCGCACCGGTTACCAGCAGCAGCCCCTGCAGGTGGCCGACTGCTTTCTCGAACCTACCTTTCTCTCCGCAACCTACGGCCTGCAGGGCCGCCTCGACCTGCTGCACGAAAGCGCCACGGGCTACGACCTGGTGGAGCTTAAAAGCTCGAAGTCGGTGCCCGGCGGGCCGCCCTGGACCAACCACACGGCCCAGGCCCAGCTCTACCGCCTGCTGCTGGAGTCGGTGTACGGGGCCGATGGCGAAACTGCCGGGCGTGGCCGCACCAGCATCCTGTACTCCAACGCGGCCGTGGGGCAGGCTGCCGTGCGCCGCGTCGACCAGGACCCGGAAATGGTAGACCGGCTGCTGATGGCGCGCAACCAGCTGGTGGGCACCGAGCTGCTGCTGGCCCGCGCCAGCGGCCCCCGCCACGTAGAGCAGCTGCTGGCGCCGGTGCTCAAGCCCAACCTGGCCGGCCTGCCCAGCTTCGGCCGCGCCAAGGCCGAGCACGTGGCCAACGCCTGGGCCGCCGCCGACGCCTGCGAGCGGGCCTACTGCCTGGAGATTATCCGCTTTACCGCCCGTGAGATGCGCCTGACCCTGCTCGGCGACGAGTCGCGCCCCGGCGATGCCGCCGGGCAGGCCGGGCTGTGGCTGCTGCCCCAGGCCCGCAAGCACCAGAACTTCAGCCTGCTCGACGAGCTGGAGCTGGTAGAAGACCACAGCAATGCCGAAGACGAGTCCGGCGACGGGCTGGGGCCCCACTTGGTTTTCCAGCGCCCGCCCGGTGGGAGGGAAGTCAACTTCCGCGCCGGCGACACCTTGATTTTGTATCCCCGCCGCCGTAAAGCCCAAAACTTTACGGAAAAGGATGAAAACCCAAGTCCCCAAGCCCCCAAGTCTCTAAGTCCCCTAGACAGCCAGGTGGTGAAGGTGGTGCTGGCCGAAGACCTGGGCGCCGACGGCCGCGTGGTGCTCAGCGTGCGCAACCGGCGCATGGCCCCGCGCTACCTGCACGGGCACAGCCACTGGGCCCTGGAGCCCGACACCTACGACACTTTCCGCCGGGAATGGGCCGGCCTGTCGGCTTTCCTGGGCCTGAACCCCGAGCGCCGTAAGCGCCTGCTGGCCCGCATCGGCCCGCGGGAGCCGGAAGGGTGGACGCCGACTGCGGCGCCTGCGAACACGGCGCCGGAAGTGGTGGCCCGCGCCCTGGCGGCGCCCGACTGGTTTGTGCTCTGCGGCCCCCCCGGCACGGGCAAGACCCGGGCTGTGCTGCGCGAGCTGGCCGAGCGCCTGTACCGCGAAGACAAGCACACCCTGCTGGCGGCCTACACCAACCGCGCCGTGGATGAAATCTGCGAGCAGCTGGTAGCGGCGGGCCTGCCCTTTATCCGGGTGGGCTCGCGCCTGGGGACGGCCCCGATTTACCGCCCCTACCTGCTCGATAACATGCTGCGCGACTGCCCCACGCGGCAGGCCGTGCGCGACCGGCTCAAAACCTGTCCGTTCTACGTGGGCACCGTAGCCAGCTTGCTGGGCAAGCCGGAGCTGTTCACCCTCAAGCAGTTTGAGCTGGCCGTGGTGGACGAAGCCAGCCAGGTGCTGGAAGCGCCCATGCTGGCGCTGCTGGCCAAGGTGCGCAAGTTTATTCTCATCGGCGACCACCGCCAGCTGCCGGCCGTGGTGGCCCAGGAGCCCGAAGCCAGCGCCATTGCGCCCGAAGCCGCCGAACTGCTGCAGCAGGAGCTGGGCCTCACCAACCTGCGCAACTCCTACTTCGAGCGGCTTTTCAAGAAGGCGGAAGCCCAGTGGCCGCACGCCCACGGCACCCTGGCCGACCAGTACCGCATGCACCAGGAGCTGGCCGTGCTGGTGAACGAGCCGTTCTATCAGAACCAGCTGCGCTGCCCCCTGCCCTGGCAGCAGCAGCCCCTGGAGCGCCGCGGCTGGCCCACTTGCACCGATGCGCTGACCCAGGCCCTGAGCCAGCGCCGGGTGGTATTCGTGCCTACTCGCCGCCAGCCTGAAGACCTGTCCATGAAGGAGTCGGCCCAGGAGGCCGACCTGGCCGCCCGCGCTGCGGCTTACGTGGTGCAGGGCTACGGCGCCAGTTTCAACCCCGAAACCACCTTAGGCATTATTGCCAGCTACCGCAACCAGGCCGCCCTCATCCGGGCCCGCCTGGCCGGGCTGGCGGCCGAAATGGAACTGCCGGCCCTGGCTCAGGTTAGTGTGGATACCGTGGAGCGCTACCAGGGCTCGCAGCGCGACGTCATCATCGTGTCGTTCTGCTGCCACCACGAGCACCAGCTGGAGCTGATGGTGTCGCCCAACGAGGACGGCACCGTGGACCGCAAGCTGAATGTGGCGCTTACCCGGGCCCGTCAGCAATTATTGCTGCTCGGCAACGAAAGCATTTTGAGCCGGGCTCCGCACCATGCCGGGCTGCTCCAAAAAATAACCCCGGTAGTCTGCTGATTGCAGGCCACCGGGGAACAGAGTTGATTTTGAGTCTGGGTATGGAGTTAAAAGTTGAGAGTTAAAAAGCAGAACGTCCTTTTAACTTTTAACTCTCAACTTTTAACTTCTTCTAAATACAACCTGGAAAATGCTGTAGGTGAGGCAGGCCGACTTACTGCACATCAACCAGCTCCACTTCAAAGCGAAGCACGGCATTGGCTGGAATGGAAGGAGGGGAGCCGGGCTTGCCGTAGCCCAGGCCCGAGGGGATGAGTAATACTCCTCGCTCGCCTTTGCGCATGAGGGCAATGCCTTCGTCCCAGCCCTGAATCACCTGGCCGCGGCCGAGCATGAAGGAAAACGGGCGGTTGTTGCGGCGGGAAGTCGCATCGAACACCGTGCCGTCCATCAGCATGCCGGTGTAAAGCACTGACACGGTGCGGCCCGCCGTGGCCCGGGTGTTGTTGGGCAGGGTTGTAACCGGCACGTAGTACAGCCCGGAGGGCTGCTTCTGGGCGTTGGTAATCATGTTGTCGGCCAGGTATTTCTGGATAATGCTTTCGTCTACCTTGGCATAGTCGGTGGTGTCTTCTTTCTCGCAGGCGCTGCTGAACAGGCCGGCGGCCAAGAGCAGGGCCAGGGTAAATAAGCGGGTAAAGAATGGGGCGGGTATATTCATCATAAAAGGGGCTTTTGCTGTAAAAATACGCAGTGCCTTCGGCTCATCAGGGTTCGGGTGCCTTTCTTCTCCTTTTGGGAGGTTTGGGAGTGAAGCCGGCACCCATGCAATGGCTTACTACTCCACCAGCTCAGCGGGCTTGCGCTTGTAGAAGTACAGAATAAGCAGCGGCAGCAGGGTAAGCTCCGCTACCACCCCGAAAAGCAGGGTTAGCCCAATCAGGAAGCCCACGTAGAACGTGCCGTCGAATGAGGAGAAAAGCAGGGTGGAAAAGCCGCCCACCAAAATTAGGGAGGTGACGATGACGGCCTTGCCGGCCATGAGGTAGGTGCGGCGCACGGCCCGGAAGATGTTGGGCTCCTGGGCCAGCGTGAGCCGCAGCTTGCTGATGAAGTGAATGGTGTCGTCGACAGCAATACCAAAGGCGATGGTGAAGATGATGCTGGTGCTGACTTTCATGTTGACGCCGGCCAGTCCCATTACGCCAGCCACCACCAGAATAGGCACTAGGTTGGGAATGAGCACCACCACCACCATGCGGCCCGAGCGGAACAGCAGCAGCACAATCAGGGCCACCATGGCCACGTCTATGACCATGCCGGTAATCATGTTCAGGGTCAGGTCCTCGTTGTTTTTGTCGATGAGGTTGGACGAGCCCGTGAGCCGGGTGCGCAGCACGGTGGAATCGACGGAGCTGCGGATAAACTGTCGCAGGCCGGCATTGAGCTCCCCGGCCCGTATGCTGCCCACGTCGGCCATGCGGCCGGTGAGGCGGCCCGCCTGCCCGTCGGGCGTGGCCAGGGCCCGGAACTCGGCTTTTTTGCGAAACAGCTTGAGCTTGCTGCGCAGGCGGCGCAGCTCCAGGGTGTCGGCGGGCAGGCGGTATTCGGCCAGCCCGCCGCCGTTCAGGGCTTTGCGTACCGACTTCACCAGGGTAACCGGGGAGGCGGCAAAGCGCAGGCCGTAGGTGCTGCCCAGGTAGGTTTCGATGCGCTCGGTCTGGCGCAGCACCTGCAGGTCGTAGATGCTGCGCCCGCCCTGGGGCTGCAGCTCCAGCTCGAAGGGGCGCACGCCGGCGAACTGCTTCTCGAAAAACGCAAAGTCCAGGCGCACGGGGTCGTTTTTCGATAGGTCGTCGAGCAGGGCGGAGTTGATGCGTACCCGCGTGGAAAAGCCAATGGCCGCCAGAATAACCAGGGCGCTGACGGCAAACACTACCCGCCGCCGGCTCAGCACCGTGCGAAACAGGCGGCCCAGCACGCCGTCCCAGCTGTGGCCCTGCGCGCGCGGCACCCGCAGCTCGGGCTTGCGCAGCAGGAAGAGCAGGGCCGGCAGCAGGGTGAAGCTGAGCACAAAGGCCAGCAGCACGGCGATGCCCGTGAACAGCCCGAAGTTGAAAATTGGCCGGATGTTGCTCGTCATCAGCGTGAAGAAGCCCAGGCTGGTGGTGAGGGCCGACAGCCCCGAGCCGAAGCCCGACTCTTTGAGGGTGACCAGCAGGGCCTGCTTTTTACTGGCCCCGTAGCCCAGCTCGGTCACGTAGCGCGTGATGATGTGCACCGTGTCGGAAGTGCCCACCACGAACATCATCACCGGCAGCAGGGCCGTCATCAGGTCGATGCTGACGCCGCAGGCGCCCATCACGCCCAGGCCCCAGAGAATGGCGCCCAGCACCACCACCAGCGGCATCACCACGCCCCACCAGGTGCGAAACGTAAACCAGAGCAGGCCCGTGACCAGCAGCACCGACAAGCTCATGAACAGCGCCAGCTCAAACTGCAGGCGGTCGACAAACACCGACTGGGCCACGGCGCGGCCGGCGAAGTGGTAGCTGCCTTCGGGAAACTGCAGCCGGGCCAGGCCGCCGCGCAGCACGGCCAGCAGGGAGTCGCCGGGCGGCTTGCGCAGGTCGGGGGTGGTTTGAATAACCAGCGTCACGGCCCGCGCATCGGGGCTGAACACATTGCCCACCAGGCCGGGGGTGCGGTAAATCAGAACCGAGTCGGCGGCCCGACGCCCGGGCTCGTCGGGGTGCAGGTAGGGCAGGTTGAAAAAGCCCAGCCCCTCCACCACGGGGTTGGCGAGGGTAGTGGGTGACGTCACCGACACGACGTGCCGCTCCTGCCGGGCCAGCCGGGTAAGCGCATCCACCCGGCGCAGAAAGCCGGGGTCGAACACGGTGCGGCCGGCGGGGGCTTCCAGGCCCAGCAGCAGGTAGTCGTTGTCGTTGCCGAAGCGCCGGGTGTAGCCCTCGTAGTAGTCCAGGTCGGGGTCGCCGGCGGGGTAAAAGTCGTTGAAGTTGTAGTTGAAGCGCAGCTGCGCGACATAAAACACGCTCAGCAGCGATAGCAGGCCTAACGCAAGTAAGGTGAGATGAGCAAGGCGGCGAAGTGGCATGAGGGGCAGGCAACGAAGCCCGGGATTTTAGAGGCCGGGGGTGAAAGTCGACCCCACCGGCTGCCAGGCCACTGCAACAGCAGCGGCGCAGCTACCAGCAACGCCCTGATTTCGCCAATTGTTTCGGAAGCATCGACAGGAATCAGGAAGCAGGAGTGCCCCGGATGCTTTCGCTCCTCCATTCCCCAGCGCAAGGGCAGTGGCAGCAGCTGAAGGCTTGCGCCTGTGCGGCGCACGTCAGCGGAGCGCTTGCCTGGCAGGGGTGTAACAATAGCCTGGGTGGTTTCAGGCCCAAGCCTTATATGACAAAACGCTGCTGGCAGTAGTAATATGACTTTTAGAACAAGTACTTATACTTAGCTCAGCAATTGCGCAGCAGGTATGGGGAACAGCGCTTAGCCGGGTAATATTTGTGTTGAGATTCACTAAAAGGGACTTTTTTATACAATGAAGCGCATACTATTTTTTACGGTTACCCTCTTTTTTATGGGCCTATCCACCCAGGCCCAGGGCCTGTCGAAGGCTATGCTGAAAAACGATATTCCAGCTGCTGAAACCCTGCTGGCGGGGGGCGCCAACCCCAACGCCCCCATTGAGATTGTACCCGGCTTCCCCACTACCTGCCTTATCACCGCGGCTTCCAATAACAACATCGAACTGGTGAAGGTCCTGCTCAAGTACAAGGCCCAGGTAAACCAGCCCGACGGGTTCAAAGCCACCGCGCTAATGGCCGCCGCCGGCAAAGGCAGCAAAGCCATGGTGGAGCTGCTGCTGAGCAGCGGCGCCGATGCCAAAGCCAAGGACGAAGACGGCAAGGATGCCCTGGCCATGGCCAAGGAAAGCGGCAACAAGGAAGTGGTGGCCCTGCTGGAGCAAAAGCTGAAGTAGGCAGCTCCCGCTGCCCGACATAGGCCGTATTTGTGTATCTTAGGGCCTGCTAACGAAGCTTTCCCTCTTTTATCCCCTTCATTTCACCACCATCATGAAAAAGACCCTGCTCGCCCTCGCCCTGCTGGCTTTCACCGGCTCCGCTGCTTTCGCCCACGAAGGCCACGACAAAGAAGGAAAGAAAGGCAAGAAGAAAGAAGCCTGCTCGGCCGAAGCCAAGGCGCATTGCAGCAAGGAAGGCGCTGCAGCCTCTCTTGGGGCTACGCCCAGCTGCTGCGCCAAAAAAGCAGCTAAGGCCGAAGCCGCTGTTACGCCGGCTCCCGCTGCTGCTCCGGCTAGCAAGACGATGTAGTTCCTGCAACTCTAAGAATCAAAATAGCCGCCCTGCAAGGGGTGGCTTTTTGTTTTATTAGTTATTACTCCTACTTTGCATATCATTGTCTATCAACTTTTTTCTAATAGTTTTTCTCATGGAAATAATTGACCAATTAAGCAACTTAGCTTCAAGAGCGCAGAAGCAGGTGTCTTTCATTCAAACAGAAGAGGCAACGAAGACGGCCTTGGTTATGCCGTTTATCAACTCTCTGGGTTATAATGTGTTCGACCCAACCGAAGTAGTACCAGAGTTTATATGTGATATTGGTACAAAAAAGGGTGAGAAAATAGACTATGCCATCATGCGCGACGGCAAACCAATTATCTTGATTGAATGTAAGCATGTTGGAGCAGAGTTAAATGTCAATCATGCAAGCCAGCTGTTTCGCTATTTTCATGTAACTGAGGCAAGGGTGGCCATCCTAACCAATGGCATTGTTTACCGTTTGTTTACTGATTTAGAACAGCCCAATAAGATGGATGAGCGGCCATTTTTGGAGTTTGACTTACTGAGTTTTAACGAACATGATGTTGCTGAAATCAAGAAGCTTAGCAAGCCTTTCTTCAACATAGATGACCTGCTTTTTGCCGCATATAACCTTAAGTATATGCGGGCCTTCAAGAAGTATTTTGATGAGCAGTTCACTCAGCCCTCAGCTGATTTTGTTCATTTTATATCCAAACAGGTTTACGATGGAGTGTTGACTACGAAGCTTAAGGAACAGTTCAGTGCCTTGGTTCATCGGTCATTTCATCAGTTTCTGAATGATAAAATAACCATGCGCCTTCGGTCAGCAATGATTGATACAACCGGACAAGGCCCTTTAGTTGCTGAAGTACCCGTTCATTCAAGACCTGAAACTTTGGTAAGTACGGATTCTGAAGTGAGGGATAAGGACATAGAAACGACAGTCGAAGAAACAGAAGGCTTCATGATTGTCCGGGCTATTCTTCGTAAAACAGTTGCTGTGAATAGGGTCGTGATGAGGGACGTACAGTCTTATTGCGGCATTTTGCTGGATGATAATAACCGCAAGCCTATTTGTAGGCTTCACTTCAATGGTAGCAAGAAATTTGTTACTGTGTTCGACAGCGAAGGCGGTGAAAGAATCGACATTACGTCATTAGACGACCTTTATGGAATGGCTTCTCGGATTAGAATGGCTGTTCAGAAGTATGAAAATAAAGTTGTTGCATCCCCTGCGGTTTAAGAATACTGCGGCCTTGAAAGCCGCCCTGCAAGGGGCGGCTTTTTTGATTTTTACTTATGGTGTGGTAGCTAGCGCCACTGCTACGCGTGTTCTTCAATTTCGCGTCTCAGACAGGACGGGATAAGAGTACCTGCCTCTTGCCTTATAGGTCAAGAATTCGAGTTTTGATGATTAAGTCGATGGCAGTGAAGGCCAGAGGCCCTGTTCGACGAGGAAGTAGCTAGAGTTGTCGGCGGCGCCGTAACCGGTTCAGGCCATAAGCCACGCCGCCAGCAAGTAGAAGGCTCACGCCTCCATCCACGGGCACAGGCGTGGCTCCCCCTGGAGTGGGCCCTCCGCCGTCCGGCTGGGCCAGCGTCTGTTGAGCCAGCGCCAACGAGAGTATAAGAAAGAGATATTTCGTACGTGTAAAACCAGATGATGAAAAATGGGCCGAAGCCCCGGCCCCTCCCAGCTTAGGGTGCAGGGCCGGGGCAGACTGGAAAAACTACTCAAGCACCACGCGCTTGGCCACCGGCTGGCCATCAATGGTCATGCGCAGGGTGTATACCCCGGCGGCGAGGCCACTCAAGTCCACCCGCGTCTCGGCGGTGGGGAGAGCCAGCAACCGTACCGTCTGCCCAAGGCTGTTGAGCAGCACGGCGGCCGTTGCCACGCTCCCTTGGGGGCGCAACACCGTAAGCTGGCCATGTGCTGGGTTGGGGTAAGCTATTACCTGGGCAGCCAGGGCCAGGGATGTGGCCAGTGGTGCCGCGGCCGGCGTCAGGCTTACCCAGAAGCGGCCAGGGGCAGTGGTGCCGGCCAGGGTGAAGAGGTAGCTGGTGCCAGACGTCAGGGCGGTGCGGGTGCTGGTGAGGTTGTCTACCAGCTCGGCGCGGGTACCGGCGGGCAGGTTGGCCAGCTCACTGGCCGAGAGGGTGTAGCGGCCGGCGGCCGGCACCTCTACCAACAGCGGAATGGCAGTGACCTGTGTGAAGGCTGGGCGGCCGTCGATGGCCAGCTGCTGACCAGCGGTGGTCAGCGACGCCAGGTTCAATCCGTTAGGGTTGGGCCTCTTCACCGCATCATACTCACGGTCGAAGGCCGGGCTGGCGCCGGGCTGGGCGTACAGGGTCAGCACGTCGCGCAGGCCATTGCCGGCCAGCGTGAGCTGCAGCTGCGGGCGCTGGTCGGGCGCGTCCCGGCGCACGGGCGGCTGGTTTACGCCGGAAGATTCGCGGTTGGTGTTGTCGAGCGTGAGCGAGCCGCTGGTCTGTCCATCGCTCACCCGCACAAAGAAGGCCTGGCCCATGCCGATGTTTGGATTGCCCACGCCGTTGACGTAGCTGCGGTAGCTGCCGCCATACCGCGAGGTGCTTTCATAGACATAAAAGGCCGCGTCCATGTTAGTGCGCTGCCCTGCTGTGATGGTATTCAGTCTCAGGGGCGAGGCGTAGGGATTGCCGATAAAGTTCCAGCCTGACTCGGCGGCCGTGGCCCCCACGTTGCGGGTCAGCGGAATGGTCTGTGTGCCGTTCGCGACCGTGCCGGTGAAGCTCAGGGTGGTTCCGCCGGCCAGCTGCACCGTATGGCCCATAGCCAGAAGGGCTGGCTCACTAAGGCTGGCCGGCGATTCCCACCCTTTATCGAAGGCGGAGACGGAGGTTGCTGGTGATGTTGTCAGCCGCGCCTGGTTGTAACGAAACACGGTGGGGAAGGGCGTCACCTGCCCCGGTGCGGTCGAGGTGTTGTAGGCGCTGTTGACCACCATTGGCGTGCCACCTGTGCCGAAGCTCGCTACCGTAGGGCCGGAAACCGGAGCCACCAGGTGACGGTAGCCCAGGCCAGGGTTCATGGAGTCGTCGATGTAGCGCTGCGCCGTTAGGTTGCCTACTACCGCACCCGTGCCGATGTGAGCCACCATGGCGGTTTCCATCGCATTGGATACCAATGTGACGGTTTGCCCATTGGTGTCAATATTGCCCATGTCATACACGCCCAGTCTGCCAAGTACGTTCACATTTTGGGAGAAGCGTAGCGTTCCGGCATTCTGCTTACCCACGGCAAGTACCGGAGAAGGAAGTCCTGAGCCTGTAATCTGGTCGCCCGCGTTGCCATAGGTGTAGGAGCCGCGATTAGAGAAGCTGCGCGTACCGGTTACCTGCACGTCGCCCGTGGCGCCGCTGGCGCTGATGCCCAGCGGGGAACAAATGCCCAAGAAGCCATTTTGTGCAATTTCTACGCTGCCTGGCCCGCTTATCGTATAACATGTTCCTCCGGCAGATGTCAAGGTCACAAAACCACAGCCGGCCTCTACACGCAGCACGCCATTCACGGTAATGTTACCGAGTAGGTTCGCAAAGCCGCCATTCTGCACGGTTATGTTGTTGTAGGTTCCGGCAAATATCTGGGTCGGGTTTGGCCCGGTAATCACCAGGCTTGGCTGAGCCTGAGCGAACAGTGGCGCTAATCCCATCATCAGCAGGGCACCAACCAAAGTGGAGCGGTGTCGCGGCTTGAAAGGAGAAG
The DNA here is from genome assembly GCF_039541835.1 of Hymenobacter saemangeumensis. Classification (NCBI taxonomy): domain Bacteria; kingdom Pseudomonadati; phylum Bacteroidota; class Cytophagia; order Cytophagales; family Hymenobacteraceae; genus Hymenobacter; species Hymenobacter saemangeumensis. The sequence goes on along the minus strand of NZ_BAABGZ010000027.1, from coordinate 44,825 downwards.
AGGAGAGATGATTCATAGAGTTCAAAATGGTTAGAGGAATTATTAATTACAAGTTGAATGCTAAGGCGAGTCAGCCGGCGGCCATCAGAATGGTGACGCTTATCCCAGCCCATTAAAAGGCTGGGTAAAATCAGATGGCCGAGCAGAAGGCAGACCGAAGCTACCGAGTCCCCTTTCACGGTTTTGTTCAATTCGCTGAACTAAGGGAATTCAACCGTGAAAGGCCATAATCAGGACTTCGGTCTGTGGGCGCAGTACGTCTGCGCCGTCATTTCCTGCTTGCATAGGGCAGGCTGCGCACGCGGATAGCAGGATGGGCATCACAAGGGGGGCGGTAGGCGTGCGCCTGGAACACGTGCAAGCATGGGGACAGCGGAGGATGGTATGGTTCTTACCTTTGGCCAAGCCAAACCTACCGGCATTGCCCACCTAGCATCCCGCATCCGTCTATGCGTCAATACCACGACCTTCTCCGCCAGATTATTAGCACCGGCACCGTCAAGACCGACCGCACCGGTACGGGCACGGTGTCCATCTTCGGGCCGCAGATGCGCTTCAACCTGGCCGAAGGCTTCCCGCTGGTTACTACCAAAAAGGTGCACCTGAAAAGCATCATCCACGAGCTGCTGTGGTTTTTGCAGGGCGACACCAACATTGCCTATCTGAAAGCCAATGGCGTGAGTATCTGGGATGAGTGGGCCGACGAACACGGCAACCTTGGCCCGGTGTATGGCTACCAGTGGCGCTGCTGGCCCGATGGAAACGGGGGCCACATCGACCAAATCAGCCAGATTATTCAACAGCTGAAGACGCAGCCCGACTCACGCCGCATGGTGGTGAGCGCCTGGAACGTGGCCGACCTGCCGGCCATGAAGCTACCCGCCTGCCACGCCCTGTTTCAGTTCTACGTGGCCGATGGCAAGCTCAGCTGCCAGCTTTACCAGCGCTCGGCCGACGTGTTCCTGGGGGTGCCCTTCAACATTGCCTCCTACGCCCTGCTCACCCTCATGGTGGCCCAGGTAACCGGCCTGCAGCCCGGCGAGTTCATCTGGACCGGCGGCGACACCCACCTCTACAGCAACCACCTGGAGCAGGCCGAGCTACAGCTCAGCCGCGAGCCGCGCCCGCTGCCGCAGATGCGCATCAACCCCGAGGTAACGGACATCTTCGGGTTTAAATTCGAGGACTTTGAGCTGCTGAACTACGACCCCTGGCCGGCTATTAAGGCGCCGGTGGCCGTATAAGCACATCGGGCAACTTACCTCTGTGGGCCTGACGAGGAAAGCTATTAAAGAAAAAAACAAGTGTTACACTGCCGGGCAGTTTGTTTTGTGTTGTGCGTCCTGGGCCTGGTACTGGCCCGCGAGGGCGGGGCGCAGGGGGGCGTAACTTCCCCGCCGCGTGAAAAAAGCAAGAAAGCAGCCCGCCCGGTGGGCCCGACGCCCACGTCTGCACCGGCACCGGCACCGGCTGCTTCTACGGGCATGATGCCTTTGCTGCCGCGCTTCTGGCAGCTAGCTGATTCGGCCGAACGGACGGACGCGGCAGACGTTTTCAATCACTACATCCGACACTTTATCAGCTACCCCGCCCTGGCGCTGCAGGCAGGCATAGGGGGCACCATATACGCCCGGCTCACCGTGCAGCCCGATGGGCGCGTGGGGAGCATCACCATCACGCGGCGCGACTTGAGCAGTAGCTCGCCTCCCGTAAAGGCGGTGATGGCGCTCGACGCCGAGCTGCAGCGGGTGGCGTGGCGGCTGCGTTTTAAGCCGGCCGCGCCAGTAATTGATAGCGTCGCCATGCGTGCTATTGCGGAGGCCGATAGCATCGCCCGGGCCGAGGCCCTCACGAGCACCATTGCCGAAGCCGACAGCACCGAAGTCAGCATCTTCATTCCCGTCGAGGAGGTCAGGGCTCCGGTTATCCGGGCCGATACCGTCACCATTTTTCATCGGTTTGTGCCACAACCCTAGCCAGGAAGGGTGGTAGCGCCCCGGCAAACGCCACCCAACCGATGTGGCGCACCAGCCGAACAGCTGCTGCATTCGCCGTGAATACGGCATTGGCTGCCAGCAGCACTTCCTCCTTGAACAGGCCTTGGTGGCACTTCACGCCGGCTGCCCGCGCCGCCCGCAGCACCTGTGCCCGGCGCACGCCCGCCACGCAGCCGCTTTCCAGGGAGGGGGTGTAGAGCATGCCGTCTTTCATCCAAAAAATGGCGGCTGCACCTGCCTCTGCTACGTGCCCGGCAGTATCGCAGAGGATAATTTCATCGAGCCCGCGCTGCTGCCGCTCGTGGGCGGCCCGCACGTAAATCCAGGCCTGGGGGCCTTTGCAAAAGCTAAGCGGAGAGTAGATGGAGTGGGTTTGCCGGGCGAAATCTGCCTGCATTATCAAGCTGTCATTTGCCACATACGGGGCGGCGGTGGCCAGCCATTCGGCCGCGCTGCTTTCTGGGGTGTAGAGGCCTGCGCCGGCCCGCCAGACATGGAGGCGCAGGCGGGCAGCCCGCAGTGTATGGACTTCAGCCAGACGCGCTAGCTGTTTCTCCAGCTTTTCGGCTGAGTCCAGGGCGTCGGGCAGCTCCAGGTAAAGCGCGGCGGCGGCCTGCTCCATGCGGGCCCAGTGGTCGGCGGCCAGGCGCAGGCGGCCGTTCTCCACTATCAGGGTTTCAAAAAAACCGTCGCCAAAGGTGAAGCCACGGTTGGGTAAGGGCAGGGACTGCGCCGCTAGCAAGGTTCCGTTGAGAAGCAACATGGCTGCAAGGTAGGCGGAAGAGGGAATGGCCCGGCCAAAAAAAGGGGACGAACCACTAGGCTCGTCCCCTTTCTGCCAGGTTTCCGGCTGGGTTTATTGCACCTGAATGCGGCGGGTAACTACGCCTTCGCTGTAGGTGACGCGCAGCAGATAGATGCCGGGCTTGATGTTGTCGAGGGGCAGCGTTACGGTGGCGGAGCCCAGCAGCGGCTGTTGCAGCACGGGGCGGCCTAGAGCGTCGAGCAGCTCCACGGCCTGGGCCTGGGCGGTGGGGGCGGGAGCAAGGTTCAGGCTGCCCTGGGCAGGTACGGGCCAGGCCTCGGTGCGGGTGGCAACGGCCTGGGGCGCGGCCATGTGCAGCACATTGGTGGCGGTGATGCGGGCCAGGCTCATGCTGGGCTGGCCGCTCAGGGCAGTAAAGCTACCACCCAGCACAATTTTGCCATCGGCCTGTACCAGCATGGTTTGCACCGCGCCATTGGGTGCGGCCGTCGCGGCAAAGGACACATCGGCCTGACCGGTAGTCAGCACCCGGGCCAGGTTGCTGGGCAGATTGGGGCTAGTGAATGCGCCACCCAGCAGAATCCGGTTGTTAGGCTGGATAACCACCGAGTTAATCAGACCTTCAATTGCGGGCGGGGTAAAGCTGAGGTCTTCACCGCCGGCGGTAGTCAGGCGTACAAGCGCGGGCAAGGGCATCCCACTCGGGGCTGCGAATGAGTTACTACCTACCAGAATCTTTCCGTCAGACTGCAGCGCCAGCGAGCGGGCCTCTACCTCGGGCGAGGTGAAGGTAGCATCGGGAGCGCCCGAAACTTCCAGGCGCTTTATCGAAGTGCTTTCGCCCACCAGTAGTTTGCCATTGGCTTGCTGGGCCAGCGAAAACACAGCGCCGATTCGCTGCGGCTGCGTTGTGGCGGTGCTAAAGGTGTTATCCACGCTCCCATTGCTTAATAGGCGGGTAATGGGGGACGTAAGCAGAGTCCCGTTTTGGAAAACCGAGTAGCCGGCGAGCACAATACGACCATCTGCCTGCAACAGCATTTTGGTAAGGAAGCTATTGGTGTAGGTAGGCGGAGTAAAGCTGTTATCCGCACTGCCATTAGCCAGCAGGCGCTGCACCGACTGTGGGATTACAACCAGGAGGCGTCCATCAGGCTGCAGGGCCAGGCTCGCGATGCTGGTCGTATTGATAGTGGGCGGGGTAAACGTAGCATCGATGCTTCCGCTGGGATTAAAGCGGGTCAGCCGCCGCACGATTTGTCCATTAATCTCCGAAAAGTTGCCGCCAGCTACATATTTGCCGTCGGGCTGCCGCTGCAGCGAAGTAATGTTGCCTACGTTTTGGATAAGGGGCTGAAACGAGGGGTCGATAGTACCGGAGCTGTTCAGCTGCACCAGCGTGCGGTCGAGGGTGGTATTGAAGGTGTTGAAAAAGCCGCCTACCAGAATCCGGCCGTTAGCCAGTAGCTTAATGGTCGCTGGACTAATATCGGGGCCACTACCTACCTGAAACGACGTGTCGAGCGTGCCGTCGATGTTTAAGCGAGCTACGCGGGCCGCGCTGGTATTGGGAACACCCGCGCGGTTAATAAAAAGAATTTTACCATCAGGCTGTACCTGCATGGCATTCCCGGAATAAGTGGAAACGGCAAATGCGTTAAGGGCAGGAGGCGTAAATCCAGGGTCAATGGCACCGGATGGAAGCACGCGAGCCAGGCTCTGGGAGCTGGAACCCGCTCCAAAGCGCATAGTACCGCTCAGCAGGATTTTACCATCCGGCTGAACCGTCATGTTGATAATATAGGAGTTGCTGACCAGGGGGCTGGTGAAAGTAGGGTCGAAGCTGCCGTCGGCGTTCAGGCGGGCCAGCCCGTTGCAAGGAGTGCCATTAAACGAATCAAATTCCCCCGCAATCATGTATTTGCCGTTGGGCAAGGCCGTGATAGAGGTGATTTCGGAATAGGGCCCGCCAGTCCCGGTGCCAGTGTTGAAGGTTGGGTCTACGGCGCCCGATGCCGTTAAGCGGACAATGCAATTAGCGGGAACGCCATTGAAAGATTCAAACGCGCCTACCACAATCGATTGGCCATTGGCCAGGGGTAAAACGTCGTCCAGGTAGTAGAATGACTGCGAAGCCAGCCCGTTCCCGGCATTAAAGGATGTATCGCCCGTGCCATCGGCATTCAATCGCAACACGCCCGTTCGGGTTATCCCGCCTGCCGTTATGGGAGTAGATAGCTCGGTGCTTAAGTAAATCTTGCCATTAGGGGCCAGCGTAACTTCAAAAGGCCGGGTGGCGGTACCTACATTTTGCTGAAACGCCGCATCCAGGCTGCCGTTGGTATTGAATCGGCTGACGTGGTAGGCCGGGCTACCATTGATGCGAAAGAAGTTGCCAACAACCAGGAGCTTGCCGTCGGGCTGCTCAGCTACCGACTCCACCCCGCCCGGGGCGTAAATAGTAGACACCGTGAATCCAGGGTCCAGCGCTTGCGCAACTACTGTTCGCTCTGTTACTGACAGCAGAAGCAGACTCGCTACAATTAGTATAGGCTTTTTCATTGGAAAAATTTGGAAAAAGATAGAAGATAACAAATCTAGTTTGAAAAATCGGGCCAGCACTATCCCTTTATTTGCTAAGAGAAAGAATTGGTAATTTCTTAATTGAAGGCTGCCAAAGCACACTCGGGTAACAGGCTATTCGATAAATACTTTGCCTGGAAAAGAGAGGAGCGTCATGCACAGCATGACGCTCCTCTCTTTTCCAGATAAGCTCTAAGTGGTGAATAGTGGAGGCTGCTACCCACGCCTGCTCAACATGGGTTGCAGCTAGCTGATAAACGAATGACCGGCTGACCAGGGGCACATGGAGCTCTTGACAAATCGAAGCCACGGATGCCCAGAACAAGGCTGCATCTTGAAAAAGCCAGTGGCCGGATTAGGGCCTGGGCTTACACTAGCGGCGGGCCACCCGGTAGTTAACCAGCCTTTGAAAAGTAGTGTCACGGCCATTGATGCGAAAGCGCATGGAAGCCTTCCAGGTAGCGCGGCCGGGCTGCATTGGGGCCCGAAAGCTCACCCGACCAATGCCGTCGGGGCCCATTTCTACTGGCTGCCCATTGCAATACATCTGAGCGTTTTCAATTACTAGTACTCTGTCTATAAACAGCTTTGCCCGATACAGTTCGCCGGGAGCTACTAGGTTGGATTCGGCTGAGGCCATAATTTTCAATCTGCCAAGCAGCTGTTTGGTCCCAACACGTTTGGCCAAATCCTGCTGAAACCGTCTTTCACGGGCCAGCACATCGGCTTCCAGCTGGGAGAAGGCGGCCAGGGCAACCACAACGGTAACGGCCTGAAGCGAGGGAAAGGCCAGCTGCGCAGTGTCGGTCGGGTAATACTGCCGGGTGCGGGCTTTATAACGGGCTATATCCTTGTGTATTTGCTGGGCGGCAGCGGTGCCGGGACCTAAGTATCCTTTAACTTGGTCGGTAGCGTTGCGATGGCGGAGCAGGAGGGTGCCGGGGTTGTTACCCGTTGCACGAAGCAGGTCTTCGCGACGGGCATGCAACACCTCGCACAATGCCTTGGTCTGCTGGCGCAGGCTTTCTGCGCCATGAAGCACGGTTAAGTCACTGGCCTGATTCTGGTTTTTAACCACGGATGCCTGAATGTTTCTTAACTGGTGTTCCGCGGCCTGGTCGTTGCGCTCATTGCGCTCCATTAGCGTGTAGTCCAGCTCCTGCAGCTGTAAGTCCAAACGCTTCTGCAGCTCATACTGCTGGTAGAAAACATACGCTGCAGCGCCTATAATGGCCAACGGCAAGGCCAGTACCAGGTAAGTCCGGAGGCTCATCGCGCAGCTGGAATGATGATGAAGTATGGCACAGTCAGCCGCCAGGCAGTATCGTACGGAAAGTCCCTGGCCCGAATGACGCCCTGCCATTGTGCTCGTAAAGTATCGGGCTGGCCTGGGTTAAGCTGGGGAGTACGAAACGCAACCTTGGCATGCCCGGGGTAGAGCAGCTCAACTGATTTGCCATTAACCGTGGCTTCGGAAAAGAAGACATCAGAGATGGACTGGCTTAGAAAAAGCTGGCTGCGATAGGTGCCGCCCGGCACTACGGTATTGGATTCGGCCACGGACTGCAAAGCAATTCTATCAAAGCAAAAGCAGCAGCTGCTGCCGACTTTCTGGGCGTTGTTGCGCAAGGCCTCTTCACTGTAGCGTCTAATCTGCGCCTCCAGCCGGGTATACGTTGTAAGTACCGCCGCCACGGGCAGCTTTTCAAAGTAAAACGCACTGAAGGCCTCGCGCATGGGCTTGGTAAACGGGTCTTTCGTAAGCGGCACGGCATCCGGGACTGATGTCCGGATGAAAGCGACGTACCGGTCCAGGTGCCTGCTTAGCTCATTCACAACAGCAGGTTCCACAGTGGTACTTGAGTAGTAACTGTTTGGAAAGGGAGCCAATGGGCGCGCACTACTAAGCTGCCGCCGCAGGGTCTGCAGGGTGTCCGTCAGGCTAAGTGTGCGTAAGCCGATTTGTTCGGCCATGCGCAGTACCTCCATGTCGCGGTGGTGTTGGCGATTTCGATTCACCGCTTTCCTAATCCCCAAAATAGTGGCTTTGTCTTGCCCACTCATTAGCTGGTTGTTAGCCGTTGCCCGGCGCTCCAGCGCTAGCAGTTGCTGCACTGTAGCTTGCTGGCGCAGCTGCCCTTGATGGTAAAACCAGGCTGCCGAGCCGAGAGCCACTATCAGAAGGGGGAATACGAAAAGCATATTAGCACGGCGCATAGCGGCGGTGGGGCAGGATGTAGTCTTTATATCAGCACGAACTTCTTCCCCGGCAGCGCCTTCACTACGCTGCGAAACTCCAGCCCCAGCAGCAGGGAAGCCACGGCGTGTATCGGAAGCTGGGCTTTCCAGGCCAGCTCGTCCATGTGCATCTCTTTCACGGCTGCCAGCACGGTAACCAAGGCAAACTCATCGGCCGAAAAATCATCGGCCGAGTAGGAGGGAGCGGGCTTGAACTTGCCCGACTGGTGCAGGGCGGCGTCCCAGTTCAGCAGCTCCTCCAGGTCGCGGGGCTCGGCATATAGCGCGGCTTTGTTGGCTTTTATCAGCGCGTTGCAGCCCTCGGAGGCCGCCGAGCCCAGGTTGCCGGGCACGGCCAGCACGTCGCGGTCGTAGCTCAGGGCCAGCTCGGCGGTAATGAGGGCGCCGCCCTTGCTGGCGGCTTCTACTACCACCGTGCCGTCGGAGAGGCCGGCAATTATGCGGTTGCGCTGGGGGAAGTTGTAGCGGTCGGGCGCCGTGCCAAACGGAAATTCGGTTAGCAGGCCGCCTTGCTCGCGCATCTTCTCGGCGGTTTTGCGGTGGGCGGCGGGGTATATAATATCGAGGCCGGTGGCCATAACGCCCACCGTTTCCAGGCCTTCCTGCAGGGCTGCGCGGTGAGCGGCAATGTCGATGCCATAGGCCAGGCCGCTCACCACCAGCGGGCGGTGCGGCAGCAGGCCTTTCACGATGCGCTCGGTTTGCTCACGGCCGTAGTCGGTAGCCTGCCGGGTGCCCACCAGGGCCACAGTTTTGGGCGCGTTCAGGTCGGCCGTGCCCTGGTAGTAGAGCAGGGCCGGCGCATCGGGAATGAGCTTGAGGCGGCTGGGAAACTGCTTGCTGGTGTAGAACAGCAGCTGCACGCCTTCCTGCTCGGCTTTGCGGATATTGGCTTCGGCCGTCTTCAGCGCCGTGGTCCGCTCCGGACCGGTCAGGGTTTTAATGGTGGCCTCGCCCACGCCGGGAATGCGCCGGAGCTTGCCAGCGGGTAGGTGCAGCACGTTCTTGGCCGAGCCGCCGTAGCTCATCAGCTGCCGGGTGAGCTGGGGGCCGATGCCAGGAAAGAGAGTAAGGGCGAGTTCGTGGTAGAGGGTTTCGTCGTTCATGCGGGTAGCCCCACCCCCGGCCCCTCCCCGGTAGGGAGGGGAGCCAGACGACAGTGGGTAGAATGCGAAAGGAAATTTTATTAGCCCGCTTACCGTCAGGCTCCCCTCTCTTTTGGAGAGGGGCCGGGGGTGAGGCTTGCGCGAGTGGCCTACTCAGAATCAGCTTTACCACTCACTTCCAGCTCCTTTTTCAAGCTGACGAGGAAGCCGCGCACCTTTTCCAGGCTTTGAATCACGTCAATCTTGTCCTTGAGCTGCCCGCCTTTCTGCTTGAGCATGTCGCGGGCGCCGGGGATGGTGTAGCCGCGCTCCTTCACCAGGTGGTAGATGGTGCGGAACACCTCAATGTCCTGGGGCGTGAACAGGCGGTTGCCTTTCTTGCTGCGGCGCGGGCGCAGCTCCTCAAACTCGGTTTCCCAGAAGCGAATCAGCGACTCGGCCACCTTGAACTGGGCCGCCACCTCGCCAATGGTAAAATACTGTTTTTCAATGCTGCGCTCCTTGTAGGGCATATGTGGTGGGGTTGTTTCGGGCGGCAATGTCGGTAGCACCCTGTACATTAGACTCGAAAAGTACCAAATAATCCGCAGCCGGACCTACGCTCAGGGGCTGGCTCCCAACACCGGGCTGTGCGGCAGGGCCATTCGTTTACTCAACGCTGCATGCCACCCTATGCCTCTGCGGAATTTGCTCTCGGCAACCCCATCGTCGATTGCTGGCTTTAAGGCGGGCGAATTGCCGGGGCTTTCATGGGGTACTATTTGGTGGGGGCTGGTGGGCGCAGTAACCGCGCTGCTCCTGTACCTGGCCGGGAGGCTGTGGTGGCAATGGCGGGATGGCCGCAGGGCTGCGGCCATGGGCGAAACCCGGGTCTACTTCGCCATTGGCCGTGCCTTGGGCTGGGGCGCAATTGGGTTGGGTGTAGTAATGATGGGGCTTTTCATGATGCAGACCGCCGCCGATAGCCTGATGCTGCTGGTGTCAGGCGCTGCCCTCGCGCTTGCTGGCGGTGTAGTCATGTTTTTCGAGCTGCGCCGGCTTCTCAACCGACGGCCGCAGCTAATTATGAATGCCCAAGGCATTCAATGGCAGGCCTTTCCGTTACGGCCCTGGTCCCAAATCCGACACGCACGGGTAGAGCTCGTTGAGGGAAGCAGCGACGAGATGGAGTCGTCCTTTCACCTGTGCTATACCGTTACCCCCGGCCTGCCTGAGAGTTCCTTCGAAATGTCAGTTGACCTGAAGCTCCTGGCCGTCGACCCAATTCAGCTGGAGCAAGACCTGCGGCGGGCGAGGGGCTCCAAAGCATCGCGCGAAGCTTAGCCAAGGCGCAGTGCCGGGGCGGTGATGCCCGGTGCTCAACCCCGGAGCCGCAGTAGCGGGCACCGTGGCCGTTTCCAGCTACGGGACAGGCTGCCTACCTTTGCCCTACTCTGAAATTACCTTAAAACGCCCGGGCTTCTTTTGGAGCTTGTGGCTTTCCCTGCCTAATGTCACTCCCCACCGCTTCGCACGTTCGCCAGCAGTTTCTGGATTTCTTCGCTTCCAAAGGCCACCACATTGTGCCCTCGGCGCCCATTGTGGTGAAAGACGACCCCACGCTGCTCTTCATCAACAGCGGCATGGCTCCATTTAAAGACTACTTCCTGGGCAACAAGCCGGCGCCGTTCAAGCGCATTGCCGACACCCAGAAGTGCCTGCGCGTGAGCGGTAAGCACAACGACCTGGAAGAAGTAGGCTACGACACCTACCACCACACCATGTTCGAGATGCTGGGCAACTGGTCGTTTGGCGACTACTTCAAGAAAGACGCCATTGCCTGGGCCTGGGAGCTGCTCACGGAAGTATACAAGCTGCCCAAAGACCGGCTCTACGTGACTTACTTCGAGGGCGACCAGGGCGATAAGCTGGAGGCCGACACCGAAACCCAGGGCCTGTGGCGCCAATACACCAGCGACGACCGGATTCTGCCCGGCAATAAGAAGGACAACTTCTGGGAGATGGGCGACACCGGCCCCTGCGGCCCCTGCACCGAAATCCATATCGACCTGCGCGACGAAGCCGAGCGCCAGCAGAAGGCCGGCGCCGAGCTGGTGAATGCCGACCACCCGCAGGTGGTGGAAATCTGGAACAACGTGTTCATGGAGTTTCAGCGCATGGCCGACAAAAGCCTGGTGAAGCTGCCCGCCCAGCATGTAGATACCGGCATGGGCTTCGAGCGCCTGATGATGGCAGTATCCGGCGTTAAGTCGAACTACGACACCGACGTATTCCAGCCGCTGATTCAGTTTATCGCCAAGGAAGCTGGCGTGGAATACCACGGCACGGCCCCGGCCACGGTAAACGACCAGCCGGCTACGGAGAATGAGAAGACGGACATCGCCATCCGCGTCATTGCCGACCACATCCGCACCATCGCCTTTACCATTGCCGACGGGCAGCTGCCCTCCAACGTGAAAGCGGGTTACGTAATCCGCCGCATCCTGCGCCGGGCCGTACGCTACGCCTTCTCCTCGCTCAACCAGAAGCAGCCTTTCCTCTACAAGCTGGTGCCCGTGCTGGCCGACCAGATGGCCGGCATCTTCCCCGAGCTCAAGCAGCAGACGGCCTTCGTGACCCGCGTGATTGAGGAAGAGGAAATTGCTTTCCTGAAGACGCTCGAAACCGGCCTGCGCCGCCTCGACGCGCTGGAGGAAAGCGCCCGCGCCAACGGCAGCCGCATCGACGGCAAAACGGCGTTCGAGCTCAGCGACACCTTCGGCTTCCCCCTGGATTTGACGGCCCTTATTGCCCGGGAAAAAGGGCTGACCGTGGACGAGGAAGGCTTTAAGGCCGCCCTGGCTGAGCAGAAAAACCGCAGCCGCAACGCCCAGGAAACCGAGCAGAGCGACTGGACCATCGTGGCCGACGCCGAAGAGCAGCCTGCCTTCGTGGGCTACGACAACGAGGACGCCCCGGCCCGCCTGCTGCGCTACCGTAAAATCGACAAAAAGGGCAAAACCGAGTACCAGGTGGTGCTCGACCAGACCCCGTTCTACGCCGAAAGCGGCGGGCAGATTGGCGACACCGGCTACCTGGAGTCGCCGCTGAGCAAGGTGCGCGTGATTGATACGAAAAAGGAAAACGACCTCATCGTGCACACCGTGCTGGAGCTGCCCCAGGATTTGGAAGCTGATTTTGCGGCCCGTCCCGACACGGCCCGCCGCAACCAGATTCGCAAAAACCACTCCGCCACGCACCTGCTGCAAGCCGCCCTGCGCGAGGTGCTGGGCAGCCACGTACAGCAAAAAGGCTCTTTAGTAAATGAAAAGCTGCTGCGCTTCGACTTCTCGCACTTCACCAAGGTAACCGACGACCAGCTGCGCCAGATTGAGCGCATGGTAAACCAGAAAATCCGCGAGCAGATTCCGCTGGATGAGCGCCGCAACGTGCCCATTGCCGAAGCCAAGGAGCTGGGCGCTATGGCTCTGTTTGGTGAGAAGTACGGCGAGTTCGTGCGCGTCATCACCTTCGGCCGCGACTACTCGGTGGAGCTCTGCGGCGGCTTGCACGTGCCCAACACCGGCAGCATCGGCTATTTCAAAATCACGGCTGAAAGCGCCGTGGGCGCCGGCGTGCGCCGCATTGAAGCCGTTACGGCCGACGCGGCCGAAGCCTTCGTGGACCAGCAAATTGACTTGCTGAACCAGGTGCGCGAAACCCTGGGCAACCCCCAGCACCTGCTCACCACCCTGGAAAAGCAGACCGAGGAAATTGCCACGCTGCGCAAGCAGATTGAGCAGTTCGCCCAGCAAAGCATCAACCAGCAAAAAGACCAGCTGCAGGGCCAGGTGCGCGAGCTGAATGGCGTGAATTTCCTGGCCGCCGTGGTGCAGGCCAGCAGCGCCGAGGGCCTGAAAACCCTGGCCTTCAACCTGCGCCAGGCCGTGCCCAACCTGGTGGCCGTGCTCGGCGCCGAAATTGACGGCAAGCCCCAGCTGGCCGTGATGCTGGACGATGAAATTGCCAAAGCCGGCAAGCTGAATGCAACTACAATGGTGCGCGAGCTGGCCAAGGAAATCCAGGGCGGCGGCGGCGGGCAGCCGTTCTTCGCCACGGCTGGCGGCAAGAATGCGGCCGGCCTGGCGGCGGCGGTGGCTAAGGCCACAGCCTTAGTTGAACAAGCTAATTCTTAGCCTTATAAGCGTATGCGGTTAAATAAACTTCTTCTGACTGGGTTGCTGCTGGGGGCTACTATAATGGCCTCGGCACAAGAAGTGCGCACCTACCCGTACAAAACTACCGAGTATGTGTCCGGGGACGGCCGTCTGCTGCCGGGGCCGGAAGGTGCGCATCAACGCCTGGAATACACTTATCGCGACAGCTTATCGGGTACAGTGCGAATGTATAATGCTTCCGGCAAGCTGGTGAGCAACACGCCGTATGCGCATATGGCGTCCCAGCTCAAGTTTGGCCCCGAGACCACCTACTACGAAACTGGTGAGCTCCGGACCAAGGACGATTACGTGAGCAACATGCGCAATGGCGAGTTCCTGGTTTTCTACAAAGACGGCAAAATCAAGCGGCGCGAAATATATAAGGAGAACGTGCGCATTACGGGCGAATGCTACGACTCGGAAGGGAAGGTTTTGCCCTTTTCTGAATATGAAGTAATGCCCCGCTTCCGCGGAGGGGGGCTGCCGGAAATGGTGAAAGCAATTCACCACAACCTGCTGTATCCTCAAGATGCGCTGCGCCAGCAGATAGAAGGCAAGGTTTGGGTGAGCTTTGTAGTGGGTGCCGATGGCCAGATACAGGACGTGAAAATTGTTCGGTCCCTTTGGCCTTCGCTGGATAAAGAAGTTGTTCGCTCAGTCAGAAAACTGCGGGACATTATACCAGGAACTCAGGATGGGATGGCAGTTCCAGTATCTTATATTACACCAATAACTTTTGCTATTCAGTAATTAGCTCAATGTAACCGGCTATTCCACTCTGCTCTGTAGAAGGTTCAAAAGAATAGCCAGGGCGGGCTTTACGCTTACTTTCGCACGGGTACTTTACAGGCCCGTTCGCTATAATCTATGAAAAATTTGTATTGATTCATTTTTGCCTGCTAATTGAGTTTAAGCTGGAATAACTGAAGCAAGCAGATACCTATTAATTGTGTCAGGCATGAAATTTACTCTCGAAGTACCCGACCACGACGCGGAGTTTGTGCTGGTATAGTTGCGGGCCAGGCCCAGGCTTGTGGGAGTGAAGGCAGCTCCGATGTATTCTGGTGGAACCGCCGAGCTTATGGCTGTGCATGGCGGCTCCAGTACGGAGGAGTCATCGGCGGTGGAGTACTTGGACGCGGAGTGAGCTGCAACGCGAACAGATTGCAGCACTAAAGGAGCATGAACGTGCGGTAAAGACAGCGAAGGGAAAATTTTATAAGCCAGGACGATTGGCAGCTTGACAATAAGGCAAGTCCGATTACATTTAGGGCACTTGTCATCTTCGAAATCCAATTGTCTGATGTCCCTTTTTACTCGACTAAGCTTTGTAGGTATTCTTACCGCGGCTACCATTCAGGCGCAGGCCCAGGCCGTACCTACGTTCACCAATCCCACCGATTACAACAACTACATTGTAAATGAGCAGCGGCTGCTGCTAAAGAAAAACCTGCGCTACATCAGCAAGTCGGCCCATAGCGAGAATGAGCGCAAGATTGAGTCGCGCCGGCTCGATGTAGTGAAGCAAAACGAGCTTTCCCTGGCTAGGCTGGCCAAGCTAAAGCCGTTTGAAGGCGACGACGACTTCAAGGACAAAGCCACCGAGGCGCTCTACCAGCAGCTGAAAGTGTATTCGGAAGACTACAAAAACGTTGATTTCCTGGCCGCGACCCGCACCCGCAGCTACGAGAATATGGAGCAGTACTACCAGGCCATGGAAATGGCCGAAGCCAAGCTGCAGGCGGTAGGCGACAGCGTGGACGCTGCCCAGAAGCGCTTCGCGAAACGCCACAAGCTGACTATTTCCAAGGACCGTGAGATGGACGAGCTCGACAAATACATTGCGGCAGTGTCGGCGGTGAATGCCTACCAGCACAAAGTGTACCTGGCCCAGTTTCGCATTGAAAAAGCCAATGCCCGCGTGAGCGATGCCATGAGCGCCCAGGACGTGGCTGCATTCGCTGAAGCCCGCAAGCAACTGGCCGAGGATGCCAAGACGGCCCAGGCTGCCCTGTCGGCTATTCCGGCCTTCCGGGGCAAGGATACCCAGTACCGCGATGCCACCCGCAGCCTGGTGAACTTTTACGCCGGGCTGGCGGCCAACCAGTTCCTGAAGCTGGAAGGCCTGCTGGACCACAAAGACAGCCTGAGCAAGGAAGAGGTGAAGGAGTTTAATGGCTACATCAACTACTATAACGCCAACAGCCAGAAGTTTAGCCAGGCTTACAACCAGGCGGCCAATAACTTCCAGTCAACCTACATTCCGGTATTCAACGACTAGTAAGAGCGACGACGGAGGGCCTACCTTTGCGGAACGGAATGCAGCCGGTCCGCAATGGTAGGCCCTCTGCTTTTTCAATCTCGGGTACCCGCCGGGTACGAACTGCCAATTCAATGGACGACAACATCCTATCCAAATACCAGCCCGTTATCGGCCTGGAAGTACACGCCCAGCTGCTCACGCGCAGCAAAATGTATTCGTCGGACGAAAACGAGTACGGCGTGGCCCCCAACACCAACCTGAGCGTGATTACGCTCGGCCACCCCGGCACCTTGCCCCGCGTGAACCGCACGGCAGTGGAGTTTGCCATGAAGATGGGCCTGGCCACCAACTGCCAGATTCAGCGCGACAACCTGTTTGCGCGCAAAAACTACTTTTACCCCGACCTGCCCAAGGGCTACCAGATAACCCAGGACAAGACGCCCATCTGCTACAAGGGCCATCTGGAAGTGCGCCTGCCTGATGGTGGCAGCAAGCGCATCGGCATCACCCGCATTCACATGGAGGAAGACGCGGGCAAAAGCATGCACCTGGCCGGCGAAACGGAAACCCTCGTGGACCTGAACCGTGCCGGCGTGCCACTGATTGAAATCGTGAGCGAGCCCGACATTCGCAATGGCGAGGAAGCCTACGCTTACCTCACTGAAATCAAGAAGCTGGTAGAATACCTGGGCATCTGCGACGGCAACATGGAGGAAGGCTCGCTGCGCTGCGACGCCAACATCTCGGTGATGCTGAAAGGCGCCGAGAAGTTCGGTACCAAGGTGGAGGTGAAAAACATGAACTCCTTCCGCAACGTGCAGCGCGCCATTGCCTACGAGGTGGAGCGGCAGATTGCCATTCTGGAAGCCGGCGGCGAAATCGACTCCGAAACCCGGGGCTTCGACGCGGCCAGCGGCACCACCAGCGGGCAGCGCAGCAAGGAAACCCTCAACGACTACCGCTACTTCCCCGAGCCGGATTTGCCCCCGCTCATCATCGACGATGCCTGGCTGCACCGCATGCAGGCCGAGCTGCCCGCTCTGCCGCAGCAGCTCTACGCCCGCTTCACCGGCGAACTGGGCCTGAGCGACTACGACGCCTCGGTGCTTATCGACCAGAAGGACGTGGCCCTGTACTTCGACGAGCTGGCCCGCCTCACGCCCAACGCCAAGGCGGCGGCCAACTGGGTGATGGGCCCGGTGAAATCTTACCTCAACGAGCGGGCCCTCACCATGGAGGAATTCCCCCTGGACGCCGCCCAGCTGGCGGGCATCATCGAGCTGATTGACGCCGGCAAGCTCAACTACTCGGTGGCCAGCAAGCAGCTGTTTCCGCACCTGCTGGAGCACCCCACGGCCAACGCCACCGGCGCCGCCGAAAGCCTGGGCCTGCTGGTATCCACCGACTCGGGCGAGCTCGAAGGCCTGGTGCAGCAGGTGCTGGCCGCCAACCCGGCCAAGGTAGCCGAGTACAAGGCCGGCAAGAAGTCGCTGACCGGCATGTTCATGGGCGAGCTCATGAAGCTGACCGGCGGCAAAGCCGACCCCAAGCTGGCCAACCAGCTGCTGCGCGCGGCCCTGGACGCTTAGTGCCGGCACACTGAAGTTGCGCTTCGGCTTCGCTAGAGCAGTATTGTTCCGGCGGGGCCGAAGCGCAACTTTAGGGTGCTGGTGCTCGCACGACACTTTTTTCGTCCTTTGGTGCGTTCTTTGCCTACCCGCCGCTGCTGTGGTGGTTCTGGTTTCTATGCCCGTTACGGCTGCCCGGCTCTTGTAAAATTCACGCCATGCCACAATACTCTATGATTAAGCCCCTTTTCCTGGCCGCCACTGTGCTGGGTGTTGCCAATGCCTGCCAGAACGCTACTGCTGCCGATGGCTACGAAATCACCGGCCAGCTGAAAAATGCTCCCGCAGGAACCACGGTCACCTTGTCGCGGCTTACAGCCAATCAATTTGTGGAAAAGGGAACGGCTAAAACCGATGCCCAGGGCAAGTTCACCTTTAAGGACACCACCGCCCGGGCGGGTATCTTCCAGCTCAAAGTAGACGAGCCCAACCAGGTGCTGCTGATGCTGGACAACAAAACCCGCATGCAGCTAGATGGCGATGCCAAAAGCCTGCCCGCCACGTACTCTGTGAAAGGCAGCAAGGATACCGAGCTGCTGCAGCAGCTCACCCGCGTGCTGCAAGGCACCAAAGGCCAGCTCGAAAGCCTGGGGCAGCGCTACAATGCTGCCGGCCAGGCCGGCAAAACCGAGGAGATGCAGGCCATTGAGCAGCAATACTATGCCGCCCAAAACCTGAACAACGCCCGCGTGAAAAAGCTTATTCGTCAGAATGCGACTTCGGTAGCCGCCGGCTTTGCCGCCGGGGCTTTCCTCAACCCGGAGGAGGAATTTGTATTCGCCGACTCCATCGCCGGCATTCAGCGCAAAGCCAACCCCAACTCGCCCTTCACGCGGGAGCTGACGGCCCGCCTGGAGCCCCTGCGGGCCACGGCCCCCGGCACCGTTGCGCCGGAAATTAACCTGCCCACGCCCGAGGGCGGCAAGCTGGCCCTGAGCAGCCTGCGCGGCAAGTACGTGCTGATTGACTTCTGGGCTTCCTGGTGCGGCCCCTGCCGCAAGGAAAACCCCAACGTGGTAGCCGCTTACAACAAGTTTAAGGATAAAGGCAAAGGCTTCACCATCTACTCGGTGTCGCTGGATCAGGAGAAAGGCCGCTGGACCAAGGCCATTGAAGACGATAAGCTGACCTGGCACCACGTTTCGGACCTGGCCGGCTGGAACAGCGTAGCTGGTGCGGCGTACGGGGTGAAAGCCATACCGCAGTCCTTTCTGCTCGACCCCCAAGGAAAGATTATTGCCAAGAACCTCCGCGGCGAAGCCCTGGCGGCCAAGCTGGCCGAAGTGCTGAAGTAAAAGGCACTGTTAACGGGCTAGCCTAACCTGGGCGTCGCCCGGCCGCTTAAAGGAGCTGGGTAAGTTAAAAACGATGAAGCTGTTTAAAAATTCAGGAACACCAGCCTGGGTTTTTAAACAGCTTCATCGTTTTGGGCGAACTCAGGTTTCACATTCTATCCAATAGGGTAGTCCATTGCAAGGCCAAGGTGAAGGCTTATCACAGAGGGGCCGCTCTTACGCTGTCGCCCTGGTCAAAATGTAGCATCAGGGTGGAGTCGGCCCGGTGGCTGTAGCGGCGGTAGCGGGCGTTGAGGAGAAGCCGGTGGGTGAGGAGCTGGCTGCGCAAGCCACGGCCCAGGGGCCGGCTGGCTTCGTAGGCGTTGAAGGTGGTCGTCCACCGCTGCATCATTCGGGCTCCTGGGAGCTCATTCGCCGGAAAGTTTGCGTCCAGGCCGGTGTGCAGGAGCTGCACCTGCACAAGTACGTAGGGCCGGGTGGAGGTGGTGTTGAGGGCCTTTCCCCGCACCCACAGCAGGGAGTCTAATCGGCTTTGCTGCCGGGCGGCGGGACTTAGCTCGCGCCAGTGGGCCGGCCCTTGCACCAGGAGCTGGTCGCCCTGCCGGGTAGCGCCTATCAGTGCTACATAATCATAGCTGCGCTGCCAAATCCAGACGAACTCGCCCCGCCGGTCGCGTTCGGCATCGTCGTCGGTCAATCCTGCCAGCAGGCCCTCCAGGGCCAGGGTTTTGCCACGAAATTGCCGGTCAGCGGCTGCACTGTCCTGGGCAAAAGCCTGGCCGAGTGCGTAGCAGGTAATGGTGGCGGTGGCGGGCTGCAGCTCGGGGCTGTCGCTCCTGTTCTTCTGCCAGTAGCCTGCGTAGAGCAAGCCCAGCAGCCCGGCCAGCAGCACCAACAGGTGCCGTAAAGTACTCTTCATACGGCCCAAGATACTGCGGGGAAGCCCAGGCCCGGTATCAGCGCAGGAACATGGCTTGCAAGCCCGGCCAGAGCCGTTTTTTCAGGCTTACATCGTACTCCACCAGGTCAATTTCCGCCGAAGCCAGGTAGGAAAGGTTCAGACTCGGGAACTGCACCGGCTCGTAAATCTGGGTGTTGCGAATGGTGACGTCGAGCAGGTTTTTGCCAAAGGCAATGATTTGCGTGGCCGCCAGCTCGCGTCGCAGGTTCACCAGGGCCACCGGCAGGTGCGACTCCACATTTACCAGTACCACGTCGGCCATCACCAGGCCCAGGGCCTGCAGCATCTTATTCAGAAATACGTTGCGGGGCAGCTTTAGAAACTGCTCGTGGGGCAGGCGCACCAGCAGCAGCACCCCATCGGCCCGGCTGCCCTGGGTAGAGAAGGTTACCTGCATTACGGGCGGAACTGAGGGAGTAGCGGCGGGTGCCGCGGCAGCCGGAATCTGCACCGGGGCCGGTGCTGCTGCCTGAGGAGCCGGCTCGGCAGCTGCCGGGCGGGCGGGCATGGTGCCCAGGGAGGGCAGCTTAGGCGTTGCAGAAACAGGCGGAGCAGCCGCACCCGCAGCGGGCAAGGGCAGGGCTAAGGGCGCGGCAGTGGTTGGAGGAGCCGGCAGCTCAGCAGCCTGTTCGGCTACAACCGCCGGCGCAGATGCCCCTGCCGGCTCCGCCTCGGCCGGCACATACAGCGTGACGTCGGTGTAAAAGTTCTGCAGAAAAGCTAAAGTGTTTGAAGACATAAGCCCAGCGTATCGACAAAAAACTAACTACTCAGTACTTAACACCTGATACTATTTTACTCCAGCTCGAAAATGGCTTTCAGCTCCTGGGCTTCGGCGGGCTTCATGCGGCCGGCGAGTACCAGGCGCAGCTGGCGGCGGCGCAGGGCGCCTTCGTAGAGCTTAATTTCTTCCGGCGTCTCGGGCAGGGCCTCCGGCACATCAATGGGGCGGCCGGTCTGGTCCACGGCTACAAAGGTGAAGAAAGCCTCGTTGGTCTTCATCCGGGTGCCGCTGGGAATGTCCTCAGCCCATACGTCGATGTGTACCTCCATGCTGGAGCTAAAAGCGCGGGTCACCTGGGCCTGCAGCGTAACCACATTGCCCAGGCGAATGCTGTCGCGGAACGACACGTTGTCGACTGAGGCCGTGACGACGATGCGGTTGGAGTGCTTCTGGGCGGCAATGGCGGCGGCGATGTCCATCAGGTGCATCATCCGGCCCCCCATGAGGTTGTTCAGGGTGTTGGTGTCGTTGGGAAGCACCAGCTCGGTCATGATGACGAAGGAGTCGGATACGGGTCTCTGCTTGCGCATGGAAGGTCTGGTTTCAGGAAGGCAAGGGCAGAGCGACTGCCTTCCGATGTGGTATGAAAAGAGAGGCAAAGGTACGGCTGCAAGCCGCCGGCCCGGCAATAAAAAGCCCCGCTCGGTTGGGAGCAGGGCTTTTTTCGGGGTAGTAGCGCAGGAAACAGCTTAGTTCACCGTGAGCTTGCTGGAATACGTTTCGCCGTTCAGCTTGATGCGCACCACGTACAGGCCGGGGCTGAGGCTGGCAGCCGGAAGGCCGATGGCCTGATTGCCTGCGCCGTAGGTTTTGCTGGGCAGGCTCAGCACCTCGCGGCCAAGCAGGTCGGTCAGGCTCACCTGCACCTCGGTGCGGCTGTTCAGGTCCACGTGCACGGCTGTCTCATTGGTGAGCGGGTTGGGGTACACGCTGATGCCGCGCTGGGTTAGTGCCGTTTCGCGCGTGCCCAGGGGGCCGGCAATGCGGAACTTGTCCATGAAGAAGCGGTTGCCGGTAACGGAGCCCTGCACCATCTGGAAGCGCACTTTAAAGCGCGGGCTGCCCTGCATAGTGGCAGGTATCGGAATGTTGAGGTCCTGCCAGTCGGAAGGCGACTGGGGAGTGTAGCCCGCCTCGGGGGCGCCGCCCTGGGTAGCCAGCGCCGTGGCCGAGAAGGTGGTGCTGCCCAGCCAGGTTTGGCCGCAGTCGTTGCTGAACGATACGCGCAGCTGCTCGGTGGCGCCGGCAACCCGCGGGGCGTACGCCCGGGCAATGCGCACCACGCCGGAGGTGGGAACCATGCTCAGGTCGATGTTGGGGGTAATGAGCGTGCTGGTGTAGCCGGAGGCGTACACCAGGGGCACGCTCATGTAGGCAATGCCATCGGCGGCAGGCACGGCCGTGCCGCGCTGCCAGCGCGAAGGGGCCGGGTAGCCCGGCAGCGACAGCGCGCCCACGGTGGTTTCGCCGTAGGTTTCCCAGTTGTTCAGGGAAGGGTTGGGGAAAGGGCCGGGGAGGGCGCTATAGCCAGCCGCTTCAAACGACTCCATGTAGGGGCCCGTCTGCCCGGCAGCCGGCCCTTCCACCTTGATAATCTCAGTACGGGTTTCCACGCTGCTGCCCACGTTGTTGGTTACCGTCTCGGTGATGGTGTAAAACCCGGGGGTGTTGTAGGTAACGGTAGCCGTCTGGCCGGTAGCCGTGGCCGGGGTGCCGCCCGGGAACGACCAGCTATAGCTCAGCGTACCGCCGGCAGCCGTGAAGTTGTAGGAGTAGTCGCGTACCGAGACCGGGCTGCCCACGCACACCGTGGTAGGAGTGGGCACAAAGCGGGCAATGGGAGCGCAGGGCGGCGCCACGTACCCGTCGTTGGTGCCGGTGGCCACCAGGTTGGCCTGCGAAACCAGGTTGATGCGGCAGGGCAGGGTGGTAATGATGGTCCGCATCACTGCCCGCTGGCCCAGGGTGAACATCTTCTCACAGTCGGCATAGTCCATGTAGTTCTGCACGTTGGAAATGATGCGCTGGCCGTTGGCATCGGTGCAGGTGCCGAAGTTGGTGTTGCAGGGGCCCTGCGACTGGTCGTAGCCGGTCGTGTTGGGGGTGTCGGCAATGCCGTCGTCGATGCTGCAGTTGCTGGCTAGGCCGGGGGTATTGGAGCGGCCCCAGGTGTGGGGCAGGCCAAAGTAGTGGCCGATTTCGTGGGTCAGGGTGCGGGCACAGAGGTTGGAGCTGCACGAGCGCCCGCTGTTGCCAAACTGCGAGCTGTAGAGCACAATGCCGTCGCCGTTGGCGGTTCCCCCGCACAGGTTGCCGAAAGTGTAGCCGCCGGCTCCGCTGGCAATGCGCTCATTCACCCAGATGTTGAGGTACTTGCTGGGGTCCCACATAATGACGTTAATGACATTATTGGTAGC
Organism: Hymenobacter saemangeumensis; assembly: GCF_039541835.1. Taxonomy (NCBI): domain Bacteria; kingdom Pseudomonadati; phylum Bacteroidota; class Cytophagia; order Cytophagales; family Hymenobacteraceae; genus Hymenobacter; species Hymenobacter saemangeumensis. The sequence goes on along the minus strand of NZ_BAABGZ010000027.1, from coordinate 22,570 downwards.
ATAGTTCGACTCAAACGAGCTGGTGCGGGTAATGCCCGTGGTGCAGTTGCCGTTGGGGTCAATCTTGGCCAGCTTGAACTGAAAGCCTACGTTGGCAATAATAGGCCGAAACATGGGGATGATGTCCACCGTGTCGGGGTTGGTCTTGCTGAAGTCCCGGTTCACGATAGCAAGCGCATCATTTATTTGCCGGTCGGTGATGTTGCTGTTCGGCCCGGTGTGCAGCACGTGAATTACCACCGGAATGGTAACGTCGGGCGCAGCCAGCAGGGCTCCGCGCTGGGCCTGTGCCGGGTTGGCCTTCATGCTTGCCGCGGCCTGGCGCAGCAGCTCGTCGTAAGCGTGCTCCGCGCCGGGGTTCGCGTTGAAGTAGGCCCGCTGCTTGGCATCGAAGTCACAGCGGCGAATGCCGGGGTTGTCCTGGGCGTGGGCTTCTGGCCGGGTGCCCAGTAGCCCCAGAACCGCCAGAGCCAGAGTGGGTAAAAGTTTTTTCAACATTGAAATAGGTGGGAAGTAAAAAGCTGATTAAAAGAGGGAAGCGCAGCCAAAGAGTTGCAGGCCATAAAGATAATCGACACCTGGGGCTGTAGGCAAGCAAAGCTGGAGCATAAGTGCTGGCAAAGCCAGGGGCTTTGCTTGGAAATAGTAAAAAGACAAGTGTTAACAGTTAAAATGCAAACAGGCTGAATTTTAACTGTTAACACTCGCTTTTAAACACTGAGCAATGCCCAGCTATCCGCCTTACTGAACGAGGAGCTTGGTAGAAAGCTGCTGCCCCGCTGCCTGCACCCGCACCACATACACGCCGGCGCTGAGGCCGGCCGCCTGCGGCAGGGCCAGGGTCTGCCGGCCCGCAGGCAGGTGGGTGGCCGGCAGCGTCAGCACGGCCCGGCCCATCAGGTCCAGCAGCTGCAGCTGCACGGTGCCGGCCTTGGGCAGGGAAAGCTGCACGGCCGTTTCACTGGTTACGGGGTTGGGAAACACCCGCAGGCCATACTGCTCGGCTACGGCCCGCGTACCGCTGGGCATGGCCAGGCGCACATTATCGAGGTAAATGGGGTTGCCGACCCGGCTGGTAAGCTGAAAGCGCAGCTGGAAGCGGGGGCCGATATAGCTCGGGTCGATGGCCACCTGCAAGGACTGCCAGTCGGCAGCATCGGTGGGCGTATAGCCGTCGACGCGCAGCGTGCCCATGGTGTTCAGGGTGGAGCTGAAATAAGATGCTGCCGTAGTCCAGGTTACGCCGCAGTCGCTGCTGAACTGTACCTGCAGGTTTTCGGCTACCGGCGTGGTGCGCTGGGCATAGGCGCGGTCGAATACCAGCACCGGCGGGTTGCTGGCGCTGAAGCCGGCCAGGCTGATGTTGGGCGAAGCCAGCCAAGTGGTGGTTCCGGTGGGAATCAGGTTGCTGCGCAGGGCCACGCAGGCGCTGCCTTCGCTTACCGCCAGGCTGCCGGCTACCGCGGCCCGGCGCTGCCAGGCCGCCAGCGTAGTGGAAGCACTGGAAGTGGATACCCAGTTGCGCAGGTCAGGCGCGGCAAAATTGTTGGGGAAGCCCGGGTTTTCGAACGACTCCGCAATGGGTGCGGTCAGGCCGCTGTTGGGGCCCACCACCTGCACCAGCTGGCTGCGGGTAACCACGGCGTTGCCGCCGGCCGTCGTGATGGCCAGGGTTACATCGTACTGGCCACTGGCCGGGTACGTAACGGTGGGGTTACGCTGCGAGGACGTGGCAGGCTGCCCGCCAGGGAACGACCAGCTGTACACGGTGCCGGGGCTTTGCAGGTCGGCATTGTAGGAATAGTCGTTGAAGGTAACCGTGCCGCCCTCGCAGATTTTGGAGTCGGAAGGCCGGAAAACGATAACCGGGGCGCAGGGGCCGCCCATGAAGCCGTCGTTGGTACCGGTAGCCAGCAGGTTGGCCGGGGTGCTGAGCTGGGCGCGGCAGCCCAGCTGCAAAGCCGCCCGCATCACGGCCCGCTGGCCCGTGGTAAACATGCGGGCGCAGCTGGCGTAGTCCATGTAGTTCTGCACGTTGGAGAGAATCTGCTGGCCGCTGGCATCCTGGCAGGGCGAAAAGGCCAGGTTGCAGCCCGACGCGCCGATGGTGTTGGGCGTGTCGGCAATGCCATCGTCGAGGCCGCAGTTGGTGGCCAGGCCGGGGGTGTTGCTGCCGCCCCAGGTGTGGGGCAGGCCGAAGTAGTGGCCAATCTCGTGGGTAAGGGAGCGGGCGGCAAAGTTGCCGCCGCCGGCCTGGCCGATGCTGCCAAACTGCGCGGCCCGGATAACGATGCCGTCGCCGCTGCCGCCCGTGCAGGGCAGGTAAGCGTAGCCGCCGGCCCCGTTGGCGTTGGTACAAATCCAGATGTTGAGGTACTTGCTCTGGTCCCAGGTAATGAGTCGCTTCACCCGGTCGTCGCCGATGTTGGTATCGGTGGAGTAGGTGCGGGTGATGCCCGTGGTGCAGTTGCCGTTGGGGTCTAGTTTAGCCAGCCGGAACTTAAAGCCCACGTTGGCGTAGCGCCCCTGGAAGTCGGGGATGACGCTGGCCGTGTCGCGGTTGGTCTTGCTGAAGTCTTCGTTGATGATGCGCAGCGCATCCTGCACCTGGGCGTCGGAGATGTTGTCGGCCCCACCGGTGTGAATGATGTGCATCACCACGGGCACGGTCACGTCGGGCTGGGAAAGCAGCCGGCCCTGCGCGTTGCGGGCCTGCTGGGCTACTTCCCGCAAAAAGCTCTGGTAGCGGGCTTCCGAACCGGGGTCGCGCCGGAAGGCAGCCTGCTGCACGCTGTCGAAGGCACAGCGCAGGCCAAAGCGATGTTCCGGGTAAGTGCGGGTAACTTCGGCTGGAGTCTGGGCCAGGGCCGGTGCCGCTAGTGCCATGAAAAATCCGCAGCCCAAGAGGGCAGTACGCAGCGAGGGTAAGCTTTTCAACATAGAAGAAAACAAGAAAAAGAAAGTGCCGATGCAGCAGCGTAGCGACACAACCGGCCGGCAGGGCCGTTTTGTTCCGCTTAGCGGCCGTGAAGATAAATCAGTTAGCGGCCCCAACCGTCGGCGCCGAGCAAGGGGACGAAGCGGAAGTCGGTAAATTCTTCACGCACGAAAGCTTCCGGGCCCTCGCGGGTGATGCGCACCATGCGCTGCAGCTGGGCATCGCCCACGGGAATGACCAGCTTGCCCCCCAGGCTGAGCTGGCGCAGCAGGGCCGGGGGCAGGGCGGGGGCCCCGGCCGTCACCAGAATGCGGTCGAAAGGGGCCCGTGCGGGCAAGCCCAGCGAGCCGTCGCCACAATACAGCCCCGCGTGGCCGGCGCCCAGGCTGGCCAGCCGCTCCCGCGTCCGCTCAAACAGGACCGGGTTGATTTCGATGCTGCTCACCAGCGCCGTGAGCTGCAGCAGCACGGCGCACTGATACCCCGAGCCGGTGCCAACCTCCAGCACGTGGTGCCCGGCTTCGACGTCGAGCAGCTGGGTTTGAAAAGCGACGGTGTAGGGCTGGGAAATAGTCTGGCCCTCCCCAATGGGAAAGGCTTTGTCCTGGTAGGCATGGGCTTCAAAGGCCGGCTCAAAAAAGAAGTGGCGCGGCACGGCTTCCAGCGCTGTCAGCACCCGCTCGTCGGCAATGCCCTTGCTGCGCAGCTCGCGCACCAGGGTGCGGCGCTGGCCACGGTGGCGGTATGAGTCGGGAGCAGTCAATTAGGAATGAACAATTTGCGTGAGCAAGTAGCTGCTGCGGGCCGATGGAACCCACCTTGGGGCCAGCTGTGCGCATTAAACCGGGAATATGGAGGTGGTAGCTTGCTGCTCGTTGCGAAAAACGCACGGCAAACAGCCCCCGGCCCTACCTTTGCCCAGCGTGTTGAGCTACCTTGGCCGCGAAAATAATACGCTACACCTCGCTTTGCAGCTTATCCGTCGATTTCAATACATCAAGCTCGTGGCCGCCGACTTCGGTGCCGCCTTACTGGCCTGGTTTTGCTTTTTTCTGCTCCGCAAGTACCTGCTCGATGAGCTCACCGGCTACCGCTTCACCGAAGGCGTGCTGTTTGAGCTCACCGGCTCGGCGGTTTTCATCGCCACGTTCTGGACTATACTCTACGCGCTGATTGGCGAATACCGCGACATCTACCGCAAGTCGCGCCTGGCCGAGATTATCCGCCTGGCCCGGGCTTCGGTGCTGGGCACCGTGGTAATCTTTTTTGCCCTGCTGCTCGACGACCAGGGGGTGAGCAACTATAAGGCGTACTACAAGACGTTTACGGCGTATTACTTAGTGCATTTTATGCTCACGGCTTTTCTGCGGACTTTGGCCGTGAGCAGCATTCAGCGCCTTATCCGGCGGGGCACCATATCCTTTCCTACGCTGCTGGTGGGCTCCAGCGCCCTGGCTCTGGAAACCTACCACGAGCTGCGCCGCACCGGCCGCCACCTGGGCCTGCGCCTGGTGGCCTTCGCCCCGGTAGGCGACACCATCGACCCCGCCCTGGCGGCCGAGCTGCCCACCCGCGGCACCTACAAGCGCCTGCCGGCCCTGGTGCGGGCCCTAAAGATTGAGCAGATTGTCATTGCCATTGAGCCCAGCGAGCACCGCCTTATTCAGGACATCCTGGCCTTGCTGGAAGGCACGCCGGCCCGCGTCAGCATCCTGCCCGACCTCTACCAGATGCTGCTGGGCTCGGTGAAAGTAAACCACCTGTTTGGCACCCCGCTCATTGAAATCAAGCAGGACCTGCTGCCGGTGTGGCAGGTGGTGGTGAAGCGCATCTTCGACATCGTGGCTTCCAGCCTGTTTCTGATTCTGGCCTGGTGGGTGTATGCCTTCACGGCCGTGATGGTGAAGCTTTCCTCGCCCGGGCCGGTGTTTTACCGGCAGGAGCGCATTGGCCGCAACGGCCAGCCGTTCCGCATCATCAAGTTCCGCTCGATGTACATCGACGCCGAGAAGATGGGGCCGGCCCTGAGCTCCGACCGCGACCCCCGCATCACGCCCTGGGGCCGCTTCATGCGCAAGGTGCGCCTCGACGAGCTGCCGCAGTTCTGGAACGTGGTGAAGGGCGACATGAGCATTGTGGGTCCCCGCCCGGAGCGCCAGTACTTCATCGATAAAATCGTCAAGATTGCGCCCCACTACCGCCACCTGCACCGCGTGCGCCCCGGCCTCACCTCCCTGGGCCAGGTGAAGTATGGCTACGCCGAAACCGTGGAGCAGATGGTGGAACGCCTCAAGTTCGACATCCTCTACATCGAAAACATGAGCCTGGCCATGGACTTCCGCGTACTGCTGTATACGCTGAAGATTATTGTGGAAGGGCGGGGGAAGTAGCTTTTGATGTGCTGATGTGCTGATGTGCTGATGTGCTGATGTGCTGATGGGCTGATGGGCTGATGGGCTGATGGGCTGATGGAGGAAAAAAGAACTTTATGCTGAGCATTCCGCGCATCAAGCGGCGTCGCAGCGAAGGCTAAGCATCTCTGCCACGAGAGTAAACTCAATAGATTGGATTACTGCCACGGGCAAGATGCTTCACTGCGTTCAGCATGACGTGCTTATTACCTCATCAGCACATCAAATAATCAGCACATCAATCCGTCCGTATCTTTGCAAGCGCGGCCAGCCGGAACTTTCACTTCCCTGGGTGGTTTGCACGTACTATGAATACCGAATCAACCGGAGCGTCGAAAGGGCGCGTACTCGTCGCCATGAGCGGCGGCATCGACTCATCCGTAGCGGCCGTGCTGCTGCATGAGCAGGGCTACGAAGTGGTGGGCATGACCATGAAAACCTGGGACTATGCCTCGGCCGGCGGCTCGAAGAAGGAAACCGGCTGCTGCTCCCTCGACAGCATCAACGACGCCCGCACCGTGGCCGTGGAGCTGGGCTTCCCGCACTACATCATCGACATCCGCGACGAGTTCGGGGACTTTGTCATCAACAACTTTACCGACGAGTACCTGGCCGGGCGCACGCCCAACCCCTGCGTGCTCTGCAACACCCACATCAAGTGGGATGCGCTGCTGCGCCGCGCCGACCAGCTCGGCTGCCAGTTTATTGCCACCGGGCACTACGCCAACGTGCGCCAGGATGCCGAAACCGGCCGCTACGTGGTAAGCAAAGGCCTGGACGATAACAAAGACCAGAGCTATGCGCTGTGGGGCGTCAGCCAGGCCAGCCTGGCCCGCACGCTGTTTCCGCTGGGGGGCATGCGCAAAACCGAGATTTACGAGGAAGCCCGCCGCCGGGGTTTCCACGACCTGGTGAACAAGCCCGAGAGCTACGAAATCTGCTTTATACCCGACAACGACTACCGCGGCTTCCTGCGCCGGCGGGTGCCGGACCTGGAGGCGCGCGTGGCCGGGGGCAACTTCGTGACCAAAAGCGGGCGCGTTATCGGCAAGCACGAAGGCTACCCGTTCTATACCATTGGGCAGCGCAAAGGCCTGGGCGTGGCCCTGGGCTACCCGGCGTTCGTGCTCGAAATCCGGCCCGATACCAACGAGGTGGTGCTGGGCAACTACGACGAGCTGGCCAGCACCGCTACGGTAGTCGGTAAGCTCAATCCCGGCAAGCACGCCAGCCTGGAAGGGCGCGGCCTGGTACCGGCCTTCGTGAAGGTGCGCTACAACCACGACGGCGCCCCGGCCTTCCTGGAGCAGGTGGGCGACAAAATCCGCGTGTACTTCGAGGAGCCCGTGCATGCCATCACTCCCGGGCAGGCTGCCGTGTTCTACGACGGACGCGACGTGCTGGGCGGCGGCTGGATTGAGCGCCACGTTATCGGAGAAATTCCGCTACCTTTTCCGGCCAATGCCGTAGTGGAAGGCTAATAAATCGCTGTTTAACGGTGGCTGGCGAAGCACTGGCTTTGGTTTCTGGTTTCTAATTGTCGTTCTGACATGAAACCCGGAGCCAGCAACCAACAACCTGCTACAATGCGCCGCGCACCAGTTCGTGCGTAACAGCAGTAATAAAGTGCCTTTGCCGCCGTTGTTTTGATTTCTTCTATGAAAGTCCCGGTACGTTCCATGAGTCGCAGGTGCCAGGCGCTGGCATCGTCCCTGGTTTTGGCCGGGCTGCTGGCTGTCGCAGGCTGTGAAAACAACTCGGTGCCCATGCCCGACGCCGGCAAGGACTACTACCCGCTGGAAGCCGGCACCTACCGCATCTACAACGTTACCGATAGTACCTACCGGCAACATATTCTGCAGCCGGTGGAGCGCTATCAGATTCGGGAAAGCATTGCGGCCACCGACGCATTTACCGATGCTGCGGGCAACAAGGCGTACCGGGTAGTGCGCTCCAGGCGCATTCCTGCGGTGAGCATGAACTGGGAAGCCGACAGCGTGTATGTGCTGACCGGCACGTCGCAAACCGTATCCCTGGTGAGAAACAACCGCCGCACCGTGGAGCTCATTTTCCCGGTTCGTGAAGGCCGCACCTGGAACATGCATGCCTTTACCAGCAGCGGGGGCGACACCATCACCAACCAGAACCGGGTATTCCGTAACCTGGGGCAGTCCTTCTCGCTGACAACCGCGACCACGGGAGTGCCCGCCGTCACCAAGGTGTACCCCGAAACGGTAACCGTGGATGATACCGGCGACGAGCACACGGCCAACGACGCCTGCTACCTGCGTACCTACCGGCAGATTTTTGCCAAAGGTGTGGGGCCGGTGCTGCGCTACCGCCGCAACTTTTCCTATGCGCCGCCTACTACCGGGACGTGTGAGCGGTCGACGGGCCGGGTTTTCTTTGGCACCTCCCGGCACGAGGCCCTGGTAGAATACGGCCGTTGAGAAACTAGTTTGACGCTCGGCTTGTCCTGAGGCTGCCGGGCTTCTTGGTAGTACCCGCTTCGCTGGGTTACTTTTGGCGGGCAGCCCTCGCGTCATTCTGTCCGTCTGGCTTCTGTTATCAATCTGCGTAATGAAAAACCTTTTCTTTGGTGCGGTAGCGCTGGGCTTGCTGGGAACCCTGGCGGCAGCGCCCGCGGCCGCTCAGGGCACCGTGCGGCGCCACATGGTGTATTTCAACGATAAGAACGGTACCCCGTTTTCCGTTGCGCAGCCGCAGAGCTTTCTGTCGGCCCGGGCCCTGGCCCGCCGCACCCGGCAGAACATTGCCGTAACGGCCCGCGACCTGCCCGTGAACCCGGCCTACGTAACCCAGGTGCGCAACGTGCCCGGCGTGCAGGTGCGCTACCGCTCGCGCTGGTTTAATGCAGTGGTGGTAGAGTGCGACTCGGCCAGCCTGCGCAACATTGCTGCTCTGCCCTCGGTACGGACGGCCCAGACCCTGAACCGGGGCCCCCGCCCCGTGCCGTCGCCCAGCCCCTCGGCTCAGGTGCCGCCCACGCTGCAGCGCAGCACCCTGGGCACGCGCAGCCAGTACGGCCCGGCTTTTAAGCAGAACCAGATTATCGGCGCCATTGCCATGCACGATGCCGGCTACCGCGGCGAAGGCATGCACATTGCCGTGTTCGATGCGGGCTTCCCGGGCGTCGATCAGATTCCGGCCATGCAGCCGCTGTTTGCCCAGCAGCGCATTGTGGGCACCCGCAACTTTGTGGATGGCGGCACCTCCGTTTACCTGCGCCACAGCCACGGCACCAACTGTGTGTCGGCCATTGCCGCCGAGCAGGACGGGTTTTATATCGGTTCGGCCCCGCGGGCGAGCTTTCACCTCTGCATTACCGAAGATATCAACTCCGAACACCCCATTGAGGAAGCCAACTGGCTGGTAGCGGCGGAGTATGCCGACTCGGCCGGGGTAGATATCATCAGCTCCTCGCTGGGCTACACCACGTTTGACGCGCCCTCGCGGTCCTACACTTACGCCGACATGAACGGCCGCAACGCCATTTCTACCCGGGCAGCTACCATGGCCGCCCGGACTGGAATACTGGTGGTGAGCGCCGCTGGCAACGAAGGCGACGACCCCTGGCACTTCATCTCGGCTCCGGCCGATGCCGACTCCATCATGACGGTCGGGGCCATCGACTCGCTGGGCCAGCACGCCAACTTCAGCTCCTATGGGCCCACCTTCGACGGCCGCATAAAGCCCACGCTGGTATCGCAGGGAGTGGCCTCGGCGGTGCTGGCGCCGTCTGGCCGGGCCTTCCGCGGCAGCGGCACCTCCTACGCCTGCCCCATTCTGGCGGGCATGGCGGCGGGCTTCTGGCAGGCCAATCCCACTCTGACGGCCCAGCAGGTGATTGCAGCCCTGCGCAACACCGCCACCCTGGCTACCACCCCCAACAACATGCTGGGCTATGGTATTCCGCACTTTGTGCGGGCCTACAATGCGCTGAACCCCAACTCGCCTCTTGCCGCCCAAAGCGCAGCGGCGGGAGGCGCCAAGCTGGCCATCTTCCCCAACCCCAGCGGCGACGGCCCCCTGATGCTGGCCCTGCCGGCGGAGCTGCGCGGCCGCGCGCTGCGGGTGCGCATTCTGGATACGCGGGGTGCCACGGTGAGCCAGCAGCAAATTCCGGCTACTACGGCCGGCGAAGCGGCGGTGCGCCTGGGCAAGCTGGCCAAGGGAAGCTACGTATGCGAAGTAAGCGCAGGGGAGACCCGCCGCACGGCAACCTTTATCCAGCAGTAATAGCTGAGACTACACACTCTCAAGTAATTAAAAAGGAGCCTTAGGGCTCCTTTTTTTATGAATCAAAAAATGACCAATGCGTTTGCAATTGCTACTTTATTTAGCTAATTTTAAACCATCTTTCAATGCTAAAATTTTTGACAGCATCATGTTGCAACTCATGACCTCCAAGCGCATTGGGCGCCGCCAGTTTCACTTTACCGTGCAGGGCAACAACTTTCACGAAACGGTTGCGGAATACGAGCGCCTGAGCTTTTCCGACGTCGCCGCCTGCGGCATATGTGGCTCCGACAACCTGGACCTGACCAGCCGCGTGGCCCAGGGCAAGTTCAAGTACACGTCGGTGAAATGCCGCGACTGCCGTGCCGACGTCACCTTCGGCAAGCGCGAAGACGACGACCAGACGGTGTTCCTGCGCAAGAAGGAAGGCGGCCTGCCCGGGGAGCTGGACTGGCGCCCCTTCGAGAAAGGGGATAAGTAAGCTCCTGGCGTTTTCCGTTTTTGTAGGAAAAGTGAAGCAGTGATGAGCGTAGTCGCTCCGCGCTGCTTCACTTTTCGTTTAGGCCTGGTTACTCATAACTCAGGCTGGGCTGCCGTTCTTTGCAGTATCATTCGGTTTTACCCTTCACTCATTCTCACCTGCAGACTATGTTTACTGGCATTATTGAAGCGCTTGGCACGGTTGTCGGCGTCGAAACCCAAGGCAGCAACTGTCATTTCACGGTGCAGTCGCCCTTTGCCAGCGAGCTGCAGATTGACCAGAGCGTAGCCCATGACGGCGTGTGCCTGACCGTAGTGGCAGTCGATGCAGCCTCCGGTACCCACGTGGTAACGGCCATTGACGAAACGCTAAAGAAAACCAACCTGGGCCAGTGGCAGCCCGGTCGTAAAATCAACCTGGAGCGCTGCCTGGCCGCTAATGGGCGCTTCGATGGCCACATCGTGCAGGGCCACGTGGATGCCACGGCCGAGTGCGTGCGCGTAGAAGACCAGAACGGCTCCTGGCTGTTCCGCTTTCACCACGCGCCCGGGCCGGGCTTCCTCACGGTAGAAAAAGGGTCCATCTGCGTGAATGGCACCAGCCTGACCTGCTTTGAAAGCACCAACACCGGCTTTACCGTGGCTATTATTCCGTACACGTACGAGCATACCAGCTTCCATCAGCTCCGGGCCGGCGACACGGTAAACCTGGAGTTCGACATCGTGGGTAAGTATGTAGCCAAGCTTTTGGGCCGGTAGCAGCAGCGGCACGCTCCCAAGCTAGCTGTTGTTGCCTGAGCTCCTGCTGGGCACTGTTCCATAACCTGCGCTTGCTGCCACCATGATGAAATTGCCAGCCGTCCTTGTTGTACTGGCAGTCCTGTTAGCCAAGCCGGCTGCTGTTGCCCAGCGTTTTGAAGGGGTGTGGTACGGGCTGGGCCAGTACGGGCTGCTGGAGCTGGCAATAGACCACGACAGCCTCCGCATCCGGCAAGTGGACGTGGGGCAGCCTACCCTGAGCCTGGCAGCGCGCTATAAACACGGGGCCAGGCTTCCCATTGCGCAAGTCGTGGCTTTGGGCGAGCGGCATCTGCTTATTGTCCGGCAGGGCGTCGACAGCCTGCGCTACTCGGGCATTGTGCTGTTTGATTACGTGCCGGGCCACCATTTTCAGCTGGCCTGGAATGCGCCCGATACCCTGGCCCGCAGCCCACAGGCATTGGCGCGCCTGCAGGCCCAGGACCGCCGGGTGCTCTTTGGGGACTATTACTACAGCGCCCGCTTCATCAACGAGCTTCAGCGACTGAGGCCGATTGATGAAATGACCAAACCGGAGTTTGAGCGTTATTTTGCGCGGTATGCCGATAAAGTAAGGCAGGCCACGCGCCGCTTTGAGGCAAACGAGCCCAATTATCGGTATGTGTTTGCCAGCCAGCTGCCCGGCTACAATTTTGCCCTGGCCACGCAGGCGCTGTTGGAAGAAGGATTTTGCCCGCTGTACGACGAGTACGCGGTGCAGGCCCTCTACCGCCGGTTTTACAGCAGAAAAGCGCTGGATAAGAAGGTGAAGGCTATTCTGGGCAACTGAAGTCGCTGCCTACGGTCGCAGGGCATTCGGTTCCTGTCGCTGGGGCTGATGAAACAGTGAAGCTGCTGTCAGGCAATGTGGTTGAATTAAAATCCAGGCTTTTGAGTAGTTAGCTGGGCCATAACAACTACCAGCCGACCGGCGTAGGAATAGCATCTTCCACCTATTCATTCTGTCATGTCTAAACGCGAATTGATTGAGCCCCACGAGGGCGATAAGCGCTATGCCCGCCGCGACGAAAACGGACGGTTCAAGGAAATGGACGACCAGCACCGCTCCCTGTCGCAGGATGTGCGCAAGCCGGCCAAGAATAAAACCACGCCCGGACAGGGCGACCGGGGCGACCGTCAAACCGGAAAAGCCGCCCGCTAATAGAGTTTCTTCACGGCAATGTTAAACGCCCGGGTGGCCCTGCAAGCAGGGCCACCCGGGCGTTTAACATTGCCGGCAACAGCTCAGGCCTGTGGCGGCCTGGGCGCCGACAGCCGGTGGAAGGCCTTGGTGGCCCCAAAGGCCAGCAGGGCACCAACTAAAGCGCCGCCCAGCACATCAGTGAGGTAGTGAGCGCCCAGGTACAGGCGGCTGTAGGAAAGCAGCAGGGCCCAGGCAAACACCAGGAGCTGCAGCCACAGAAACCGGCGGGGCGGCAAGGCCAGCAGCAGAAACACGGCCAGGGCCATGGAGTTGGAGGCATGCGAGGACAGGAAGCCGAACTGCCCCCCACAGCCATCGGGCAGGTGCAGCAGCTCGCGCAGGCCCGGCTCGTGGCAGGGGCGCAGCCGCCCAAAATAAGGCTTGAACAAGCGGCTGGTAATCAGGTCGGCCAGCGAAACGGCTCCAATCAGCAAGGGCAGCAGAAACAGCGCCCGCTGCCGGTACAGGAAAATCAGGTAGGCAATCAGCAGGGCATAGAACGGGTACCACACATTGCGGTCCGAGGCAAAGGTCATTACCGCGTCGAGCAGGGGCGTATGCGTGCCGTTCACAGCCAGCACCACCGCGCGGTCGAGGGCCTGAATGGAGTTGAAGTCTACCAATGAAGAGCTTAGAGTCATGACATGGCGGCAGTGCGGGTGGTATGGCAGCAGAGGGGCTGGAGGACGCCACCTACTAGGCTGTAATCCAATCGACGCCCTTGCGCAGCCAGTCCAGGGTGCGGGCCTCGGCAGAGCCTGGGGCAGGCGGAGCCGGGTTATAGGCCCAGCCCGTACGCGGCGGCAGGCTCATCAGGATGGACTCGGTACGGCCGCCGGTTTCCAGGCCAAAGCGGGTGCCGCGGTCGAAGGCCAGGTTAAACTCGGCGTAGCGGGCGCGGCGCAGGGTTTGCCAGGCTTCTTCGGCCGAGCCAAAGGGTAGGGCGCGGTTCTCGGCCATGAGCGTGCAGTAGAAGGGGCCAAACAGCTCGGCTACGTCGCGCATAAAAGCGAAGAGCTGCTCGGCGCTGCCGTCTTTGCCCACGGTGAGGCGGTCGTAGAAAATGCCGCCCACGCCGCGGGTTTCCTGGCGGTGAGGCAGGTAGAAGTAGTCGTCGGCCCAGCGTGTGAAGCGGGGGTAGTAGGCGGGGTCGTGGCGGTCGCACACTGCCTTCAGGGCCAGGTGAAAGCGGCGGGCCTGGGCCTCATCTACATAGATGGGGGTTAGGTCGATGCCGCCGCCGAACCAGGCTTCGCCATTGCCGGCCTCGAAGTAGCGCACATTCATGTGAATGATGGGCACGCGCGGGCTGCGCGGGTGCAGCACCACGCTTACGCCGGTAGCGAAAAAGTGCGGGTCGGGCATGTGCAGCTGCCGGACGGCGGCTTCGCTCATCTCGCCCCACACGGCGGAGAAGCCGACGCCGCCTTTTTCCAGAACCTGGCCATTTTCGAGCACTTTGGAGCGCCCGCCGCCGCCGCCGGGGCGCTGCCATTCGTCGGTACGGAAGCGGGCCGGGCCGGCATCGGCAGCTTCCAGCTGCTGGCACAGGCGCAGCTGAAAGTCCGCCAGCCAGGCTTCGATTTCGGGACGCAGGGAGGGAAGGGGGGCTGTAGTAGGCAAGGTGCAGGAAGTTTTATCGAACCCAGAATTCCTGGAAGCCGGGGAATGGTGGCGGAAGTACCGCAGCATCGGGGCAGCAGGAGCTCATCAATCAGCAAAGCTACTGGCTGGCGTAGTTAAGCGCCTGGTCTGTCTGTTCGGCTATTTCGCCAAGTCAGGAATTCCTACGGGCCATTCTGCTTTTGTGTGGCACGAGCCCAGGGGAATTTATATGTGCCGAGCAGCCACCACAGGCGTAGCTGAAAAATTACGGTGAGCTAAGTGGCATTGATTTCAAGTAGCACGGGCAGATGCCGGGCGCGGGCGCTGCCGTACTTTTGCAGCCCCACCTGCCCCGACCTATGACTGCTGAAACTGCTGCTTCTTTTCCTGCCGAGGCCCCCGCGGCTTCGCCCGCTTCCCAGAACCTGACCCTGCTGCGCCGGGCTTACGGCCTGATGCTTACGGCTGCCGAGATGGCAGCCCTCTACGAAGACCAGAAGGCCACGGCATCGCGCTACGTGCACGCCACCGCCCGGGGCCACGAAGCCATACAGCTGGCCGCCGCCTTTCAGCTCACCGAAACCGATTTCGCCGCGCCTTACTACCGCGACGACGCCCTGCTGCTGGGCCTGGGCCTGCGCCCCTACGAGCTGATGCTGCAGCTGCTGGCCAAGGCCGACGACCCCTTCAGCGGGGGGCGCACCTACTACGGACACCCCAGCCTGCGCCGGCCCGGCGTGCCGGTTATACCCCACCAAAGCTCAGCCACGGGCATGCAGGCCATTCCCGCCACGGGCGCTGCGCACGCTATTGCCTACTTCGAGCGCCAAGGGCTGGCTCAGCCCCGGGCGGCCGAGGTGAAAGCTGATGGAACCGAGGCGCCGGTGGTGCTGTGCTCGATTGGCGATGGCGCCATGACCGAAGGCGAGGTGTCGGAAGCCCTGCAGATGGCTATTCTGCACCAGCTGCCCATTGTTTACCTGGTGCAGGACAACGACTGGGGCATTTCGGCCACCGGCCAGGAGATGCGCGCCATGGATGCTTACGAGTTTGCCGCCGGCTTCCCCGGTCTGTACCGCCTGCGGGTGGACGGCGCCGACTTCGAAAGCTCCTACCGCGGGCTGGAAGCGGCATTTGCCCACGTGCGCAGCCGCAAAGGCCCGGCCCTGGTGCACGCCAAGTGCCCCTTGCTGGGCCACCACACCAGCGGCGTGCGCCGGGAGTGGTACCGCGGCGACAACCTGGGCCACCACCAGCAGCTGGACCCGCTGCCCAAGCTGGAGCAGCGCCTGCTGGAGCTGGGCGTGCCGGCCGCCGAGCTGGAGCAGCTGGCTGCCGATGCGCGCCGCACCGTGCAGGCCGACTGGCAGCAGGCCCTGGCCGCGCCCAACCCCGACCCGGCAACCTTTGCCGAGCATGAGTTTGCCCCGGCCGCTGTGACCGCCGAAGCCGGTGAGCGCAGCCCCGCCGGCGCCGACAAGGCCCTGATGGTAGATGCCGCCCTGCACGCCGTGGATGACATCCTGCGCGAGTTTCCCGAAGCCCTGTTCTACGGGCAGGACGTGGGCGGTGAGCTGGGCGGTGTGTTCCGCGAAGCCGCCCTGCTGGCCAAGAAGTACGGCGACAGCCGGGTGTTTAATACGCCCATTCAGGAGGCCTACATCGTGGGCAGCACGGCCGGCATGTCGGCCGTAGGGGCCAAGCCCATTGTAGAAATTCAGTTTGCCGACTACATCTGGCCGGCCCTGAACCAGCTGGTGGAGGAGCTGTCCAAGTCCTGCTACCTCACCATGGGCAAGTTCCCCGTGCAGTCCCTGATTCGGGTGCCCATCGGGGCTTATGGTGGGGGCGGGCCCTACCACTCTGGCTCCATTGAGAGCACCCTGCTCACCATTCGCGGCATTAAAGTGGTGTACCCCAGCAATGCGGCCGACATGAAGGGCCTCATGCGGGCGGCCTTCCTCGACCCCAACCCGGTGGTGATGCTGGAGCACAAAGGCCTGTACTGGAGCAAGGTGCCCGGCACCGAGGATGCCAAAACCGTAGAGCCGGCTGCAGGCTATGTCATCCCCCTGGGCAAGGCCGCCGTGGCCCAGGAGGCCGACCTCGAGCAGCTACGCCGGGGCAACACCTGCCTGGTGGTAACCTACGGCATGGGTGTGTACTGGGCCAAAGCCGCCAGCAAGGACTACCCCGGTCAGGTGGAAATTCTGGACCTGCGCACCCTGAATCCCCTGGATTTCGATGCAGTAGCTACCGCGACGCGGCGCCACGGCAAAGTACTGGTGCTCACCGAGGAGCCCTTGCTGAACAGCTTCGCCGAAAGCCTGGCCGGGCGCATTCAGCGCCATTGCTTTGAGGCGCTCGATGCGCCGGTTTTCACCTACGGCGCGGCCAACCTGCCGGCCATTGCCCTGAACGTTGAGCTGGAAAAGCAGATGCTACCCAGCGCGGCCAAAGTAGCCGGGGTGCTTGGCGAGCTGCTTTCTTATTAGTGCCTGGTGCTTAGTGCCTGGAAATTTGCCAATCTACACCAAGCACCAAGCACTAAAATGGATAGCCTATGCCCAGGTTGAACGCCAGGCCATAGTTTCTTTCGGTGTAGAGCTTGTCGAGCACCCAGCGCCGGCCATCGAGGGCGGTTGGGTCGTAGACTTTAGCGGCCATGTCGAGGCGCAGAATCAGGAAGGAGAAGTCGAAGCGAATGCCGACCCCGCTGCCGACGGCTACGCCCAGATTGCTCAGGCTAAAGCGGGCCGCCTCCTGCCCGCCCGCCTGCAGCGTCCAGACATTGCCAAAGTCCGTGAACACGGCCCCTTTCACGAAAGAGTACACCGGGAACCGGTATTCTACGCTTCCTTCCAGCAGCAGCTCGCCGGGCTGCTCGGTGAGGCGGTCGCGCTCGCCGGTGGCGGCAATTCGGGTGGCATAGCTGCCCGTGCCCAACCGACGGGGCTGCCAGGCGCGTACGCTGGAGCCGCCCCCGGCAAAAAAGTACTTGTCGTAGGGAACAGCCCGCTTGTACTCCTTAAATTCCACGTTGTTGCTATCGGTACTGGTTACTTCCGAATACGCTAAAGCCGAAACAACGCCACCGTTGAGGCGGTACGCGAAATAGGTGCGGGGCGTAAGGCGGTAATACCGGCGGTAGTCGACGCTCAGGCGGGCAAACTGGTACACGTCGAGGTTAAACCAGGACGCGTCCTTGTAAAGGTTGCGGGTCAGGCCGCCCACTTCGGCCGTCACGCGGAAGTACTGAGCATTGCGGGTCTGGTTGAAGTCGTTGGAGTTATACAGCGAGGTAAAGGCCATGCTGGGCTCGTAGAGCTCCACAAAGCTGCGGTAGAGGGGGAAGCCTTCATCGCGCAGCTCGTAGAGGCGCTTGCGGTAGGCGTCGCTAACCCGGGCCGCATTAATTACATTGATAACAACGGGGGAAAAGACATACTGATGGAAGGCCGACTTCTGCCAGATATAGTCGTAGGTAAACTCCAGGTTGGTACGGGTGAACAAGGTCCGGTTGACGTAGGTCTCGGACAGGGTAAAGCGGGTTTTGGGATTGTAGCGGCTGAGAAAGCGGCTGCTGCGGAAAGGCAGCAGGAACTGGGGCAGCACCAGCGCCGCCGTCGCCCCAAACTGCACGCTGTAGGTATCCGTGTTGGGGGCACCTCCAACGGGGTTGAATTGCCCTTCCAGGCCAGCGCGTACGCCTACCTCCAGCACCTCGGCGCCCCCAAACGGGTTGCGCGTTTTCAGGCGCAGGTTGATGAAGGGCCCGGGAATATTGGCAACGAACGTACCGCCAAACTCGGTGGTTTCCTGGAACTTCTCCAGTGGCGTGGCGCTGATTATGGCATCGAGCTGCCCGGTGTTGGGGACTGTGGCGCTGCTATCGGCAGAGGCGGAGCCCTCAACTTTGCGGTAGCTCACTGTGTTAAAGCGGAACATGTCCAGGTCGGCCAGCAGGCGCTGGGTTTGCTGGGTGCGCTGCAGGCTGTACAGCTGCCCGGGCCGCAGCGAGATTTTGCGCGCCAGCAGCTTAGTGCTGAACTTTTGCTTGAAGGCGGCGAAGTGTACCGAGTCAGTTAAGGTGGTGTCGGTGCGGATGCTGAGGCGGGGCAGGGGGGCGCCGGGCTGGCCGGCGCGCCGCACGGTGTCGCCGGGGAGGGGGTTGAGGGTGCCCAGGGTGCCGGCATCGGTGACCATGCTTACCTGGCGCAGCGAATACTTGCGGTGGCCGCTCTCCTCGCTGGGGTTGGCAATGAGCGTGCGCAGCCGTACGGTGAAGGGCGTAAAGCTTGTATCGGCCTCCAGCGTGATGTACTGCTGACGAAAATCGTAGTAGCCCGCGTTTTTCAGCACGGTTTCGAGCCGGACCCGTTCCTGGCCAATGAGGCTTTCCTGGTAGCGCTCGCCGGTACGCAGCAAGGTTTCGCGCTGATGCTGGCGCAGCACCTGGGCCACGCCGGAGTCGGGTATGGTTTGCGTGAGCCGGCTGATGAGGAAGGGCCGGTTTTCGTTGATGGTGTACGTTACCGTGACGCGGCGGTGGGGGCGGATGGCGCCGGTAGAGTCGCGCCGGGGCCGCTCATTGCGCAGGCCCACCCCGTAGAGGAAGCCCCGCCACAGGCCCCGCTTGGTGCGGGCGGTGTCTGTGGCCTGCACCTGGGCCCGGAAGAAGCCTTCCGAGTGCAGAAAGGTTGTCATCTGCTCTACGGTTCGCTGGGTCAGGGCCGGGTTATACACCACGGGTGGCTCGCCCAGACGCATGATGGCGTTGCCCTTGTCGAGTGCCAGCTGCTTGCGCTTGATAAGCCGCTCGCGCCGGGCCAGCAGCCGGCCCAGCTTAGCGGAGTCGGTGCCGGCTTCCTCCATGCGCTTGTTGTAGGTAGTCCGGATGCGCTCCATCTTTTTCTGAATCTTGGTAGAATCGTAAAAGGTGTAGCCGAGCTGGTAGATGGCCAGTTTGGGCAGGGGCCAGTTGGTGTTGGGCTTTTGCTGGGCCAGGGCGCGCAGGCGCTCTTCATCGGCTTGGTCAACGCCCTTTATTTCCAGCTTGCTGAGCAGGCGCTGGCCCGGCCGGAGCAGCCGAATGGGTGAGCAGGCCGCCAGCAGCAGGCCCGGCAGCACCAAAAGCCACCAGCGCTTCCGACTTTTGTACCCCAGGGGCATTAATTGCAGCAATGATTTCAAAAGCTCAAGCGAAATATGTGCAGTCTCTGCACCAGAAAAAATACCGGCAGCGCCACGGCGCTTTTCTGGTAGAGGGAGGAAAAAGTGTATTAGAACTGCTAAGTTCCGGCATGGAAACGGAACAGGTGCTACTCACAGCTGAGTTTGCTGACCAAAACCGTGCCCTGCTCCCCTCCGGGCCGGCTTATACCCTGGCTACGGAAGCGGCCCTGACCCAGCTGGGCACGCTGGCAACCAACACCACCGCCCTGGCTGTGGCCCGCCTTCCCCAGGAGGCCGACCTGCTGCCTGCTTTGCCAACCAGCTCCCTGGTGCTGGCCCTGGACCAGGTGCGTGACCCCGGCAACGTGGGCACCCTTATCCGGCTCGCCGACTGGTATGGCCTGCCGGGGGTGGTGCTTAGTGAAACCTGTGCCGACCCGTATGCGCCTAAAACTGTGTCGGCTACCATGGGCTCCTTTGCCCGCGTGAAGGTGTGGAGCCGGGACTTGCCCACCTGGCTGCAGAGCCTGCCCCCCGAGGCCCTGGTTTACGGCGCCGACCTGCATGGCGACAATGTGCACCACCTGCCGCTGCAGCCCGCCGGCGTGCTGGTAATGGGCAGCGAGTCGCACGGCCTCACGCCGGAAGTGGAGGCCTGCCTTACCCGGCGCCTGCACATTCCGCGCGGGCCAGGTGGCCGGGCCGAAAGCCTGAACGTGGCCATCTCGGCAGCTATTCTGCTTGATAATTTTTTTCGGCAGGTCTAAGCAGGCAGCAAAAAGCCCCGTCCGGAACGGGGCTTTTTTTCGGTGACGGGGCCGCGGGTGCTAGTAGCCGATGAAGTTGAGGCCAAAGCTCAGGACCTGGGCCTGGGGGCCGCGGTTTTCATTGAACAAGCTGTTGAGGTTGTACTTGGCGAAGAAAGTCAGCCAGTGAAAGCCAATCTGGCCTTGCAGCCCGTACTGCCAGTCGTTGAGGTGAAAGCGGCCGGAAACCTTGTCTTCGCGCTCGTCGTCGCTGCCGGCCAGGGTGTACTCCACCAGGGAGGAGCTGCTCAGCCGGTAGCCGGCAAATCCGCCTGCCCCAACGGAGAGCGTGTTCTTACCCCGGGCGTTGCGAAGCCGCAGATGGAGCATGAGCGGCATGTTCAGGGTCGTTACCAGCATGCGGGCCTTGTCAACCTGCACGTCGTTGGGGGCCCGCTCGGCGAGGGTGCGGCCATTGCGCTCTACCCATACTTCATTGCCGCGCAGCTCTAAGTCGTTGAAGGAAAGCTGCGGGCCCAGGGTAAAGGCCATGCGGGTATGCTTGTGGGTGAACAGGGGAAACACATAGTCCAAGCCCACATTCACATAGTTGGAGCCCCAGGTGCTGAGGGAGGGCACGCCGCCGGTGGCATTGGTCTCGCGGTTTACCAGGGTGTTCAGGCCAAAGTCGAAGCGCAGCTCCACGCGGTGCTTCTCGCCTTTGTTTTTCTTGCGGGTCGTATCGGCCGGAGTTTTCGGCTTCTTGTCGTTGGTGTCGATGTCGATGTTATAAGACTTGCTGCCGCTGTCGTGATGCGTCACGTTCACGCCCAGGGCCTTGTTTAACGCCACGTCGACCCGGTTCGATTTCTGTTTCTTGTTGGCCGTGATGCGAATCTGCTCGGGCAGGTTCTGGCCCGGCTGGTCTTTGTCGGGATAAAATTCCATGGTCACCTTCTCGCTCGTGCCGGCCTGGGCAGCCGATTCGGCCTGTTTGATGTAGCCAGCCAGGCGGGTAGTCAGGGAGTCGAGGTGATA
Source organism: Hymenobacter saemangeumensis (assembly GCF_039541835.1). Taxonomy (NCBI): domain Bacteria; kingdom Pseudomonadati; phylum Bacteroidota; class Cytophagia; order Cytophagales; family Hymenobacteraceae; genus Hymenobacter; species Hymenobacter saemangeumensis. The sequence goes on along the minus strand of NZ_BAABGZ010000027.1, from coordinate 1,915 downwards.
GGTGCTGAGCTGCCGCAGCTGGGCAGCGTCGCGTACCACCAGGGTGAGCGTGGCTTTGTTGGGCAGCCGCACCACGATAGTGTCTTTGGACAGGGGCTGGCCAAGGCGGCCGGCCTGGGCCCCTGGGCTGGTAACCAGGCCCAGCGAGAGGAGCAGAAGGAAAAGGTGAAAAGCGCGTTGCATGATTTCTGAGGGAAAGAAGATTATAATTCAATGGTTTTGCTGAGGGTGCGGTCGCCCAGCCGGGCATGCACCGTAACGTTGTCGGGCAAATTGGCTCGGTCGAGCAAGCCCTGCTTGGCATCGCGCACCGCCACAGTGGCGCGGTCCAGTAGCTTGCCCAATCCGCGGCGGGTCGGCAGCGGTGGGGCGTCAGCCCCCGGCGGCACATCGGCTACCGGCAATTCGCCACGGCGTACTTCCACTTCAATTACTCCCGCCGGACTGGCCGAGGCCGCAGCAGTAGAGGAGGGAGAAGCTACCGCAGCCACCACCGGAGCATCCCGTGCAGGCAGCTGCGGCTCCGGAGCCGGGGTGCCTGCGGCAGTCGGGCCCGACTGCCGGGGTTGCTGCTGGGCCAGCAGGCCGGCCGAAGCCTTGGCTGGTTTGCGAGTAGTTGCCTTGCCGGGCGCCGGGTAAGCTGTTGTGGCCGGTGCGAGGGGCCGGGCTGTGCTGGCTTCCGGGGCGCTAGATGAAGCACTGGCCAGGTCGGTTGCCTGTGCAGCCCGGTTTTTTTCAGCGAGCGGGCTTGCCGTGGCCAGGGCGGCCGGGCTGGCGGCGGCTTCGGCGCCAGGCGCTACCACACGGCCCTTGGAGCCGGGGGTATGGGTGCGGGCCAGCTCACCAGGGCCGGCGGGCTGCACGCGGCCGTTGAGCAGCAGGCCGGCGCCGCCGGCTACCAGCAGCAGGGCCACCACCGCCGCCACGGCCATGGGCCACCAGGCTGCTACCCGCCGCTTGCGGGGGCGCAGGTGCTCGTCTTCGAGCCGCTCCCACAGCTCGCGGCCGGGGGGCGTTACGTGGGCGCTGAGCTTGCTTTGATACAGGGTGTCGAGCCGCTCAATGGCTGGCTCGGCCTGTTCCGCCTGGGCCTGCTGGAGGCGAGCGAAGAGGGCATCCGCGGGTGGGGGCGTCGATGCGTGGTCGTCGAGCGAGCCGCGGAATAAGTTGTCAATATCTTCGGGGCGCATGATTTCTGAGCGTTAAGCGGTGACGGCAACCTGGCTGAGGCGGCGCTGCAGCATGGCCCGGGCCTTGCTGAGCTGCGACTTGCTGGTGCCTTCCGAGATGCCGAGCATCTCGGCAATTTCCTGGTGCCCGAACCCTTCCAGGGCGTAGAGGTTGAACACCGTGCGGTAGCCGGTGGGCAGGTCGGCCAGCAGGCTCATCAGGTCTTCGGCCTGCAGCTGGGTGTCGGCCGTGGCGGCGGTGGTGGCCAGGTTCTCGGGCTGGGCAAAGTCTTCCATCGATACGAGCATGCTTTCTTTCTGGCGCAGCAGCATCAGCGACTCGTTGACCATGATGCGGCGCACCCAGCCTTCGAAGCTGCCTTCGAACCGGTAGTTGGGCAGGGCCTTAAACATCTTGGCAAAGCCCATGAGCAAGGCTTCCTCGGCGTCTTCGCGGCGCTTGAGGTAGCGGCGGCACACGGTCAGCATCAGCCCCGCCAGTTGGTCGTAGAGCTGGCGCTGGGCCCGGTGCTCACCCCGGATACAGGCGGCGATAAGTTCAGCTTCGGTCACGTTAAAAGTTTGTCAACGACGGTGAGGGTAGGTTCTGGAGCGGCAGATGCACGGGGTTGCATGCAGGTTGCCTGGAAAATGAAAAAAAGTAGCTTGCAAACCCAAGTTGCGGGCTATAGGCCGGCTTGGTGGAGGGTGTGGGCAAAAATGAAGAGGGCAATTTTCAGGGCAAA
>NZ_BAABGZ010000026.1:0-41767 GCF_039541835.1 Hymenobacter saemangeumensis | reverse complement strand
GCACCGAAGCGCCAACTCGGGCGCTTGCCAAGTGGCTACTCAGCAATAGAACAATTTAAGCCGAGTTCTGCAACAGCCACGAGCGTTTGTAGTGTACTCACCTGCGGACTTTTCAGCTTCGGTCGAAAAGAACCTCCCACACGGTTTTAGTACGGCCCTTATAGTCCACCAAGCAGGTGCGTCGCTTGAGGGTAGCCCGGTCGATGGGAACAAACCCGTGTTGCTGCGCCGCCAAAAACACCGCGCGGGCTTCCTCGGTGGCGGGTTGTTCAACGAGGCGCTCTCGGTCCATAATGGAGTCAAAGAGCAGAAAAAATTTGCCTACCAGCGACAGTAACAGGCAGTGCGCTTCTTGCTGGAGCAAGTGGTAAACCATGGCCGAATCGTAGTTCAGGTCAGTGGTGTCCGTGATGGCAAAGCGCAATGCCAGTTCGTCTATTAACCGCTGATAAGGCCGCTTATCGTACGTCTTTTGTAGAAAACCGTAGTGCGGAGCCGTGGCCGAACCGTGCGCAATGACAATGGCTTGGTTGATGGTGTCCAACAGGGGTGGTTGCTGCATGGAATTGTGGAGTGTAGCCAGGGACTTATTCGGGTGCAAGCCCTTCTAGTTCAGCGAAAGGGTAGAATGGGCAAACAAAATGTTTATGAAAACCGGTACCCACCTCCTCCCCAGGCAATAACACAAAAAAAGCCAGCTCACCCGAGCTGGCCCTTTCAAAACCGGGGCGCGGCGAGAATTCCCACCCAACACCGGACCCGATTCTAACCCCATCCGATTACCGGCGGAACAATAGTTCGCGGTACTTCACCAGGGGCCAGTCCTCATCGGCCACCATCTGCTCCAGCTTGTCGACTGCGCGGCGGATGGGGTCGAATTTCGTTTTTACTTCGGTGCAGTACGCAACGGCCCGCTCCCGACCGTCTTCGATGCGGTTGGCGGCCTTGCGGGCTTCCGTCATCTCGTCGACGTTGGTTTTGATGGCGGCTACGTAGCCCGAAATCTTCTTAATCATGTCCACCGTCACCTGGCTGTTCTCGTCGTCGAGGCCCAGCTCGCGCAGGCCGCGCACGTTGGTGATGAGCTTGGTCTGGTAGGCAATGGCCGTGGGGATGATGTGGTTCACGGCCAGGTCGCCCAGCACGCGGCTTTCAATCTGAATCTTTTTCTGGTAGTCTTCCAGCAGGATTTCGTGGCGGGCGTGCAGCTCCACTTCCGAAAAGATGCCGTGGCGGGAAAATAGCTCGGCGGCGTCTTCGCGCACAATGGCGTCGAGGGCGTGGGGCGTGGTGGGCACGTTGGCCAGGCCGCGGCGGGCCGCTTCTTCTTTCCATTCGTCGGAGTAGCCGTTGCCTTCGAAGCGGATGTTCTTGGAGCTGATAACGTACTCGCGCAGCACTTCCACGATGGCCACCTCTTTCTTCTTGCCCTGGTCAATCAGCGCGTCTACCGACTCCTTGAAGTCGATGAGCTGGTCGGCCACGATGGCGTTCAGCACGGTCATGGCCGACGAAGAGTTGGCCGAGGAGCCCACGGCGCGGAACTCGAACTTGTTGCCGGTGAAGGCGAAGGGCGAGGTGCGGTTGCGGTCGGTGTTGTCGAGCAGGATGGGCGGAATCTTGTCGATGCCCAGCTTGAGGTAGATGTTGTCGCCTTTGTCGAGCGGCACCTTGGCTGTGCGCTCCAGCTCGTCGAGCACCGAGTCCAGCATGGAGCCCACGAACACCGACATGATGGCCGGCGGCGCCTCGTTGGCCCCCAGGCGGTGGTCGTTGGAAGCCGAGGCGATGCTGGCGCGCAGCAGGTCGCCGTAGCGGTGCACGGCCTTGATGGTGGTGATGAAGAACGCCAGGAACTGCAGGTTTTCCTTGGGGCGGCGGCCGGGAGCCAGCAGGTTCACGCCGGTGTCGGTGCTCATCGCCCAGTTGTTGTGCTTGCCCGAGCCGTTCACGCCGGCAAAGGGCTTTTCGTGCAGCAGCACCTTGAAGTTGTGACGCTCGGCCACGCGCTCCATCACGTCCATCAGCAGCTGGTTGTGGTCCACCGCCAGGTTGGCGTCCTCAAAGGTGGGGGCGCACTCAAACTGGTTGGGCGCTACTTCGTTGTGGCGGGTGCGCAGCGGAATGCCGAGCAGGTTGGCTTCTTCTTCAAACTCCAGCATGAAGCCGTGCACGCGGGCCGGGATGGAGCCGAAGTAGTGGTCGTCGAGCTGCTGGCCTTTGGCCGGGGCGTGGCCGAACAGCGTGCGGCCGGTCATCACCAGGTCGGGGCGCGCGTCGAACAAAGCGCGGTCGACAAGGAAGTACTCCTGCTCGATACCCAGGGTGGTGTGCACCCGGCTCACGTCCTTGTCGAAGTACTGGCACACGTCGAGGGCAGCGCGCTCGAGCACACCCAGCGACTTCAGCAGCGGGGCCTTGTAGTCGAGGGCTTCGCCGGTGTAAGCCACGAAAATCGTGGGAATGCACAGGGTCTTGGCACCTACCGTCTCAATAATGAAAGCCGGCGAGGTGGGGTCCCAGGCGGTGTAGCCGCGGGCCTCGAAGGTGTTGCGGATGCCGCCGTTGGGGAACGAGGAGGCATCGGGCTCCTGCTGCACCAGCGCCGAGCCTTTGAAGTTCTCAATCGGTCGGCCGTCGGAATTGAGGTCGAAAAAGGAGTCGTGCTTTTCGGCGGTGGCGCCGGTCAGGGGCTGAAACCAGTGGGTGTAGTGGGTGGCACCCTTGGCCATGGCCCAGGTTTTCATGGCCGACGCCACGGCATCGGCCACGCTGCGCTCTACGGTAGCGCCTTGCTTGATGGCGGCCTGCAGCTTCTTGAAGTACTCGCCGGGCATAGTAGCCCGCATGGCTTCGAGGTTAAACACATTCTGCCCGTAGCTCTCGCTGCGCCGGGTGGCTACCGGTACTACCGTTTTTGCCTGACGCTGATTTACCAGTTCTAGTGCCTTGAATCGAAGGGTGGCCATGCGGGTGGGATTTATAAGTTCCTAGGAGTTGGAAGACCAAGGAAAGGAGGGTGTGTTTTCAATGGCAAATGTATACGAACAGAATCTTTTTGCACAAGCACCCTCCTAAATTGAAGGGGTGTTAAAGAAAAAGGCGATTAAATTCTGGGCACCCCCTTTTTTTCGCAAAGCCATGCTTCCGCAATCGATTGCGGTACCAATTCAAACGTTTGCACTCCGGCTTACCACCCGAGTTCCCCCGCCAGTTGCGCCCGTTTATAACTCGCTTACAGGGCCTTTTGGGCCAAGATTATTTTTTTGTTAACTCGTTTTTTTTTGTAAAAAGCTCGGGAAACCTATGATGGTTTTTCAAAAACGAGCTAAGAAGGGCCGGTTATCTTTGCCGGGTGAAGAACCGTTTTGCGTTTCAGCCGCGCTATTTTTTGTTCTGGCTGCTTTTTTTCGCGCTGGGCCGGGGCCTTTTCCTGCTCTATCACCTGGCATCTGCTAAGCTCTTGCCGGCTGCCACGCTGGGAGGCACCTTCCTCTATGGCCTGCGCCTCGATGCCTCGGCCGCCGCTTATCTGTCCATCCCCCCTTTTCTCTTCTTTATAATAGCAAGCATCGCGGGCCCCCGCTTTGCCCTGGGCAAAGTGGCCGGCGCATATACTGCCCTGGTGGCCTCGCTGCTGGCCCTGCTAATGACCGCCGACCTGGAGCTGTACCGGGCCTGGGGCTTTCGGCTCGACGACACCCCGCTGCAATATCTCAACTCCCCGGCCGAAATGGCGGCATCGGCCGGGAGCGCCCCTCTCCTACTATTAGGAATGGCCCTGCTGGTCTTGCTGAGCGCCGGCTGGGGCTTGTACCGGCTGCTGTTGCGGCCGCTACCTGCGCTACCCGCCTGGTTTGGGCGGCGGCGGGCTGCTCTGGCCGGGCTGCTGTACCTGGCCCTCTTGTTTGTACCCATGCGGGGCGGCACCCAGCAGGTACCGCTAAACCAAAGCGACGCTTACTTTTCCGAGCAGCAGTTTGCCAACCACGCGGCCCTGAACGCCCCCTGGAACCTGATGAGCGCGCTGCTGCTTCGCAAGGAAGAGCAGGCGCCGGTGGCTTTCATGCCCGATAGCGCGGCCCGCCGGCTGGTAGCCAGCGTTTACCCCCTGGCGGTGGGGGCTCCGGCTCCGGTCAACTCCACGCCTTCTATTCTGGCCGAGCCCCGGCCCAACGTGCTGTTCATCATTCTGGAAAGCTTCACTGCCAAGCTGGTGGGCAGCATGGGCGGCGAGCAAGGCGTGACGCCCAACCTCGACAGCCTGGCCCGCACGGGGGTGGCCTTCACCCAGGTGTATGCCTCGGGCGACCGCAGCCAGAAAGGCCTGGTGTCGCTGCTGTCGGGCTACCCGAGCCAGCCTACCACCAGCATCATCAAGTTTCCGCGTAAGATTGAGCAGCTCCCCCACCTCTGCCGCACACTGAAAGGGGCCGGCTACCGCTCCAGCTACTACTACGGCGGCGAGCTGGCCTTCGCCAACATGAAAAGCTACCTGCGCACCGGCGGCTACGAGCAGTTTACCGAGCGCGACGACTTTAGCCAGGCCGAGCAGAACTCCAAGTGGGGAGCCCACGACCACGTGCTGTTCAACCGGCTGCTGCGCGATTTGCGGCAGCAGCCCCAGCCATTTTTCGCTACTGCTTTTACCCTGAGCAGCCACGAGCCCTTCGAGATACCCACAAAGCCCAGGTTTGCGGGCAGCGACGAGACAGCTTTGTTCCGCAACTCGGTGCATTACACCGACTATGCGCTGGGCAATTTCCTGCGTGAAGCCCGTAAGCAGCCCTGGTATGCCCATACCCTGCTGGTGCTCGTGGCCGACCACGGCCACATGCTGCCTGGCCCCTGGACTACCGACGAATACACCAAGTTTCACATCCCGCTGGTGCTGGCCGGCGGCGCTCTGCGCCCCGAGGTACGCGGCAAAGTAGTGGCCACCATTGGCTCGCAGACAGACGTGGCCGCCACCCTGCTGCGGCAGCTGCAGCTGCCCGCCAACGCGTTTGTCTGGAGCCGCGACCTGCTCGCACCCGCCGCCAGGCCCTTTGCATATTACTGCTATAATGACGGCTTCGGCGCCGTCGGCCCCAATGGCTGGCTGGCTTTCGATAATGTGAGCCGGAAAGTAACAGTAGGCGACTCAATGGCCCTCAGCTCGTTGAAGCGCCTGGGGCAGGCCATGGAGCAGGTATCGATGGCCGACTTCTCGCGTAAGTGAGTTTGGGATGGGGTGAAGAGGTGAGGAGGTGAGGAAGTAGAAAGAAGAACGTCATGCTGAGCGGAGCCGAAGGCGTAGGCTAAGCATCTTGCCCGCAGCAGTAATTCCATTTGATTGGGCTTACTCTCGTGGTAGAGATGCTTTGACTCCGCTACGCTGCGCTCAGCATGACGTTCTTATTGCCACATCAGCACATCAGCACATCACCTCCTCACTTCATCACCTCTTCACCCCATCACCCCATCAGGCAATGCCGACGTACCTTTGCGCCTGCTATGCCTACTCCCCAATCCGTTGCCTTTTATACCCTCGGCTGCAAGCTTAACTTTTCTGAAACCTCGGCTATTGGCCGGCAGTTCGAAGAAAAGGGCTTTCAGAAGGTGGCTTTTGAAGCCGGGGCCGACTTATACATTATTAATACCTGCTCCGTTACGGACCATGCCGACCGCAAGTGCCGTAAGGTAGTGCAGCAGGCGCTGAAGCATAATCCCGAGGCGTTTGTGGCCATCGTGGGCTGCTATGCCCAGCTCAAGCCCCAGGAAATTGCCGGAATTCCGGGCGTGAGTGCCGTGCTGGGTGCCGCGGAGAAGTTTCAGCTCGTGGATATCCTGGCCGGTTTTCAGAAGCCAGCTGCCGGGCAGCCCGGCGCGGTGCATGCCTCGCCCATCAGCGAGGCCACGGAGTTTGTGGCGGCTCATTCCTTTGGCGACCGCACCCGCACCTTCCTGAAGGTGCAGGACGGCTGCGACTACTCCTGCTCGTTCTGCACCATTCCGCTGGCGCGGGGCGGCAGCCGCTCGGGCAGCGTGGCCAGCGTGGTGGAGCGCGTGGAGAAGCTGGCCGAAACCGGCGTGAAGGAGATTGTGCTTACCGGCGTCAACCTTGGCGACTTCGGCCTGCAGGGGCCGGAGCGAGCGCGGCTGGAAAACTTTACGGATTTGGTGAAAGCCCTCGACCAGGTAAATGGCATCCGCCGCTTCCGCATCAGCAGCTGCGAGCCCAACCTGCTCACCGACCAGATTCTGGAAACTGTGGCGGCCTCCTCGCGCTTCATGCCCCATTTCCACATCCCCCTGCAAAGCGGGTCCGATAAGATTCTGGGCCTGATGCGCCGCCGCTACCGCCGCGAGCTTTACGCCAGCCGCGTGGCCCGCATCAAGGAGCTGATGCCCCACGCCTGCATTGGCGTGGACGTGATTGTGGGCTTTCCCGGCGAAACCGATGCCGATTTCCTCGACACCTATCACTTCCTGAACGAGCTGCCCATCAGCTACCTGCACGTATTCCCCTACTCCGAGCGGACCGACACCCTGGCCCCCACCTTGCCTGGGCGGGTGCAGGACCGGGTGCGGCACGAGCGCACCACCCAGCTGCGCAGCCTGTCGGAAAAGAAAAAGCGCTTTTTCTACGAGCAGCACCTGGGCCTGGAAACCGATGTGCTGTTCGAGGACGACGTTACCGACGGCCGTATGGAAGGCTTCACCCCCAACTACATCCGCGTAGCCGCTAAATACGACCCGCTGCTGGTAGGCGAGCTGAAAACCCTGCGGCTTACCCAAATCAATAACCTGGGTCTGATGGAAGCTGAAGAAGTAGGCATTCTCGTCTGAACCGCAGATTGACGCAGATTTAACGGATTACACAGATTCGAAAGTCCAGTTGTCAGCAAACACCAAATGAAATGGCCACTGCAACAGGAGCAGTGGCCATTTTGCTTTTGAAAGAAGAATAGGCTGCGTTGAATCCGTTCTTATCCGTCAAATCTGCGGTCCTGAATCCGTTCTTATCCGTTAAATCCGCGTCAATCTGCGGTTCAGACAGCTTTTCGGGTCAGCTCCAGCATCTCGCGCAGCATTTGCTGCTGCTCCAGCAGGTGCTGATTGCGCAGCTCGGCCAGGGCCAGCTGGTGCTGCAGGTGCTGGGTTTGCAGGGCCAGGGCCAGGCTGGCATCGGCCGGGGCCGCAGGTGCTGGGGCAGGCGCGGCCGGGGCCGCTGTGGGGGGCAGGGCAGTGGGCTGGGGGGCTGCTGGTGCCGGTGCTGGAGCAGGAGCCGAAGTTGAATCCGGTATTGGTGCCGATTGTTCCTGCGGCGGGGTAACCGATGCGCGGGCCGGCACCGTGGCCGAAGCTGCCAAAGCCAGGGTAGCAGCAATGTCGGCCGGCTGCAGGGCGTTGCCCGCTGCGGCGCGACGGGGGGCTGGTATTTCCAACTCTTCAAACTCCAGAGCCTCCTGTTTCACTGTGGGCGGTATGGCCGGACTCGCCTTTGGCGGCAAAGCTTCTGCTGGCTCAGCGTCAAGCATCATGGGGCCTTTGCCAAGCAGCAGCCAGTCTCTTGATACATTTGGGTAAATCTCGAAAACCTTGTACAGCAGGTCGTAGCCGGGCTTGTTGCGCCCATCCATCAGGTGCTGGATTACACTGGCGGTTTTTCCCAGAGAGAGCGCAAAAGCATTTTTGCTTATGCCTAGCTGCTTGATTAGCTGGGCAAAGCGCTGGTTGATGGTTTCAGAAGATTTGGGCGCCATAGCACTTACACAAATGTGGTTTCGCACAAATGTAAAGCCGCATCCTACTTCTTAACGCTTTTTCCTACCGCTTCAGGCAACAGCAACGGCTGCAACAAGGGGCTCAGGCGGAGCCGGGTGTAGGGAAAGCGGTAGGTGGCGTCGGGCTCGCCGCTGGGCCGCAGGCGGTGGAAGCCGGCGCTATAGAAAATCAGCAGCTGCTTGGGCGTGAGGGCAAAATCCTGAAAGTCGGGCGGACTAGCACCGTCTTCGATTTCGGTGCCAAACCGCACCCGCCCGGCCTGTTGGTTCCAATGAAGGGTCTCGGTCATATATGCCAGGGTTTCGGAATCGACCCGCGCCGTGCGGGCCTTGGCCAGCGCCTCGCCAAACCGGCGGTTGATGGCGCCGCGCATTCGGGCTTCCAATTGTTCCGGCGACTCGGCCACCAGGTCGAAAAGCTGCAGCTCGCGGCCGGTGCGCAGGTCGAACGTGACGTGACGAAACGCCTCCCACGAATAAGCACCGGTAGATTCCAGCGTGTACGCCAACGACAGCAGCCCTTGCTGATTGAGCAGCACTGCGTAGCTGCTGCCGGTGAGCCCGGAGCCGGCGGCCATCCAGCGTTTGGCTTCCGCATCGTAGCAGCATTCGAGCTCCGCCGCGCGCAGCCGCTGGCGCAGGCTTTGCCCGGGCCTGGCTTCCGACTGGGTCATCAGCTCCGCGATGCGGCGATTGATGAGCCCAGCCACAGTCGCATCAGGCAGCTTTACCTGTGGAACCTGAAAGCGGCCGTCCCGACGCCCTTCGGTCACAGTAGTAATTTGGGCACGGCCCGCGGCAACAGCTTGGGCCTGCACTCCCGCTGGCAGCCAGGCCACGGCCACAAGCAAACAGACATTCCGCATCATCCGTCAAACCCGTTAAAAGCTGCGTTCCTACTCGTAGCGCAGGCTTTCAATCGGGTCGAGCGCCGCCGCCTTACCGGCCGGGTAGTAGCCCGAAGCCAGGCCCACGGTCACGCAGATGAACAGGCCCAGCATCATCCAGCCCCAGGGCACCAGGAAGCTGCCGGTGCCTACCAGCAGGGCCACGCCGTTGCCGCCCAGCACGCCCAGCAGAATGCCCAGCGCCCCGCCCAGCACGCAGATAACGATGGCCTCAATCAAAAACTGCTGCCGTATCTGCCGGGCCGTTGCCCCCAGGGCTTTGCGGATGCCAATCTCGCGGGTGCGCTCCGTTACCGACACCAGCATGATGTTCATCAGGGCGATGCTGGCGCCGAGCAGGGTGATAAAGGCAATGATGCCGCCGCCCATTTTCATCTTACCGGAGAGGCTGTCCAGGTCGTTGGCCAGCGACTCGCTGCTTTCTACCTCGAAGCTGTCTTCCTGCCCCAGCTTGTCGTGGCGCACGGCCCGCATAATGCCGGTGGCCTGGCCCATCAGAAAGCGCATGGTTTCGGGCCGCATAGTCGCCGTTTTGATGTCGTAGGTCAGGGCCCGCTGCCGTGGCAGCTGGTTGCCGGTTTCCAGCGGCACCAGCGCGATGCGGTCGGCCCCGCCCCCACCCATGGTGCTGCCGCTTTTTTCGAGCAGGCCCACCACCTGAAAGCGGCGGCCCAGCGCAAACACGTACTTGCCCACGGGCGACTGCCGCGGAAACAGCTTGTCGCGGATTTCCTGGCCCACAATCATCACGTTGGCCCCGCTGCTGAGCTCGGCCTGGGAAAATACCCGCCCCTCGGCCATGTTGTAGCCTTTGATGCGCAGGTAGTTTTCATCACCGGCCACCACCTCCATGTTGGGGTTGGTTTTCTGGCCGTTGGCTTTCACCTCCGTGGCCCCGGCGATAAAAGCAGAGATGCCCACCTGGGCATCGGCGCCCAGCTGCTCGCTCATTTGCTGCTTGTACTGCCGGGCCTGCAGGTAGTTGATGGCCGGGTACTGCTTGCCGCTACGCCCGCCGCGCCGGAAGCGGTTGGTGTAGCCCTTGGCCCGCAGGTCGAAGGAGTTGGCTCCCAGGCTGGCAAAGGTGTCGGTCAGGGACGCCTTCATGGCATCGATGCCGGTAAGAATGCCCACCAGCGCAAACAGGCCGATGCTGACAATAAGGGCGGTAAGCACCGTGCGCAGCAGGTTGCCGTGAATGGAGCGCAGCGATTCCCGGATGTTTTCGAGCAGATTCATGGGGCGAGTAGTAGGCAGTTTGCAACCAGGGCACTGCGGCCAATGTGCGCAGGTCGGGTAACAATGGACGCCCCAAAGTTCGCCCCTGCGGCGTAACTTGAACCACCTTTGCGGCAACCCCGTTTGCTGTTTGCGTCTCTTTTTATAAAAACTATGCTTTTGAAGCGCTTTATTCTATCCCTGCTGCTGCTGGTGGGCTGGCTGGCGGCTCCGCTTGCGGCCCGCGCCAACCACGTGTTCATTCCCATGGACAACACCCAGAAGGAGCACCTTAAAGCCTATGGGCTGGCCTTCTGGCTGCTGCAGCGCGAGGTGCCCGTCGACTGGCTGCTGAACTACCGCGGCGGGTCCTTTGCCTTTGAAACCGTGAGCGGCGCCGAAAACGAACTGGCCGTGCGTGGCATCACCTACCAGGTGATTTCCGAGGCCCAGTACACCGGCATTCTCTCCGAGATTGCCGACCCCAACGCCAACATGGACGTGATGAAGCTGGAGAAGGTGCCCAAGATTGCGGTGTACACGCCCAAGGGCAAGCAGCCCTGGGACGACGCCGTAACCATGGTGCTGACCTACGCCGAGATTCCCTACGACCAGATTTACGACGACGAGGTGCTGGCCGGCGTGCTGCCCAAGTACGACTGGCTGCACCTGCACCACGAAGACTTTACCGGGCAGTACGGCAAGTTCTACGCTACTTACCGCTTTGCCTCCTGGTACCAGCAGCAGCAGCGCGACGCCGAAGCGGCTGCCAAGCGCAACAACTTCGCCAAGGTCAGCCAGATGAAGGCCGCCGTGGCCGTGAAGATGCAGGAGTTTATTGCCGGCGGCGGCTTCCAGTTTGCCATGTGCTCGGCCACCGACTCCTACGACATTGCCCTGGCGGGCCTGGGCGTCGACATGGTGGAGAGCATGTACGACGGCGACGGCTCCGACCCCGCAGCCCAGTCCAAGCTCAACTACAACCGCTGCCTGGCTTTCCACAACTTCCAGCTCGTGCGCGACCCTTACCAGTACGAGTACTCCAACATCGACATGCAGCAGCAGGAGCGCGGCCTGTACGAGCAGAACGACTTTTTCTCGCTCTTTACCTTCTCGGCCAAGTACGACCCCGTGCCGACCATGCTGTGCCAGAACCACGAAAAAACCATTCACGGCTTCATGGGCCAGACCACGGCCTTCCGCAAAAGCCTGATTAAGTCGGACGTGGTGATTATGGGCGACACCAAGCAGACCGGCGAAGCCCGCTACATTCACGGCACCCTGGGCAAGGGCACCTGGACGTTCTATGGCGGCCACGACCCCGAAGACTACCAGCATTTGGTAGGCGAAGACCCGACCGACCTCACCCTGCACCCCAACTCGCCCGGCTACCGCCTCATCTTGAACAACGTGCTGTTTCCGGCCGCCAAGAAGAAGAAGCAGAAAACCTAAGCCCGGCCCACACCTCGTGAGCCAAACCTCAAGCCCCGGCCCCAGAAGCCGGGGCTTTTTTCATTCGTTTAGCTGCGTTTGCTTTTTTGTCTTTTATCCTGAAACAAGAAGCAATTGTGCCTGGCCAACTATTTACATCAATTATCCATGCTCAGCCCATAAAATCAGGCTTATTAGTTGAAAAGGGCTTAACTTGCATTGCCCCCACTATGTCCCCTTCCTTATTTTATGCGTTATCTTCTGATTGCACTTCTACTGGTTCTTTCTTTATTTACCAATGCGCAGGCCCAGGTAGTGAGCCCGCTGGCTGCCGGCGACTCCCTACGTAAGGCATCCTGCCACAATGGGGCGCTTCGCCGCACGGCACTAAAGGTCGGCGTGCCGGTAGGCCTAGTGGGCCTGGCCTGGCTGGGGCATACCCAGGGCAACGTCGTCAATACGGCTAAATCGGACCTGCAGACCCGCACCCAGGCGGCATTCCCGAACTTCGACGCCAACGGGCTCGACGACTACTCCCGCCATGCTCCCCTGGCCATGGCCTACGCCATGATGGCCACCGGCCGCCGGGGCGAGCGCACGCCCCTGGCCTTTACCCTGATTTATGTGATGGCCCACGAGCTGGATGGCGCCGTAGTGAGCAACCTCAAGCGCGAAACAGCCATTGCCCGGCCTTTCGACCCCAACTCGCTCACGTCCTTTCCCTCGTCGCATACCTCCCAGGCCTTCCTTACGGCTACGCTGCTGCATGAGCAGTACGGACGGGAATATCCCTGGCTGAGCGTGAGCGGCTACGCCGTGGCCACCGCCACCGGCGCCCTGCGCGTGCTGGGCAACCGCCACTGGGTAAACGACGTGCTGGCAGGCGGCGCCATCGGCTTTCTCTCAGCGGAAGCGGCGTGGCATGTTTTCCCCCTGCTGACCAAGCTGATGCCCGAGAAAGTAGGCCAGAAGCTTTTGCTGGTGCCCACGTATTTGCCCGGCGGGGCCGGCATTGCCCTGGCCTTTCAGCCCTAGCGCAAAGGAAACGGCCCTGGGTTGGTGCTTGAACAGGCTTTTGCCCCGACCTTAGTAGCCTATTCGATTTCACAATGAATTTTCTACGCCTCAACCGTTCCTCATCCTTCCTCGCCTGCTTCTCACTGTTTTTTGCCTTGCTGACTTCCTGCAGCAAAGACAGCGCTGCGCCCACCGTCGGTAAAATCACCGGCACCATTGTGCCGGCCGCCGCCGTGGCCAGCATCCTGGCCGAAGGCCCGGACGGCAGCTCGACCACGGTTTCGCCGAACACCGATAACGGGGAGTTTTCCATTGCCAACCTGAAGGCCGGCAGCTATGTGCTGCGCTTTTCGGCCGCGACCGGCTACACCAACCCGGCCGACCGCAACGTGTCGGTGGCGGCGGGTGAAACCAACAACGTGGGCACCATCCGGGCCACGGCCTTCGTCATTGGCAGCGTAGAGGGCAGCTGCAGCCCGGCCAACGGCCTGCGCGCCATTGTGCTCAGCGAGCCCGGCACCCAGGGCGGCCCCATCGTGTACCCCGATGTGAACGGCTACTTCCGCTTTCCCAACGTGGCGCCCGGCACCTACAACGTTTCCTTCGACGCCAATTCGGGCTTTCAGCAGCCGGCCCCGCGCACCATCACGGTGAGCGGCGGCACCTCCTCGCTGGGTGTAATCGCCGTAACTCCTACGGGCCCCACCTCCCGCCCCCTGAGCGGCACGGTTCGCTGGACTACCAACGGCACGGGCTACAGCAGCACCAGCCTGACGGGCAACATGTTCCTCAACAACGGCGCCCCCAGCTCGTTTTCCTTGTCGGCCACCTCACTTAACGGCACCGTGGCCGATTTGCTGGGCTTGTCCAGCGGCTGCACCGCTCCCGGGGTGTACTACCTGAGCACCACCACCAGCAACACCGGCACTTACCTGCGCACCTACGGCGGGGTGCCGGGCCCCTCCTACGAAACGCGCAACCGCAACGGCACCAACGGCACCGTCACGATTACGGCCATCGACGCTACCGCCCGCACCCTCAGCGGCACCTTTGGCTTTGTGGCCTACGAGCCCCCGCTGGCCACGGGCAGCGTCACGGTGTCGAATGGCAGCTTTACGCTGAGCTACTAGCCTATTCCTGATAGCCGAAGCCCCTGTCCTATGTGACAGCAGGGGCTCACTGTGTTAACAATAGTCAGAATGCTTAGCTTTTTAGCCCGCTTGAGCCCATCCGGTTTCATCGAATGCCTTCGCGCCTGCGCCCTGCTATTGGGCCTTTTGCTAACAGCCTGCGCCGCTCCGCGCCCCACCCTCAGCCAAGCACCAGAGCTGCCTCGCGAATATGAGGTAACCCGCTACAAGCGGCGTGACTTATCCGGAGCTCCCGTGCTAACGGGCCAGGTGAAGTTGGTGCAGTACCAGAAGCTTTTC
This sequence comes from Hymenobacter saemangeumensis, assembly GCF_039541835.1. NCBI lineage: Bacteria > Pseudomonadati > Bacteroidota > Cytophagia > Cytophagales > Hymenobacteraceae > Hymenobacter > Hymenobacter saemangeumensis. The sequence goes on along the minus strand of NZ_BAABGZ010000026.1, from coordinate 27,994 downwards.
ACGGGTGTGGGAATTTGTATCTGGGTGGATGACGACACAAAGCAGAACCCTGAGCGTTTTCATTTTACGAATGAGGAAGGCCGCTACGTCCGCACATTGATGCCCGGCACTCATCTGCTAAAAGCTGGAATGATAGGTATAAACACTGCCTATGTGCGCGACCTGACCGTGGAGGCCGGCGACTCTATCCGCATAGACTTTTGCTTGAGGGTGCAGGAAAGCGCTTCGCACTAGTATCCGGCTTAGATTCTTTAATCACTGCTGTTTGGCAGTAGCTGCCGAAGCATCGGTTTTTGTTTCTGGTCAGAACGACAACCAGAAACCAGCAACCAGAGACACCCGGCTACAGCACGCATCGCACAAGTTCGTGCGTAACAGCAGCTATTCAGGGCTGGCAGCTCATTCCAACCCGGCCGTGCATCATTCAGCCCGCCCCTCCCGTTAGAACAGTTTTAAAGCCGAACCTGGCGGGCACTCCGCTCGCCGGCAGCGCTTGTCCGACTGTCTCTGCATGGAAGACCTCAACCACCCCACGAACTACGGCCTCTCGGCCAGCCGCGAAGAGCCGGCTGAAGAAACAGCAGCCAACCCCCTGCCCCGGGCAGTACTGCGCCTCAACAACCACGTGCTGCTCGACGGCGAGTGGCGCTTTGCCATCGACACCGAAGATGTGGGCCTGCGCGACGGCTGGCACCTGGGCCGTTACTACGAGTACAAAGCCAGCTGGCCCGGCTCGGTGGAAGAGCACATTGCCAAGGCCCACGGGCAGCCCGAGCCGGCTGCCTGGCACGATAAGGTGGTGGTATGGTACGAGCGGGAGTTTGAGCTCCCCACCCGTGGCGAGCCCCAGGACAGCTCCATGTTTCAGCTCACCTTCGGCGCCTGCGGCTACGAAACCCGCGTGTGGCTCAACGGCCGCCTGCTGCGCACCATCGAGGGCGAGGAAGTGCACTACGGCGAGTACACCTCGTTTTCGTACGAGCTGCGCGAGGAAAACCTGCGCCCCGTGAACCGCCTCACCGTGCGCATTGCCGACACCATGGACGCCGAAACGCCCCGCGGCAAGCAGGAAAGCCACGTGTACAAGCGCGGCGGCATCTGGTACCAGACCTACACCGGGGCCGTGCGCAGCGTGTGGCTGGAAATGGTGGAGCGCAACCGCCTGCGCTCCCGCGTGGGCGTGGTGAGCGTGGTGGAAGACCAGCTCGTGCGCTTCAACTTTACCCTGCGCATTCACGACCCAGGCCACTACGTGGTGCGCCTGCAGGTATTCGAGCGCAGTGCGTCACCCGACTCGGTGCCCCTGGCCTCCTCCGACTTTCCCATGCGCCTCGAAGCCGGGCAGCGCGAGCAGCGCCTGCCCATGGAGCTGCCCGGCGCCCGGCTGTGGTCGCCGGACTCGCCCAACCTCTACCGCCTGGTGGCCCAGCTCATCGACGAATCTGGCTACGTGGCGCAGATTGAGTCGCACTTCGGCCTGCGCAAGATTGAGTCGCGCGGCTGCTACGTGTACCTCAACAACGAGCGCACCTACCTCGACGGCATCCTCTACCAGCCCGGCACGGCCACTTACGAGGAGATGCGCCGCCACATGCACGCCATGAAAGCCCTGGGCTGCAACCTGGTGCGGGTACACATCGCCGGCGTCGACCCCCGCCTCTACAACCTGGCCGACGAGCTGGGCCTGCTGCTGTGGGTGGAAGTGCCCAGCCCGCACAGCTCCACGCCCCGCAGCCGCGAAAACCACCAGGCCGAGCTGCTGCGCATGCTGGCCCTCATCGAAACCCACCCCTCGGTGGTTATCTGGAGCCTTTACAATGAAGACTGGGGCGCCCAGGACATTGCCACCAACCCCGAAACCCGGCGCTACATCGTGGATACCTACCACTACATGCAGATTGCCCACCCCCAGTTCCTGGTGGTCGACAACGATGGCTGGCACCACATTTCCCACACCGGCCGCCTGAAGTCGGACCTGCTCACGGCCCACCTCTACACCCCCGACCTCACGCGCTGGCAGGAGCTGCTCGACCGCCTGGTAAACGGGGAGATGGAAGGCACCGCAGCCTTTCCGCTGGTGGTGGGCGACCCGTTTTTCTACCGCCGCCAGGTACCGCTGATTGTAAGCGAATGGGGCGGCTTCGGCTTTCCCGACTACGGCGGGCCGCAGGATGCGGAGGCGCGCACGGCCAGCATCGCCGCCTTCAAGCAGGAGCTGCGCCGCCGCCCCATCGCCGGCGACGTCTACACCCAGGCCACCAACATCGAAGACGAGCGCAACGGGCTGATTGACCCGCACAGCGGAGCCTTGAGCGTGCCCGAGGGACTGTTGAAATCGCATGGAGAGGAAAAGCCACAAGGGTGACTGAAGACCAAGATTTGCTGAAAAAGCGACTTTTATAGGTGATTATAGGGAAAGGTCAGCCGGGCAATGAAGATTGTATACATTTACTTATCCTCTCGCTCGGCTTCTCTTTGCTCATGAAATCCTTGTCTTGCTACTGGCTGCTGTTGAGCGCTTTTTTTCTACTTTCAGTCAGCGGATGCTCAAAAAAGGAGGAACCTATACCTTCCACCGGCACGCTCGATGGCATCGTAAGCCCGGCCGGGGCAGTTACGCAGTTATCAATACTAAGCTCAGGTGGCCAGCTTATTACGGTATTGCCGAATGCTGCAACAGGGGCTTTCTCGTTGAAAAACCTCGCTTCGGACGACTATACATTAACCTTCCAGGCAAATAGCAACTATACTGCACCTAGGCCACGCACGGTGCAAGTAGTAGCGGGACAGCATACCGCGCTCGGGACCATCGCAGCGGTGCGACTATTATCTGGCCCACCCAGCGGCAGGATGGAATTGCGGGCCAATGATACTACCTATACCACAACCGTAGTTGGTGGCTTTGTCCCGCTACCCGGCAATACAATTATTTTGAACGCTACTTTCGGACAAGGCACAGCAGAGCGAGGAATTAACATTATGGTACCGAATTTTTCGGGTGTTGGCACTTACACGTTCCCCATTAATACAAGTAGCAGTTACCCGTATCACGAGGCAAATTATGGACGCTTTCTTGATGGCTACCGAATAAACTACCGCACAAGTACTTCCCCTAGCAACATGCAAGTTGCTGCCTACGACCCTGCTACTCGCACTATATCCGGCACCTTTACCTGCATAAATATGTATCCAATGAGGATTCCGTCCCCTCCTAATATCACCATCAGCGGCACCTTCAACTTAACCTTTTGAGCAAAGGGCAGGGGAATTATCACCAACCAGATAGGGCACACGGGCATACTGGCTTACGACCTCAAAATACCCAAAAGTAGGTATTGCTACCCGTTGGGAATAGCCGGAGATTTGCCTCAGTTACCCCTGAGGCTTTTCTCACCGCTATTTTTCCTGCAAGTACCCCGAATTCGCCGGCCCCCACCCAGGGGCCGGTGTTTTTTTGGCCGTTGCGGGCCATTGCCGGCGTATCTTTGTTGTGTTGATGCGGCCCTTTTGCCGCAGCTTTACCCGCTGATTCCTGCTATGTCTGCACCCGCTGCCTATACGACCGACGCCATCCTGAAAGCCCTCAGCTACGTGGAAGAGCCCGACCTGGGCCAGGACCTGGTGACGCTCAACATGATTGAAAACGTGGTGGTAGAAGGCAAAACCGTGTCGTTCACGGTGGTGCTCACCACGCCAGCCTGCCCGCTCAAGCAGATGATTCACGATGCCTGCGAGCGCGCCATTCACACCATGGTCGACAAAGACGCCAACGTGGTGATTCAGATGACCTCGCGGGTGACCAGCATGCGCAACAACCGCGGCGACCTGCTGCCGGGCGTGAAAAACATAGTGGCCATTGCCTCGGGCAAGGGCGGCGTGGGCAAAAGCACCGTGACGGCCAACCTGGCCGTGGCCCTGGCCGCCTCCGGCGCCAAGGTGGGCCTGGTCGATGCCGACATCTCCGGCCCCAGCATGCCGGTCATGTTTGGCGTGGAAGACGCCCAGCCCCACGTATTTCAGGGCCCCAACGGCAAAAACCTGATTCAGCCCATCGTCAAGTACGGCGTGAAGCTGATGAGCATCGGCTTCCTGGCCCCGGCCGAGTCGGCCATTGTGTGGCGCGGCCCCATGGCCTCCTCGGCCCTCAAGCAGTTCATCACCGAAGTGGATTGGGGCGAGCTCGACTACCTGCTGCTCGACCTGCCGCCCGGTACCTCCGACATTCACCTCACCCTGGTGCAGACCGTGCCCGTAACGGGCACCGTCATCGTGACCACGCCGCAGAAAGTGGCCCTGGCCGATGCCCAGAAAGGCCTGCAGATGTTCCGCCAGCCCCAGATTAACGTGCCCGTGCTGGGCGTGGTGGAGAATATGGCCTGGTTTACGCCGGCCGAGCTGCCCGAGAACAAGTACTTCATCTTCGGCGAAGGCGGTGGGCAGCGCCTGGCCGCGCAGCACGACATCCCGCTGCTGGGCCAGCTGCCGCTGGTGCAGAGCATCCGCGAAAACGGCGACCAGGGCCAGCCGGCTGTGCTCGACCCCAAGTCGCCGGTCGGCCTGGCCTTTGCCGAGCTGGCCGAGTCGGTGGCCCGCCAAATCAGCATCCGCAACAACGTAGCCCCGAAAACCCAGGTCGTGACAATGAACAATTAGCAATGAGCAATGAACAATTGTCTTTTTGTTCGCTGTTGACTCATTTGCCTTCCTTGCTAATTGCCCCCAGTTAATCATACCAATGGAAAATCACCCTCTCCTTCCGCGCGTCGAAGCTGCCCTGGATGCGCTGCGCCCCTACCTCGTGACCGATGGCGGCAACGTGCGCGTGGCCAACATCACGCCCGAGGGCGTTCTCCAGCTGGAATGGGAAGGCGCCTGCGGGGCCTGCCCCATGTCGCCCATGACTCGCGCCGGCCTGGAAGACACCGTGAAGAAAGCCGTACCCGAAATCACGGCTGTAGAGGCGAAGTAAGCAAACATTCCGGGCAACTAAGCCCAGCAGTGCCGCACGCCGGTAGCTTAAGGATTATAAAACACCAAAGCCCCAGCGGGGCGGCCCTCCCCGGTCGAGGGTCGCCCCGCTGGGGCTTATAGGTACAGCTTGCTGGCCGCTGTCTAAGCGCCGCGACGAGTGCGCTCTCTTGGGTAGGTCGAGTTACAAATTGCCCTACTATCGGCTGGCAGTTTTACGACCTGCGGTTGATAAACTGCGGCCGGCAGCCGCTGCTTCAGCTGCTTACAATCCGTCTCCGGGGTAATAGCAGCTCAGAATGGACTCCATCTTTGTCTCGCCATTGGCCACGGCTTGCATCTGGGTCCGCTCCGGGGCGGCCAGCAGGGGCAGCAGGGGCTGTGCCACGGCGTTGAACTGCGCGAAGGCGTCGAGCAGCTGGGCGTCCCATTCCTGGTGGAAGTTGAGCAGGTCGTCGGGCATGACGCGGGTGCGGTTGCTGCCGGGCTCGGGCACGCAGTCGAAGGGCTCGGTGGGGTTGAGGTAGCCGTAGTCGTCGGTGAGCTCCTCGCCGGGCTGTATGTCGCGTACGGCCAGCTCGCAGTTGTAGGCCGTGCTCATGCAGGAAGAGCGGAAGCTGTGGTTGACGAAGCGGGCATTGTCGGCGCAGAGCACGTAGTCGCCGAGGTGGTCGCGGTAGCTGTACTTGTCCACGAAAGCCCGCTGCAGCGGCTCCAGGGCCTGCAGCTCAGCGGGCGTAATTATCTGGTCGAGCGAATCGAACACCCAGGTGATGGTGCCCTTGGGAATCAGCTTGGTAGCTACCACCCCAAACCCGATTTCGGGACTGATGAAGCGAAGCTCGGTGTCGGGGTGAATCATGGGGCGAGGTGGAATAAAGCGGCGTAAGTCTAGTTAAAAGTTGAGAGTAAAAGTTAAAAAATTGGCTGTGGTCTACACAATGGTGCCACGACTTTTTAGTCGTGGTACCACTAATTCATAGAACGAGCTTACGCCTGTCGTTCTGGGATATTAGTGGTACCACGAACCGCTGCGCGGAATTCGTGGCACCACCACGGTTTAGACCTCTGCCAAAAAATTCAGGCTTTTAACTTTTAGCCCTGGTGCGTTTCCACTGGCTCTTCATTACGTTTCCATTAGCCTGGACTTACTTTTGGGCTTCCGCATTCACCTGCTTGCTTTCCTATGGCTACTTCGCCCAACTCGCCCACCCTGCGCTCCTGGATTGACATCCCACCCCACCACGACTTTCCCATCCAGAACCTGCCCTTCGGCGTGTTCTTTACCGAGAGGCGGGGCCCGCGCCTGGCCGTGGCCATCGGCGACTACGCCCTGGACCTTTATGCCCTGAGCCAGTACGGCTTCTTCGAAGACCTGGCCGAGCTGGGCGATGCCCAGCCGCGGGTGTTCCGCCGCCGCTCCCTCAACGGCTTCCTGCGCCTGGGCCGCCCGGCCTGGCGGGCCGTGCGCCAGCGCGTGAGCGAGCTGCTGCGCCACGACAACCATAGCCTGCGCGACCACGAGGAAGCCGTGCGCGAATGCCTTGTGCGCCAGCGCGACGTGCAGATGCTGCGCCCGGTGAAGCCCAACAACTACACCGACTTCTACAGCAGCATCGAGCACGCCACCAACGTGGGCATCATGTTCCGCGACCCGGCCAATGCCCTGCTGCCCAACTGGCGCCACATTCCCATCGGCTACCACGGCCGCACCAGCAGCATCGTGGTGAGCGGCACCGACATCCGCCGCCCCAATGGGCAGCGCAAGGGCCCGGATGAGGCGCTGCCCACCTTCGGCCCCAGCCGGCAGCTGGACTTCGAGCTGGAAATGGCCTTCGTGGTGGGTCAGACCACGCAGCTGGGCCAGCCCGTGCCCATTGAGCAGGCCGAAGACCACATCTTCGGCCTCTGCCTGTTCAATGACTGGAGCGCCCGCGACCTGCAAAGCTGGGAGTACGTGCCGCTGGGCCCCTTCCTGGGCAAAAACTTCGGCAGCAGTGTGGCCCCCTGGGTGGTGACGCTGGATGCGCTGGAGCCCTTCCGCGTGGCCGGCCCCGTGCAGGAGCCCATGCCCCTGCCCTACCTGCAGCTGCCCGGCGCCCACAACTTCGACGTGCACCTGGAGGTGGCCCTGCGCCCCGAAGGCGGCCAAGAAACCACCATCAGCCGCTCGAACTTCGGACTCATGTACTGGAGCATGGCCCAGCAGCTGGCCCACCACGCCTCCAATGGCTGCAACCTCGAAGCGGGCGACCTGTACGCCTCCGGCACCATCTCCGGCACTACGCCCGACTCCCTGGGCTCCATGCTGGAGCTGGCCTGGCGCGGCACCCGCCCCATCCCACTAGCCGATGGCTCGGAGCGCAAATTCATTCAGGACGGCGACACCGTGACCATGCGCGGCTATGCCGAGAAGGATGGCGTGCGCATTGGGTTTGGCGAGGTGAGTGGAAAGGTGCTGCCGGCGCTGTAGGATAAATAGATAGGGGCAAGACAGCTTCTGTTGGTTGTCTTGCCCCTATTCACAGCATGTGTTCATATAGCTCCCATTATGCTTCATATTAACCACTGAGATGGATAAAGAGGTTAAAAAAGCTTATTTTGATAAGTTGAAAGACAATATCGACCGTTTCGGTTATCAACTAACTTACGTCTCAGCCCCAATTCCTTTTTGTTATTCAACTGGTATTTATCTGACGCACAAAATCCCCGAGATAATTATTTCATCCTTACCGCAAGGGATTTGTGCTGATATAGCAGATAATTACGTGGAAGCATTTAAAACAAAGATGGCAATTCCGCTTAATGAGCCATTAGATTTTTTAACAGATAAGTTTGCGGTTTATTTAATTGACGTGCCTGTTTCAAACTTGAAAGATTATGTCCTTTCCAGTGCAAAATTTTATGAAGAACAACCCTACAAGTACCTTCAGGCTGTCTATCCAGACACGAATGGCAATTTTCCAACTGAAACCGGCTACAATTATGACCAGGAGTTAATGGGCTATTTCATACCGAAAATATAACACTAATTGGCACATTCATAAAGTAGCGCTGCTAATTAAATCTAGTACCTTAATTTCTTTCTACAAATCCACACAGCACTTAATTAAAATCGATGAAAAGTTTATTTACTTTCCTATTCTTCATCCTGCTAAGCCAAGTGGCGTTTTCCCAGGAAATTGTCTACAAAAAAGATATTATTTCCGTCGATGGCAAAGACTGCTTAAAAGTCAATGACAGCGACCCGAATAACGTGTCTTTTCTGGATTTGGAGGGTAATGAAATATTCTTCCTAAAATTTATTCGCAACAGCAAGTACGCGCCCCTCTATACCAAAGTCACCTTCCTTAATCAGAAGCTGACCATGACGTCGAAGTCGTACATTTTCACGAAGAAGCTGCTGGTAAAAAAGCTAATAACCGATGGCACCCTGACGAATTGCGCGCTGGTGCCGGCCAAGGTGGAAAACTTCGTGCTCAAGTACGACGAGAACGTAGAAACGAATTAGCAAGCCGGTAGCTGGTGGAACCCCGCATTGAAACCCTGCCTGCCCGGCAGCTCATTGGCCTGAAGCTGACGATGTCGCTGGCGAATAATCAGACGAGCGTGCTTTGGCAGCGCTTTATGCCGCTGCTCCCGCAGGTGCCATACGCTGCAGGCCCGGAGCTGTACTCCTTGCAGGTGTATCCACTGGACTACTTCGCGGCCTTTAACCCAGGTCGGGAATTTGAAAAATGGGCCGCGGTCGCAGTTTTCGAATTGGGTACCGTGCCGGCGGGCCTGGAGTCGTTTCAATTGCCAGCGGGCTTGTATGCAGTTTTCTCTTACAAAGGCTCCAGCGCCGATACCTCCATCTATCAGTACATCTTCTCCTCCTGGCTGCCAGCTTCGGCCTATGTGCTGGACGACCGGCCCCAGTTCGAATTGCTTGGGGAGAAGTACCGGAACAACGACACCGCCTCGGAAGAGGGCATTTACATTCCCATTAAAAAAAGTAACGCTAGCAGGAGCTAGCGTTACTTTTTTAGGTCATCCGAAATTTTTGTTGTTTATAAGGCTTTTTGAACGTCATGCTGAAACGGGGCTTACCAATCAGCCGCTGCTAATGCATCCGGTAGTCCAGTACCGGCAGACTGGTCACAATCTCGCCTTCAAGCTTTAATAATTTCTGCCGGCGCACGTCCATTTCCTTAGCGTCGCAGTACAGCTTGGCCAGTTCCACATAGCTCACGAAATAGCCAGCTTCGGAAACTATCAGCTCGTAATGCCCTTTTGCTATTTCATCTAATTGCTATTTCATCGAGCGACAAGCCCATTCTGAGTTAATCGGCTTCCTTAGCCGGCTCCGGCTGCTTGGATTCTATTACCAGCTTACTGGCACCGGCCTTGGCGGCAATAACCTCCTTGCCCAGCTCCGACAGGGACTTACTGTCGTAGATTTTCATGGCCGTCGATACGTCAATGGCTTCCCGGGTTTGCTCGTCCAGGTCGAAGGTCAGGGTAATGAAGTTCAGGTGCACGCCCAGGGGCTCCAACACTTTGTTGGACTCCACAAACAGCTTGTTTTCCAATTCGGCCTGCTCCAGCTCTACAATGTCTTCGGAAAGCAATAGCCCTTTGCTGATGTCGCGGATGCGCTTGTCGATGACCATGTTCTCAGCGCCTTCAAACGCCTGCGGGTCCAGGGCGCCGTTGGAGTCGGCGTCCTTGTTGGCTTTGCCCAGGTATTTGGCCTGCTTGATAAACGCCAGGGGGTCGGTAATGGAATAGTCGTAGTCGATGTGCACGGCGGCCCGGACCCGGTCTTTGAAGTTCGACACGAAGCGGCTGTCGCCCTGCATGGGGTAGTTGGGCATTACTACCTTCATAAAGCAGGGGTTTCCTATACCTTTCGGTACCGACTCCCCGGCCACAATACGTTTCCAGCTCATGCCGCAGTCGGTGGAAACGACCACCTGCTGGTTGGATTTTGCATAGTTGCAGCCCTGTACTGCAATGGTCGCCGCGGCCAGGGCCAGGCCGGCAATTTTAGCTAGCTGAGACATTCTCGGGCTTTTCAGACGGCCTACCGGCCAAGTGCAATTGAATAGAATAAGGACTTAAAAACCGGGCAGAGGCTGCAGAAAATGCTAGTGCATCCGGTCGTCGCGCACAGGCAGGCTGGTCACAATCTCGCCTTCAATCTTCAACAATTCCTGCAGGCGCACATCTACCTCTTTCGGGTCGCAATATTCCTTGGCCAGGTCCACGTAGCTTACGAAGTGGCCGGCTTCGGACACCATCAGCTCGTAGTAAAATTTGCTCAGCTCGGGGTCGGGAATGTGTTTCCAGAGCAGCTTGAACCGCTCGCAGCTGCGGGCCTCGATGAGGGCCGACACCAGGAGCTGGTCCATGAGCTGGCGCTCGCGGGCGCCGCCCTTGCGCACGTGGGTGAGCAGCTGCACCACGTACTCATCCTTGCGGGGGCGGCCCAGGGCGTAGCCCCGCTTGCGCAGCTCCTCCAGCACCCGCTCGAAATGGGCCCACTCCTCGGCCACCAGGGCGGTCAACTCTTCCACCAGCCGGGCTTTCTCGGGGTAGTGGATAATCATGCTAATGCCGGTGCTGGCCGCTTTCTGCTCGCACCAGGCATGGTCGACGAGGATGTCCTCGATGTTTTTGCTGGCAATGTCGACCCAGCGCGGGTCGGTGTTGAGCTTAAGCTTGAGGATGGTTTTTTCTTTCATGACTTGATATAGTTGTCAGTTGCTCGTTGTTAGTTGTCAGATTGTTCTATAGGCCTATTCCTGACAACTGACAACTGACAACTGACAACTGACAACTGACAACTGACAACTGACAACTGACAACTGACAACTGACAACTGACAACTCCCCTAATTAAAGAAATTCCACTTCACGCCCAGGATGATACGCCGGGGGTAGCCGGTGTAGTAGGGTGTGGTGAAGTAGCCATCGTAAAACACGCCCTCGTTCACGTAGGCCCACTTCAGGAAGATGGAAACGGTTTTGATGTCGGCCACCAGGAACAGGTCCACGACGGGGTAGTTGCGGATGGTGAAGTTGTCCTGCACGTAGAACTGCTGGTTGCTGGGGCTGTAGTTGTAGGCCCGGAACGTCGACTGGTAGTACACCTCGGCCCCAATCTGGCTGAACATGGCTTTGCGGAAGATGTAGCTCTGGTAGTACAGGCGCGAGAACGTGACCAGGCGGGGAATGCGGATGGCCCGGCCGTCGCCGCCCTGGGTGTAGGTGGCCTGGTTGTCGAACGCCACCTTCCCAAACCGCACCCGGTGGCGCCCCGTGATGATGAGCAGCTGCTGGTCCTGGCCGGCCTCGAGCTGGGCAGGCTCGGCGTTGGGGCCGTAGTACACCAGGCGGCTGAGGTTGACGGCACTGCCGCTGGCTTCAACGAGGTGGTCGCTGAACAGGGGCAGGCGCTGGCTGACGCGCAGCGTGAGGTGGTCGGCAGTGGTGTTGCGGAAGCTGGAGTTGCCGTCCTCGTCCAGATTGCGCCAGGCGTAGTGGTTACCCACAAACTCCTGCTGGGTGAGCGTGGGCGAGTAAGAGGTGCGCAGCACTTCGGCCGAGAGCGGGCCGGTACGCACGGAGGCGCGGGCCCAATACTCATCGAAGAGCTTGTATTCGCCTGCAGCTTCGATGGCGTAGATTTTCCGGTAGTTGAAAGCAGCCGTGCCGCCCAGGAACACCTGGCCGAAGCTGCGGCGGGGGGCGGCCTCCATCAGGTTGAGGGAGTTGCCGGCGCTGCCCGGCTTCAGGGTTTGGGTGAGCAGCTCGGCATCGCGGCGGCGGGCGTAGAGGCGGTACTCCACGGCCTCGGTGCGGCCGAGCACGCCCAGGGTGTTTTCTATCTGCCGGTACTCGGCCCGGTCGAGCGTGGCGGAGAAGCTAAGGCGGGTGCGGGGGTAAAACAGCAGGCTGGCCGGGCGCCCCGTGATGTTGACGCGGGGCAGCTCGGTGTCGAGGTAGCTGTTGTACTGGCGGTGGCCGTCGAAGATGTGAAACAGGGTGAGGCCGCGGCTGAGCAGGCGGTAGGTTTGGGCAAAGTGCAGCCGGTCGCGGTCCTCGGTGTTGGCGGCCTTGAGCAGGTTGATGCTTTGGCGCTCGTACTTGAACAGGTCCTGGGGCCGGGTTTCGCCACTGAGCATGACTTCGCCCGTGGGCAGCCGTGTGACGTTGATAATGGGCCGGATGCCGCCCTGCTCGATGGCGCGGTGGCGCACGTTGCTGAAGTTGAACAGCAGGCGGTACCGGTCGTTCTCGGTCTGGTAGCGCCCGAAAAACAGCAGGTTGGAATGCTCTACCAGGCCCGAGCGGCCGTTGGCGGCCAGCACCTTGTTGGAAGCAAACCGCTCATAGGCCACGCCCACGCTGAAGTTTTTGCGCAGGCTGCGGCTGTAGCTGAACTCAAACACCTGCTCGCCTTCGCCCGACTGCACCACCCGAAAAAAGGAGTAGGGCGAGCGGGAGTCGTAGTAGGGAATGCTGCTGGCGTCGCGGGCGTACTTGTCGAACACGTTGCGGCCAAAGCGGGCGCCCAGCTGCAGGTTGGGCTGATAAAGCATGGGGCGCGAGGCCGTACCAATCTGCCCCAAATCCTGCTGAAAGGTGGTGTCGTGAAACCAGAAGCGGTGCTGGGTCCAGCGCGTAAGCGTGGTGTCGAGCATGGTGCCGCTGGTGGAGTCGCGCAGCACCTCGGCCTCGTAAATCACGCGGGTGGTTTTGGGCCCGTACAGCACCTTGGTGGAGTCGTCGAGCACCTGGGCCCGGGCCTGGCGGGGGCTGGCCAGCAGCAACAGGAAAGCGGCCAGCACAAGCAGCAGGACCGGCTTACCCGGCGCTTTCACGCGTCTACTGGCCACTAGGGGTAAAGAAGAATACAGCAAGAAGTTCAAGCAAACACTGTCAAAGCCGGGTAGAGGCTGCCTTTCCCCGGCGTATTATCTGAAGGGTAAACGCTTTACGGCTGCGGAGCCGGGGGCGGTGGTAAGCGGCGGCGCAGCTGCTCGGCGCCGTCGCCTAGCAACGCAGCCTGCACCGGAATAATATACAGGGGAAGGTCCGTCAGCACAGCAGCCAGGGCAGGCGCCTGCAGGCGGGTAGCGTCCTTTTCGGTGGTAAAAATAACCCGGCCCGGCTGCCAGTGACGGCGCAGGGCTTCAAAATCGCTGGGCTGGAAGCGGTGGTGGTCGGGAAAATCGGCGTGAAAGGCAATGGTGTAGCCGAGGCTTTCCAGGTAGTCGCGCAGCGGCCCGGGCTGGGCAATGCCGGTGAGCAGCAAGGCCGTAGCCGGGGGCGGCGGGCAGGGCGCCGGGCCCGGCGTCAGGGCGCGGGCTTCCCCGTAGGCATAGGCGGAGAAAAGCACCGGCGCCGTGGAATAAGCCCGGATGCGCTGGGTCACAGCTTGCCTGGTAGCCTCATCCAGCCCGGGCAGGCACTTGGTTACGACCACCACGTCGGCCCGCGCCGCGCCGGCCCGGCTTTCGCGCAGGCGGCCGGCGGGCAGCACGTAGTCGGCATAAAACGGCCGGGCCAGCTCCGTGAGCAGGATGTTGAGCGTGGGGCGCACGGCCCGGTGCTGGTAGGCATCGTCGAGCACCACCACGCTGACTTCCGGTTGCTGCTGCCGCAGCAGCAGCAACCCCAGGCGGCGCGCCTCGGCCACGGCGATGGGCACGCCGGCCGCGGCAAACTGCTGGTAGTACTGCCAGGGCTCGTCGCCGACGGTGGCGGCGGAGTCTTTGGGCGTGGCCAGGCGCGGGCCGCGGGTCTGGCGGCCGTAGCCGCGGCTGAGGATGGCCGGGCGGTGGCCCAGGCGCAGCAGCTCGGCCACCAGCCAGGCTACGTGCGGCGTTTTGCCGGTGCCGCCCACGCGCAGGTTGCCCACGTTGAGCAGGGGGACATCGAAAGATTCCGAAGCCTTCCAGCCCCAGTCGTACAGCTTGTTGCGCACGGCCAGCACGGCGGCGTAAAGCCAGGACAAGGGCAGCAGCAACCAGGTGAGCAGACGCGACATAAAGTGTACAAAAGTACGTCCGGATAAAGCGTGGCGTATAAGCCCGGGGGCGCCCCGCCCCGCTCCTATCTTTGCCCTGCCGCATGTCCAGCTTTTCCCACCGCCTGCTTGCCTTCCTGACCGGTTTTCCGGCCCCGGCCGCCCTGCCCGAGGGCGTGCAGGCCTACAACCCTTACCGGGAGCCCGAGGTGTTGCCCTTGCTTACGGAGTTCGCCCGGCGCTACTACGCTGGCAGCCAGGCCCGCGTGGCCCTGCTCGGCATCAACCCCGGCCGGCTGGGCGGCGGGCGCACCGGCGTGGCCTTCACCGACCCATTTGCCCTTACCCGGCACTGCGGCATCGCGCACGGCCTGCCCCTGAAGCAGCCCGAGCTGTCCAGCCAGTTTGTGTACAAAGTAGTGGAAGCCCTGGGCGGCCCCGGCATTTTCTACCAGCACTTCTACCTGGGCTCCATCTACCCGCTGGTGCTGCTGCGCCAGGGCCTGAACTACAACTACTACGACTCCCCCGCCCTGATTAAAGCCCTGTGGGACGACATGCGCCGCTCCCTGCGCCAGCAGGTGGAGGAAGTAGGCCTGCGCCGCGACGTGGCCGTGTGCCTGGGCAAGCGCAATGGCAAGTTCTTCCAGCAGCTCAATGATGAGCTAGGCCTATTCGACCAGCTACTCGTGCTCGACCACCCGCGCTACCTCATGCAGTACCGCCGCCGCGACCTCGACGCCAACGTGGCCCACTACGTGCAAACTCTGGGAGCCTGCCTGCCTGCCCACTAACTCATAACTCAAAACTCATAACTCAAAAGGTGCCTACCGTTCAAGACCTGGCGCGCCTGCTGGAAAGCCGCGCCCCCCTCGCCTACCAGGAAAGCTACGACAATGCCGGCCTGCAGTGCGGCGACCCGCGGGCCGAAGTAAAGGGCGTGCTTATCTCCCTGGACTGCACCCCGGCCATCGTAGCCGAAGCCCTGCGCCGGGGCTGCAACGTGGTGGTATGCCACCACCCCGTCATTTTCCGGCCGCTCAAGCGCCTTACCGGGGCCAATGAGGTGGAGCAGACCATCATCATGGCCCTGAAAAACGACGTGGCCATCTACGCCGCTCACACCAACCTCGACAACGTGCGCCAGGGCGTCAACGACAAGCTGGCCGACAAGCTGGGCCTGACAAAAACGCGCATTCTGGCGCCGCAGAGCGGCACCCTGGGCCGCCTTATCACCTACGTGCCCAACCGGCCCGAAGACCAGCAGGCCGACCTGGCCGGGCGCGTACTGGCCGCACTGTACCAGGCCGGGGCGGGCCAGGTGGGTGACTACAGCGAGTGCAGCTTCCGCACGGCCGGCACCGGCACCTTCACGCCCGGCAGCGGTACCCGGCCCGCCATTGGCAAGCCCCGGCAGGCCGAGCAGGTGGCGGAGCTGCGCCTGGAAGTGCTGCTGCCCCTGCACCGGCAAAGCGCCGTGCTGCAGGCCCTGCGCGCCGCCCATCCTTACGAGGAAGTGGCATACGAGCTGATTAAGCTCGAAAATACCCACCAGGACGTGGGCGCAGGCCTGGTGGGCGAGCTGGCGGAGCCCCTGGCCCCGGCGGCCTTCCGCCAGCTGTTGAAAGAGCGGCTGCAGGTGCCCGTGGTGCGCTTCACGGCCTTCGACAAGGAAATCAGAAAAGTAGCGCTGTGCGGCGGGGCCGGCGCCTTTCTGATTGGGGCCGCCCGCGCCGCCGGGGCCGACGCCTACGTGACCGGCGACGTGAAGTACCACGAGTTTTTTGGGGCCGAAGGCCGGCTCATGCTCTGCGACGTGGGCCACTTCGAAAGCGAGCAGTACACCGGCGAGGTGTTCGCCGATTTGCTAACGGCCGGATTTGAACGTACTTTTGCGGTCTTAATCGCCGAAACTAACACGAACCCCGTTCAGTATGACTGCTAAAAGTGCCGCCGTGGCCCCCGCTGATATTCCCGTAGCCGCCAAGCTCGAAGCCCTGCTCACCCTGCAGAGCCTCGATTCGCAGCTCGACGAAATCCGGCGCGTACGTGGCGATTTGCCCGAAGAAGTGCGGGATTTGGAAGATGAAATCGCCGGCTATGAAGTGCGCGTCAAGAAATTCGACGAGGAGATTCAGGCCCTGAACGACTTCATCAAGAGCCGCAAGCAAGCCAGCAAGGACGCTGAAAACCTCATCAAGAAGTACGATGAGCAGCAGCAGAACGTGCGCAACAACCGCGAGTACGAGGCCATTGCCAAGGAAATCGAGCTGCAGCGCCTGGAAATCCAGATTGCCGACAAGAAAATCAAGGAGGCTCAGTACCAGATTGACGTGAAAAACGCCGAAATCAGCGGTACCAAGCAGAAGCTCGACGAGCGCCGCAAGGACCTCGACAACAAGAAAGGCGAGCTCGAAACCATCGTTGCCGAAAACGAAGAGGAAGAGCGCACCATCCTGGTGCAGCGTGAGGATGCTACCAAGCCGGTGGAAGACCGCCTGCTGACGGCCTACACCCGCATCCGCGGCAACGTGCGCAACGGCCTGGCCGTGGTGCTGGTGCGCCGCGACGCCTGCGGCGGCTGCTTCAACACCGTGCCGCCCCAGCGCCAGGCCGACATTATCTCGCACAAGAAAATCATCGTGTGCGAGCACTGCGGCCGTATCCTGGCCGACGTGGAAGGCCGCAACAACGGCTAAGGGCCGGTTTCTTGTTGCTGGTTTCTAGCTACTGGTTATAAATTGAAAAAGGAACGGCAGTGCCGTTCCTTTTTTGTTGCTTGTTCGATGTATTTTTCCCCTGCCAGCTTCACGTCAAAAATGCCCCGCTCCCTTGTGCGGCAAGTTCGCATGCTAGCAGCGGTGGCCACTTCCGGCCTGCTTTTGGGCATGGCCAGCCCCGTTCAGCATACATCCTTTTTCCCAGAGAAAAGAGCTGGAGCCAACAACAAGAAACAAGAAACAAGAAACCAGGAACCCGAAACCAGCAACCAGGAACAGGAAGCCAGCAACGTTGCAGGCGCCCTCACCCCTACCAGCCGCCGGGCCTACGAGGAGGTGCTGAAGCTGCGCATCGGGCCGGCTCGCATGATGCTGCGGCCGGAGCTGGCCCTTACCCCCAACGCCCCCGCTCCCCTGCTGGTGGCCGACTGCGCCGACTTCGCCGAGCTGCTGGTATCGCAGGATGCTTCCCGCTACGAGGCCATTGTGGATGCCCAGCAGGCCCGCCTCAGCGCCCTGGGCAAGGCGCCGGCCAGTGCCCTGCGCGACTACGCCCGGGCGGAGATTCGCATGCACCTGGGCCTTAACCAGCTGGTGTTTCAGCACGAGGTGCTGGGTACCTGGAACCTGCGCCAGGCCTTTCAGCAGATGCAGGCCGTGGTGAAGCGCTACCCGACCTTTCTGCCGGCCCGCAAAACGCTTGGTATCTGCCAGTTTGCGGTGGGCTCCCTGCCCCAGGGCTACCACTGGCTGCTGCGCCTGCTCGGCCTGCCCGGCGACGTCGACGCGGGCCTGAAAAACCTGCAGCTGGCGGCAACCCAAAGGCACGACTTCCAGACCGAAAGCCAAATTTACCTGGCCCTGATTCGGGAAGCCTACCTCAAGCAGCCCGAAGAGGGCATTCGCCTGGCCGAGCGCCTGCACGCCCAGCAGCCCGACAACCTGCTGTTTACGTTTCTGCGCATCAGCTGCAACAAGCGCCAGCACCGGGCCGAAGCAGCCTTGGCTGCCTACGAAGCCCGCCCCCAGGGCCCGGGCTACCAGCCCCTGCCCTACCTGCGCCACATGGTGGCCGACCTGCTGCTCTACCAGGGCAGCTACGCGGCTTCGGAGCGGGAAAACCTGGCCTTTCTGCGCGAGTACAAGGGCCGCCACTACCGCAAGGACGCCGCCTTTAAGCTTTACCTGGCCGCCTGGCTGGGCGGGCAGCCGGCGGCCAGCGTGGCAGCTTACCGCCAGCAAATCAACCTGGCCGGTCCCACCGACGTGGAGGAAGACAACTACGCCCAGCAGTACTACAACAAAGCGCTGGCCCTGAACCCCATACTCACCAGGGCCCGGCTGCAGATTGACGGCGGCTACTACCGCCCCGCCCTGGCTACGCTGCGCACCTTCCGCGGCACGCCCACCACGCCGCAGCGCGACAACATCGAAAACCCCTACCGCTGGGCCCGCGCCCTGCACGGCCTGGGCCGCCTCGACTCAGCCCGCCTGGGCTATGAGCTGACGCTGAAGGTTTCCGGCGACAATGCCCCCTACTACTTTGCGCCGCAGGCCGCCCTGCAGCTGGGCTACCTCTGCCTGGCCGATGGGCAGCGGGCCCAGGCAAAAATGTACTTCGAGAAAGCCCTGAACTACCCCTGGCACGAGTACAAGAACAGTACCGATGCCAAAGCCAAGCTGGCCTTGCGCGAGCTGAAGTAGCTGCCGTAAGCCAGGAAGCTGCCCAAAGGCTCGTTTTCTGAGCTCAACGACTGCCGTAGCCTCCTCTCTCCTCCTACCTTTGGACCATGCTTACCGTCCCGCTTGCCCAGCTGCCCGCCGATTTTCGGGCCCGCGCGCTTCGCTGGGCTGCCCGCTTCGCTTACTGCGCCTACTTCGAGCCCAACGACCTAAGCTACCCCGAAGGCCCCTTTCAGCGCCTGCTGGCAGTGGCCGATTCGGCTGCTGATACGCCAGCCTCGCTGGTGGACCTGGAAGCCTGGCTGCAGCAGGCGCCGGGCTCGGCACCGGGCTGCGGCTTTATTACCTATGATGTCAAGAATGAGATTGAGGCGCTGAGCAGCTCCAACTACGCCGGGTTTAGCTGGCCGCAGCTGCACTTCTTCCGGCCTGAAACCTGGCTGCGCTGGCACAACGAGAGCCTGGAAATCTACGGGCAGACAACTGATGTGCTAGCCCAGATTTTGGCTTCGGAGCCGCAAGCTCCAGCTCCCCTGCAAGTGCCCTCCCTTACGCCGCGTCTGCCCCGGGCCGACTACCTGCAAGCCGTGGCCGCCGTGCGCGAAGACATTCTCAACGGCGAGGTGTACGAGCTCAACCTCTGCCAGGAATTTTACGCCGAAAACGTGGCCCTGGACCCGGTGGATGTTTTTCTGCGCCTGAATGCAGCCTCGCCCGCCCCTTTTGCGGGCTTCTACCGCCACCAGCAGCACTACCTGCTTTGCGCCTCGCCCGAGCGTTTTCTGGCCCACCGGCCGCCGTCCATTATTTCCCAGCCCATCAAAGGCACCATCCGGCGCGGCAGCACCCCGGCCGAAGACGAGCAGCAGCGCCACGCCCTGCTGCACGACGAAAAGGAGCGCGCAGAAAACCTGATGATTGTGGACCTGGTGCGCAACGACCTGGCCCGCGTGGCCCGCACCGGCACTGTGCGCGTGCCCGAGCTGTTCGGCCTCTATCCTTTCCGCCACGTCTGGCAGATGATATCCACCGTGGCGGCCGAGCTGCGCCCCGGTACCGGACTGGTAGATGTGCTGAAGGCCACCTTCCCCATGGGCTCCATGACCGGCGCCCCAAAAATCCGGGCCATGCAGCTCATTGAGCACTATGAGCGCAGCCGCCGCGGCCTCTACAGCGGCAGCATCGGCTATGTCTGGCCCAGTGGCGCGTTTGAGTTCAACGTGGTGATTCGCAGCCTGCAGTACCGGGCGGATACCGGCTACCTCTCGTTCCAGGTAGGCTCGGCCATCACCTACGACTCGGTGCCCGAGCGCGAGTACGAAGAGTGCCTGCTAAAAGCCCGCGCCATGCTGGAAGTGCTGGGAACGAGGGTAGTGGAGTAAGGGCTGCCTCAGCCTAAGGAACCTCACCCCCGGCCCCTCTCCCGCGGAGAGGGGAGCCGGACGATTAAAAGCGAAAGGGTATGTTACGAAGGCAACAAACCCTTTTATGATGGCAAATGCTACTATGAGAACAACCGGAACAGGCTCCCCTCTCTTTTGGAGAGGGGCCGGGGGTGAGGTTTCCCGGCCGTGGCCTTGCTGCCATTCTGTCATTTCAGCCCATAAGACGTATCTTTGTAATCCGCCCAAAAGTGAGTTTATCCATGTCCCAGCCTCTGTTAACCCTCGATTTTCTTGACAAGCAAGCCCCTGCCGCCGAGCACACGCCCAGCGGCGAGGTGCGCGTGAGCGCGGCCACCCGCACCGGCCGCGAGCGCAAGCTCTACATTGAGAGCTACGGGTGTCAGATGAACTTCTCCGACTCGGAAATCGTGTCCAGCATCCTGTTCGAGGAAGGCTTCGATACCACCGAGGACCTGGCCAACGCCGACCTGGTGCTGCTCAACACCTGCTCCATCCGCGAAAAGGCCGAGCAGACCGTGCGCATGCGCCTCAAGCAGATTAACTCCCACAAGAAGCGTCGCCCCGGCATGCTGGTGGGCGTGCTGGGCTGCATGGCCGAGCGCCTGAAAAGCAAGTTCCTGGAAGAAGAGAAAATCGTTGACCTGGTAGTAGGCCCCGACGCCTACCGCGACCTGCCCGGCCTGATTGCGCAAGTGGATAGCGGGCAGAAGGGCGTGAACGTGCTGCTGAGCCGCGACGAAACCTACGCCGACATCACGCCGGTGCGCCTGAACTCCAACGGCATCACGGCCTTCATCAGCATCATGCGGGGCTGCGACAACATGTGCTCGTTCTGCGTGGTGCCCTTCACCCGCGGGCGCGAGCGCAGCCGCGATGCCCACAGCATCGTGCGCGAAGCCAGCGACCTGGTGGCCCAGGGCTACAAGGAAGTAACCCTGCTAGGCCAGAACGTGGACTCCTACAAGTGGACCTCGGCCGATGGCGCCGAGCACGTCAACTTCGCCCAGCTGCTGGAAATGGTGGCCCTCATCAGCCCCGAGCTGCGTGTGCGCTTCTCCACCTCCCACCCCAAGGACATTACCGACGAGGTGCTGCATACCATGGCCCGGTACGACAACATCTGTAAGTACATTCACCTGCCGGCCCAGAGCGGCAACTCCCGCGTGCTCAAGCTGATGAACCGCACCTACGACCGGCCCTGGTACGAGGAGCGGGTGCTGGCCATCCGCCGCATCCTGGGAGAAGACTGCGCCATCTCGACCGACATGATTTCGGGCTTCTGCTCCGAAACCGAGGAGGAGCACCAGGACAGCCTCAGCCTGCTCGACTTCGTGCAGTACGACATGGGCTACAACTTCTTCTACTCGGAGCGCCCCGGCACCCTGGCCGCCCGCAAGCTCGCCGATGATATTCCGCTGGAAGTGAAAAAGCGCCGCCTGCAGGAAATCATCGACCGCCAGCAGCTGCACGCCCGCGCCCGCTACACCCGCATGGTTGGCAAGGTGCACCAGGTGCTGGTAGAAGGCCCCTCCAAACGCTCGGCCGAGCACCTGAGCGGCCGCAACAGCCAGAATCAAGTCGTGATTTTTCCGAAGGGTACGGCTAAGAAGGGCGACTATGTGAACGTACTAGCAACCAGCACAACTGGGGCGGCGCTGCTGGGCGAAGCTATTTAGTTGTCAGTTGTTCGTTGTCAGTTGTCAGCTTGTTCTTTTAAATAATCTTAACCGCGTCTGTGATGGAAAAGGCTTACACAGAATTAGCGGTTTGGCTTAAAAGCCGGCAATTAGCCTAGCGTACATATGAGCAAACACAAGGCTTCCCAAAAGAGGAATTGTTTGGGTTAACTAATCAAATGCGCCGGGCAGCTGTTTCTGTGCCCTCCAATATTGCAGAAGGATGTGGCCGGCAATCTTCAGCCGATACCGTTCGTTTTCTCTTCATTGCCCGCGGCTCCTTATTTGAACTTGAAACGCAGCTTTACTTAGCTAATGATTTAGGCTATTTAGCTGCACCACACCTGAGTGAACTACTGCAGGCACTCCATGAGTGTAAAAAACTGCTGCAGGGCTTCATTCGATACTATCGTTCACTTCCTCAGTCGTCACACACAGCCGAAGAAGCACCCGCTTATTTTCCTGACAACGGACAACTGACAACTGACAACTAAAACTTGACCCAACAAGAAATCCAATCTATCAAGCTCCGCTTCGGCATCATTGGCAACGCCCCTGCGCTGAACTACGCCATTCAGGTAGCGGCGCAAGTTGCGCCGACCGACATGACGGTGCTCATTACCGGCGAAAGCGGGTCGGGCAAGGAGTCGTTTTCCAAGATTATCCATGCGCTGTCGCCGCGCAAGCACGGGCAGTTCATTGCCATCAACTGCGGCGCTATCCCGGAGGGCACCATCGACTCGGAGCTGTTCGGGCACGAGAAAGGCTCCTTCACGGGCGCCAACGAGGCCCGTAAGGGTTACTTTGAGGTAACCAACGGCGGCACCATTTTCCTGGATGAGATTGGAGAGATGCCGCTGGGCACCCAGGCCCGCCTGCTGCGCGTGCTCGAAAACGGCGAGTTTATTCGGGTGGGCTCCAGCAAAGTGCAGAAAACCGACGTGCGCGTGGTGGCCGCCACCAACGTGAACCTGATGGAAAGCGTGCGCAACGGCCGGTTCCGCGAAGACCTGTACTACCGCCTGAGCACGGTGCCCATTACGGTGCCGCCCCTGCGCGAGCGCGGCGAGGATATTTACCTGCTGTTCCGCAAGTTCACGTCCGACTTCTCCGAGAAGCACCGCGTGAAGCCCATCACCCTGCTGCCCGATGCGGTGCAGCTGCTCAACCGCTTCCGCTTCCCCGGCAACATCCGCCAGCTCAAGAACATTGCCGAGCAGATTTCGGTGCTGGAGCTCGAGCGTGAGCTCGACGCCCGGCAGCTGGCCAAGTACCTGCCCGTGGAGCAAAGCAGCCAGCTGCCCATGCTGCTGGGTGCCGGCCAGGAAAGCCAGGCCGCCGGCTATTCCGAGCGGGACCTGATGTACAAAATCCTGTTCGACATGCGCCGCGACATGACGGACCTGAAAAAGCTGGTGCTGGAGCTGGCCGCCGGGCAGCGCCCCCACGACGCCCAGGAGCTGCTGCGCCAGAACAGCCACCTCTTCGCGGGCGCCGGCAGCACAGCCTACGAAACCGGCCATGCCAGCGAATATTTCCTGCCCGCCCCGTCCTCGGGCACACTAAACGTGGAGCCTGTCGTTAGCTACGACGATGACGAGAGCCACCGCGTGGAAGACATCTCCCACGAAACCGAGGAAGAAACCCTTTCCCTGGACGTGAAGGAAAAGGAAATGATACTCAAGGCTCTGAAAAAGCACAACAACAAGCGCAAGTACGCGGCCCACGACCTGGGCATCTCCGAGCGCACCCTCTACCGCAAGCTGAAGCAGTATGATTTGGAGCAGATTTAAGTTGGTGCTTAGTGCTCGGTGCTTGGTGCTTGGCCTTTTTGTACCACTGTGCTTTGCCCTCAGTGGCTGCGGGGTGTACTCGTTTAGCGGTACCAACATCGACCCGGCCGTTCGCACCTTCTCCATTCAGACCATCCAGAATAACTCGCCCACGGGGCCGGCATTTCTCACCCAGCGCTTCACGGAAGACATGAAGGACTACTTCCAGCGCAACACCAACCTGCAGATGGTGAACCGCGACGGCGACCTGCAGTTTGAGGGCGCCATCGTGGCCTACGACTTCTCGCCGGCCGCTATTCAGCAGGTGGGCGGCACCGATGTGGCGGGCCAAAACCGCCTGACCATTCAGGTGAAAATCCGCTTCGTCAACACCAAGGACGACACCCAAAGCTTCGACCAGACCTTCCAGAGCTTCGGCGACTTCCCTGCCAGCCAGGACATTGCCACGGTCAACAACGATCAAAACGCCGTGCGCCGCATCACCACCAACGTCATCACCGAGATTTTCAATAAATCGGTAGCTAACTGGTAAGGTTGAGTTATGAGTTATGAGTTATGAGTTATTAATTATGAATTATTAAAGCCGGACGGGGTGGTTCTGGACCTATTGTCCCGCCGCGCCTTACATTCGCCGCCCGGCTGGTAAGCAAATAATTCATAACTCATAATTAATAATTCCCTTCCATGACGCGCGCCACTCTCCTGCACATTCTCGACCACCCGGCGGCTATCAGCCCGGAGGAGGTGCGGGAGCTGGAGCAGCTGGCCCAGGCGTTTCCTTACTGCCAGACCGCGCATGTGCTGCTGGCCAAAGCCGCGCACGACCAGGGCACCATGCTGGCCGGGCAGCGCCTGCGGCGTGCCGCCACCTATGCCGCCGACCGCGAGCTGCTGCGCCGCCTGATGGAGCAGGTAGTAGAAGTGCCCGAACCCGTCATTGAGCCTGCTCTGGAAGAGCTTACTGCGCCAATCACGCCACCCGCTCCTTCCGAGCAGGTAGCCTCTCTGGAAGCGCCAGTTTCGGAAGCGGTGCCGGAGTTTGAGCCGGCAGCCCTGGCCGTGGCTGCTCCCGACCCGGAGCCCGAGCCCGTACCAGCTCCGCTGGCTGAGCCCGCACCCGTTGCGGCCCCCGTGGCAGAGACGAACCAGGAGCTTATGGCTGACGCAGCAGCGCCGGAGCCTGCGGAAGCGGTGGCCACGGAGGTCACCGCCACCCAGGAGGCTGCTGCCGAATTTACCGCGCCGACACCCGAGCAGACGGAGCCACCCCTAATTCCGGAGCCAGACCCCCTGGCCGAGGCGGGGGCCGACCTGCCTGCTGCCGCCCCGCCCATTCGCCCGCCGGTGGAGCAGGGCGCCGCCCGCTTTGAGTTTGGCCTGAGCGAGCCTTCCTCCCTGCCGGCTACGCCCTATGTGCTGCCCGGTCTGGAAGAGGAAACGGAAATACTGCTGCCCGACCCGAAGCCGGCTGCCGCCCCCGGCCGGGCAGCCCCAGCCCTGACCCCGGCAGCCTTTATAGCTGACGAAAGCATTGGCTATGGCCTGCCCATGGGGAGCCGCTTCGGCTTTGCCATGATGACCCAGCCCGAGCAGCTGCCTGCCGGCACTTCCTGGGATGTGCCCGCCGCCCTGCCGCCGCCGGGCTCCTTTTTCGAGCCCGACCTGCTGCTGGCTGAGCATTGGGCCGAGCACCGCCCCGCCCCGGCGCCCAGCTCGCTCGACCTGATAAACAACTTCCTGCGGCGCCAGCCCCGCCTGACCCGGCCCGCGGCGCCTACCCCCATGACCGAAGCCCAGGCCCAGGCCGACCTGAGCGTGCGCAGCACCCGCCCCGAGCCCGAGCTGGCATCCGAAAGCCTGGCCCGCATCCTGGCCCGCCAGGGGAAGAACGAGCGCGCGATTGAGATTTACCAGCGCCTGATGGCCAAACAGCCGGAGAAAGCCGCCTACTTCACCGCGCAGATTCAGCAGCTTCAGCCCCCCAGCATGCCCAGTTAAGGCCGCCTAAAGGGCTAATTGTACCTGGGCCGCTATACCGGGCAAGGGCGCAAGGCGTCCAGCAAGTCAGGCTGCACTTCTACAGGCTTGGCAGGAGGCCGCAACCATGTGTATATTGCTTGCTCCCGCTCAGAGCTTCTACTGCCTACGTGCTGCCTATGCCTCCACTTCTACTCAACGCCTGGCTGGACATGGTGATAGAAGAGCCTGCGGCAGCAGGAGTGTCGCCCATCAGCCCACGGGCCGAGGCAGAAGCTCAGGTGGCTTTCAGACCCTGCTCCGCCGTTATTGATTTGGCCCTCGGCTGGTCACTGGCCCGCCCGGTACGGGCTCATGGGCACGGATACAGGATGAGGGAACATAAGGTGAAGGCCGCCGCCCCTTTGGTACTGTGGCAGTCAGGTGCCGTCACCTGCCGCGAGGAGGCTTTTCAGGTGAATCACCGCCCAGCCGAAGCGGCCCCATTTCTGAAAACCAAGCGGGCCTTGAATGGTGCCCCCGCGGCCACGTCCTTCAGGCGAGTGCGCTGCGGGCACTGGCTTAAGAACAGTTAGGCCGTCAAACATTAGGTATCCCAAACACCCTTTCTACTAATTCCCATGGCGCAGATTCTGATTGTTGAAGACGAGTTTATAATTGCCGAGCACCTACGGGCCATCCTGGAGGGCATGGGGCACGAAGTAGTGGGCGTAGCCGACCGCGCCACCGAGGCGCTGGCTATACTCCGGAGCCTGCCTGCGCTACCCGCCGTGGCCCTGCTCGACATTACCCTGCGGGGGGAGCTCGACGGCATCGACCTGGCCGGGCGCCTGCGGGCGGAGTTTGGCTTGCCCTTCGTGTTCGTCACCTCCCTGGCCGACGCTGCCACTGTAGCCCGCGCCAAGCTGGCTCGCCCCCTGGGGTATCTGGTAAAGCCTTTCGACGAGCAGGAAGTATTTGTAGCCCTGGAAATGGCCCTCGATGCCGTGGCCCCGGCGGCCGGCACCGCTGCACCGGCCGCTCCATTGCCCCCCGCTCCCACCAGCCTCTTTGTGCGCGACCACAAGCAGCTGGTGAAGGTGGCCTTTGCCGACCTCTGCTGGCTGGAAGCCGATGGCAACTACACCACGCTCCATACCCGGTCGGGCCAGCGCTACACGGCCGTAGCCTCCCTCAAGCAGGTTGAGGAACACCTGCCGCCGGCTGACTTTCTGCGCATTCATAAGTCGTATCTGGTGGCCCTGGCCCATATCACGGCAGTCGACGGACAGGCCGTAACGGTAGCCGGGCAGAGCGTGCCCGTGGGCCGCACCTACCAATCGGCCCTGATGAGCAGACTCAACCTGCTCGGTGGGTCCACAGTTAGCTAACGCTGGCATGTTTCCCTCGCCCCTGCGCTGGCGCTGCTGCCTCACGGTACTGACGCTGCTTACAGCCACCGTCGGCGGCTGGGCCCAGACCGGCCCCGCGGCCCGGGTGCAGGCCCTGCTGGCAGCCAGCCAGCGCAAGCTCACTACCGACACGGCCGCTTCCCGACGCACGGCCCAGCAGGCGTATGCCCTGGCCCGCACTGCCGGGCTCGACACACTGTCAACCCTGGCCCACGTGCAACTGGGAATGTGTGGGGTGGCAGATACGACCCGCGCCAACTGGGCGCTGGCTCACCTGCGCGCAGCCCGCCGCTCAGCTTATACGCAGGCGCTGCGTAGCGCACTGGCCCGCTCGTACCGGGGCGAGGGCAATGTGGAAGAGAACCGGAAAAACCTGGCAGCAGCCCGCACTGCCTATGGAACCGAGATAAAGTTGTGGCGACAGATGGGTAACCAGAAAGAGCTGGCAACGGCCCACAACAATCTGGGCAGAATTTACAGAGAGGAAGGACACTACTCAGAGGCAATGCAGGCATATCTGCAGGGCCTGCAGCTGGCCGAAAGCTCCTCAAACCAGTCTGCTCAAATTGCAATCCTGCATAACTTGGGTAGCTTAAGTCAACTGCTCCACGACCCCGCCGCCGGGGTTGAGTACAGCCGTCGGGCGCTGACGCTGCTGAACAAGCAGCCCCGGCCTGATACCTTGGTCCTAATCGGGATTCATTCCTTGCTTAGCATTTTATACGTGGACCAGCAGCAATATCAGCAGGCGCGACCGCACTTGCAGACCGGCATCAAACTGGCTCGGCAGCAGCGTTCCGCTCAGGCGCTCGACTGGCTCGGCTACTTGGAATACGGTATGGGGGATGTAGCCGCGTCTGAGCAGAACTACCGTAAAGCCGAACGCCATTACTTAAATTCAGCCAATCTATTTGCGCGCACAGGCCTGATTACCCAGCAGGGCGATGCCCTCTACGCCTTGGCTGAAGTGCAGCTGCAACACGGGCAACGGGCCGTGGCGCTGCAGTCGGCCCGGCAGGCACTGGCGCTGAGCCGGCAGTTTAAAGTACCCAATGACCTGGCCAGGGCCTATGCAGATTTTGCCCAATTCAGCGCAAAAAGCGGCGACTTTGCTACAGCATACGCTTACCAAAGCCGGGGCCAGGCCATCAAGGACTCCTTGTTTACAGCCGAGAAAGCCGAGCAGATGGCCGAGCTGCGTACGCGCTACGAATCCGAGCAAAAGGAAGCGCAGCTGCGGCAGCTACGCGGCGAAGCGGCCTTGCAGCGGGCCGAGGCGAGCTGGCAGCGGCAGTACCGCAACCTGCTGGCCGGGGCCCTGCTGGTGGTGGGCCTGCTCGGGGCGGCCTCCTACCGCCGCTA
>NZ_BAABGZ010000025.1:0-36023 GCF_039541835.1 Hymenobacter saemangeumensis | reverse complement strand
CACGCTCGCGTAAATCGGTTGAATAGGCCTTCATCCTGCTAAGTTCGCACAATCCTGTACATGCATCGCGAAACCGCTCTAAAATGAGTGTTGAATAATGTGCTTGTGCAAAGAGCTGGGCAGGGCAATACATAATAAGTATTAAGGAGTGGGCGGCTTCGCGATGGTGACAAGTCTCAGTTGATAGTGGAAGTCGTAGCTTATCACACAGCAGTTACTGGGCTTATTAAGTAGGCATCAAGAAAAGGCCCCGGCAATATGCCGGGGCCTTTTCTTGATGCCTACAGGTTTATCGAAGCCAAGAGTGGCCGGTTTCCTTTAATAAAGAGGCTGGAAAGTCTATTCAAAGGTCACCTTCATATCCACGCGCCGGTTGCGGGCACGGCCGGCGGCAGTTTTGTTGCTTGCCTTGGGCTTGGTTTGGCCAAACCATTCGGTAGTGATGTGCGAATCGGGCACTCCTTTGCTTACCAGGTAGCGCTTCACTGCCTCGGTGCGCTTCTGCGAGAGCAGGAGGTTAGCAGCGGGCTTGCCTACGTTGTCGGTGTGGCCGGCCAGTTGGAGGATATAGGTGGGGCGGCCTACGATGAGCTTGGCCAGCGCATTGAGCGAGGGGTAGGATTTTTTGCGGATGATGTCCTTGCCGGTTTCAAACTCCAGGTTGGCAAAGGCCGTCTGGATGATTTTGATTTCGGCCTTTTTCAGCACCGGGCAGCCCTTGTTGGAGGCCGGGCCGGGGGTGCGGGGGCAGGCATCTACATTGTCGAGCACGCCGTCGTTGTCGGAGTCGGCGTAGGGGCAGCCTTTGTTTTCGACCGGGCCAGCCACGGTGGGGCATTCGTCTTCGTTGTCGTAGAGCGTATCGGCGTCGGTGTCGGGGCATCCGAAGTGGTCTGCCGGACCGGGGGTGTCGGGGCACTTGTCGTTCTGGTCCATTACGCCGTCAGAGTCACGGTCGGGGCAGCCTTTGGTTTCTACCGGGCCACGGTCTTCGGGGCACTGGTCGTACTTGTCAGGAGTGCCGTCGCCGTCGCCATCGGGGCAGCCTTTGAACTTGGCCGGGCCGGGCTCGGTGGGGCATTCGTCCTCACTGTCCTGCGTACCGTCTTTGTCGGTATCGGGGCAGCCTTTGAACTTAGCCAAACCGGGTGTATCGGGGCAGACGTCGGTGGCATCCGGCACATGGTCGCCGTCGCGGTCGGGGCAGCCCTGGAATTCCCAGACACCTTTTACTTTGGGACACTTGTCGAGGGCATTGGAAACGCCGTCTTTGTCGTCATCCTTATGCGGCTTGGTTTTGCCGAGCCCCCAGCCCAGAGAGGCGTATACATCGTAGCCCGAGATGGTGGTAGCGCCAAATACTCCACCCAGGTTGTCGGACCCTACTGCGAGCGGGCCGAGGCGGACCATGGCGCCAAGCTGCAGCTGCTGGTAGTTGTTGGCCAACATCACCGGGAAAGTCAGCTCCGCCTGCTTGAACTCAAGGCGCGGAATTAAGGCAACGCTGGAGATGGCACGGCTGCCCACGGTTTTGTCCATGAGCAGGTTCTGGGTCCAGGCGGCGCCCAGGAAAAACTTATTGCGGAAGAATGGCTGGCTGAAGCGGTAGTCGGCGTTCAGGTGCAGGGCTGCGGGCAGGACGGTGGTGAACTTCTTGCTCTTGGAGTTGATGTTGAGCACCTTCTGCATGAGGTTGTCAACTTCGGCCAGGCTGCGGTACTTGAGCGTGTCGAGTGAGCCCCACTGCACGGTGCCGCTGTTGCCCAAGCGGGCCTGGCGCACATAGTCGGCGTTGTTGTATTCAATGGCACCCAAGTCGACCAAAGCAACGCCCACCTTCAGCCTGTATTTATCCACTGTATGGTCGGTCCAGGTTTCGCCGTCCATCTTATACTCGTATTTCTCGGCCGTCGGGCGCCACTCATAGGTAATGCCGACGTCGGCGCCGAAGCCACGTCCCAGACGGTTGGAGCCGAAGAAGTCGCCTACCTTGAAATCGTTGCGCTGGTAGTAGCGGTAATCCGTGGAGCCATAGGTTACGCGCCGGTCGCGGACCTGAATGCTGTCGGCACCGTAGACCTGGTAAGAAGCGCCCTCGTTGTTGACGTAGGCGCTGCCCATACCAACCAGGTACTTGGCGGTCAGGCCGCCTTTGAAGAAGTGCTCCACATTCGGGCTGAAGGTGTGGGCTACGGTCAGATTGATTTCCTGGAAAGCGTTGGCGCTGACGTTAAAGCCGTTGTCGGTCAGTACTTGTTTCGCCAGGCCCAGCCGCTCGGCTTCATCGAGGCTATAGCGGGCCAGGCGGGCCACGGGCTCGCTCACGTTTACGGCCTGTACGAAGCCTCGTACCCGGCTGCTCAGGGCCACGGCATAGCCCGGGCCAATAGAGACCATAAAGGCCGGCAGGCGTACTTCGGCCGAAGCCGTGGCAAATTTGGTTTTGCCATTAACGGTTTCCTTCAGGTAGTCGCGCTTGAACAGGATGTTGCCATACTCATCGCGGTACTGGTTATCTACCTTATTGCGTACCACCTGCCACGGCGTGTATGGCATGTCCAGCTGCAGGTAGGTATTGTAGAAGTTGAAGTCAGCACCGCCCAGGCTGATATAGAACTTCTGATGCGAGTCGGCAATAGCTGAAGGGTTCTGAAACAAACCGTTGGTGCCGGCATAGTTGCTGTTTGCCAGGCCTACCCAGCCCTGCGCCCGCGCCGCCGGCCGGGCCAGGCCCAGCAGCAGCAGGGCCGTTAAAAAAACACGTACAGGCTTCATACAGGAAGGGAGTAAGAATAAGCTCAAAGGCACAGGTAAAGGATAGTGAAACCGAGGATAGGCCCAAACAGGCCACAAATATTCTGAGGCAAGAAGTAACCTGCAGTCTATTTTGCAAAATTGCAGAAAAAAAAGAAAGTGCCCGGACTGTAATCGGCAGTTTGGCCGAGCTAATATGCCCAACTGCCGATTACAACCGCTTTCGGATATCCTGAATCTGGAACAAATGTTAAAAAGCTAATTTTAACAAAACATTGTCCAAGCCTGCCAGGCCTTACTGCTCGGCCAGGAGCGCGTTGCTGATAAAGTGCTGGTCGGTGAGGGTGCCGAGGAAGGCAATAATATCCTGTTGCTGCTGGGCAGTGAGCGGAATGCCCAAGGGGCCGGTACTGGGCTGGAGCAGCGGGTCGAGGGTGGGAGAGGGCTGCACCCCTTGGGCATAGTGCTCCAGCACCCGGGCCAGGCTAGGAAAACGACCGTCGTGCATATAGGGCGCAGTGAGGGCCACATTGCGCAAAGAAGGCACCTTGAAGCGGCCCACGTCGGCTGCCAGCCCGCTGATGTGGGCCCGCCCCGAGTCGCGGTCAAAGCGGCGGTCGAGGCCGTTGTTCCGGAAAGTTTCGTCCGTAAACAGGTCGGTAGCATGGCAGCTGGCGCATTTGGCCTTCACCAAAGCCAGGCCGCGCAGCTCGGCGGCATCGAGGGCGCCGCCAGGCTCGCGGCGCACATATTGGTCGTAGCGCGAATTGGCAGAGGTAAGGGCCGCGGTAAACTGGGCCAGGGCGCGCAGCAGGTGGTAGGACTGGATAGGCCCCGGCCCGTAGATGGTAGCGAAGCGCTGCCGATAAGCAGCATCGGCGTTGAGCTTGGCCAGCACGCCGGGCAGGGTTTCGCCCATTTCGACGGGGTTGAGGAAGGGCGCCAGCGGCTGGTTTTCGATATGGACGGCCCCGCCATCCCACATAAAGCTGGGCTTCCAGCGCAGGTTCTGCAGAGCCGGGGAGTTGCGGCTGCCAAACTGCCCGCCCACGCCGTGGCTGCGGGCGTGGCCGGCATTGGCGAAAGCGGCAGCCTGCTGGTGGCAGGAGCCGCAGGATACGGAGCCATCACGGGAAAGCCGCGCATCGTAAAACAGGCTACGGCCCAGCTCGAACGTCGCCCGGTCTGGTGGGTTCATGTCGGGCCGGTACACCATGGCTGGAAAGTTGGCCGGCTGGCTTACCCCCGGCACTTTAAAGCCAGGCACGTAGTCGGGGTCATCGTCGCAGCCGGGGAGCAGCAACGTGGCCCCGGCCAGCAGTCCCATAAAAAGAGCCCGGTGCTTCATACAAGTAAAAATAAGGGCCAGGCTGCGTTACACAACAGCATTGGCCACTTAGCGCATTGCTTTCAGCTACCCGGAATGCGGTCGGCTGACCGGGCAGCTGCTTTAAAATGCCAGCAGGGCCACGGCCTGCTCGCGTAGCAAGCCCACGGAAAACACGTTGTTGAGCTCCCCCACGGCGCTTAGGTCTTTGTCGATGAAAGGCAGGCGCACGCGCTGCGGCAGGACGGCAGTGCCCAGGTACATCAGGATATCGGTGAAATGGGTCATGGCCAGCAGGCCGCCCTGGCCGCCGGAGCTCAGCCCCACCAGGGCCGCTTTTTTGCCCCGGATGCCGCCGGGGTAGGGCAGCCCATCGATAAAGGCCTTGAGCACACCGGGGAAGGAGCCGTTGTATTCGGGAATGATAATGACCAGCTTGTTGCCGGCATCGAGCAGGCCGGCCAGGCGGTTGTAAGCGGGGTGGCAGCCGGCGTTGTCGTACAAAGCCGTCGTGATGAAGTCGGCCGGGAGCTCGGCCAGGTCCAGGAGCTGGGTTTCTTCGCCCAGCTCAGCCAGCAGGGAAGCGTAGAGCAAGGCAATGCGCCGGGCGCGGGACTGGGGGCGGTTGGTGCCGGCGATGAGTGTTATCAAGGCAACAAGAAAGAGAAAACGGGAAAAATTATCCGCGAACAAAAAAATAATACAAACGAGCAAGTCGTAAAGCCACAGGCTGCTAGCAGCTGCAAAATACAGACAAGCCAAGAGCCCGTAAGTTTTGAGCCGGCAAAATGGCAGCTGGCACCCACAGCCTGCATATTGCTGGGCAGTAAGTTTGCAGCATTATCCACTTACTTCAATTTATGCGCTCAGCCGTACTTGCTGCTCTTGCTTCGTTTGCCGCCTACCCGGCATTCGCTCAATCTACTGCCCCTGCCGACACTACCCGCCAGCTGGGCGAGGTAACCGTGTATGCTTCCCGCCTCGACCAGGTAGCAGGCCAGACCGGACGCTACGTAACCGTGGTACCCGGGGCCAGCCTGGCCCAGTACCCGGTAAACTCCCTGGATGACCTGCTGCGCCTGCTGCCGGCCCTGGAAGTGCAGAGCCGCGGCAGCTTTGGCGCCCAGGCCGATATCACCCTGCGCGGCAGCACGTTTAACCAAGTGCTGCTGCTGCTCGACGGCATGCGCCTGAACGACCCCCTGACGGGCCACTTCGCTGGCTACCTGCCCATTGCTCCCAGTGAGATTGAGCAGATTGAGATTGTACGCGGCCCCGGCGCAGCCCTGTATGGCCCCGACGCGGTAGGGGGCTTTATCAACATCGTAACGAAAACCTTTGCTGCCACCCAGCGGCCCGATGTGGCCGAGGCCCAGGCCAGCTTTATGGCCGGGGAGTGGAACCTGAAATCGACCAATGTCGGCTTCTATGCCCGGCAGAAAGGCCTGCGCCTGGCCGGCGGCGTGCTCAACAACAGCACCGATGGACAACAGCGTCCGGCTCCCAGCACCCTGCGCTCTGACCTGGCAGCTACTACATACTCCGTCTCGGCGGCCGCGCAGATTACCGACAAGCTGAGCGCCGCTGCCCGCGCCAGCTTCGACCAGCGCGACTTTAACGCGCAGTACTTCTACACGAACAATGCTGCCGACCAGGCCCGGGAAACTACCAGCCGCGACTGGTACCAGGGGCAGCTGCGCTACGACTGGAGCGGCCGCAGCCGCACGGAGCTGCAGGTGGTGGGGTCGGCCAGCAAGGACCTGTTCCGCTTTACGCCCGCCTCGGTGGCATCCGACCACCTCATGCACTACACCAATGTGCAGCTGCAGCACCAATACTTTCTGTCGGATAAGCTGCGCACCAGCCTGGGCGGGCAGGCCGACCAGCGCCGTATTGCCAGCAACGACCGGGGCAACCACAATACCTGGCACGTAGGAGCCTTTGCCGTGGTAGCTGCGGCGCCACTCAATGGGCTCAGCCTTACCGCTGCGCTGCGGCTCGACCACGACCGGGCCTATGGGACCGAGCTGGTGCCCCAGCTGAACGCCAGCCAGCGCCTGCTGGCGGATAAGCTGACCGTGCGCGGCGCCATCGGTAAAGCCATCCGGGCTGCCGACTTCACCGAGCGCTACACCTCCAACAGCCGGCCCGGGATTGTGCCCAATGGCTTCAATGTGGGCAACGCCAAGCTGGAGGCGGAGCGTACCATGAACTACGAGCTGGGCGCCGATTACCAGCCGCTAAGCTTCCTGACGGTGCGGGCAACCTACTTCCGCCGCAGCGGCTCCAACCTTATCGACTACGTGGCCCGGCCCGGCCGCGAGGTTATTGAAGCCACTGGTCTCAGCAACCTCAACCCCACGGCCACTTACCGCTTTGCCCAGAACCTGTTTTCGGTTACTACCCAAGGCCTGGAAACGGAAGTGGGCGTGCGCAAGCAGCTAGGTACTGGCATGCTCGATGCTACCCTGGGGTACACCCGTCTGAGCGTCGACAATTCGGATGGCGTGGTATCGCAGTATCTGGCCAACTCGGCCCGGCAGCTGCTGGCCGGCACGGTGGGCTTCACCCATCCGCGCTTTGGCCTCACCGTTGGCGGCCTCTACAAGCAGCGCGATGCGCAGGCGGCGGCAGCCCTTAGCCGCGAGCTCACGGCCAGCTACGCAGTAGTAAATGCCCGCGCCGAGCTGGCCCTGCTGCCCGGCCGCCTGTGGGCTACAGCCCAGGTGCAAAACCTTTTCGATGCTGAATACGCCGACCTGCTGGGCGCACAGATGCCCCGTCGCTGGCTGATGGGAGGCGTGCGCGTGCTGCTACGGAAGTAATGCGCTAGCAAACGTGGTGGCTGGGTTTGCAGCAGGCAACCGAACAGGCTGCTGGACCGAGAAGAGTGAGCGGGCAATGCATACGCCTGACGTTTATGCCATGCTGCTTGTGATGGATAACTTGCAGCGCGCCGCTTGCATGGCCTGCCAACCGGGTAAAACCACAGGCATTATTCCGGGTTAAAGCCTTTCTGTATTCTTCCAGCCTATTAAACATCTTTCCATCATGCTGAAACGTGATTTTCTGAAAAACACCGCTGCCCTGGCCCTCGGCGCTTTATTCAGCCCCGCCGTGCTTGCCCGCGCCCAGGAAGAGCAGCTTCTGCGAGAAGCTCGGGCCACGCCCCTGGCGGAAGGCCCGCATACTCTACCGGCCCTGCCTTATGCCTTCGATGCCCTGGAGCCGCACATCGACGCCCGCACCATGGAAATTCACCACGATGCACACCATAAAAGCTACGTATCTAAGCTGAACGAAGCCGTGGCGGGCAAACCCGAGGAGAAGATGAGCCTGGCCGAGCTGCTGGCATCAGTAGACAAAAAGAAGCTGCCCGACCCCATCCGCAACAATGCCGGCGGGCATTGGAACCACTCCTTTTTCTGGCAGCTGCTCGCGCCCAAGGGCGGAGGACAGCCCAGCGGCGTCCTGGCCGAGGCCATCGCCAAGGAGTTTGGCTCGTTTGAGAAGTTCAAAGAGGAGTTTGCCAAAGCCGCCACCAGCCGCTTTGGCTCCGGCTGGGCCTGGCTGAGCGTAGAGAAGGGCGGCAAGCTCTTTATTTCCAGCACGCCCAACCAAGATAATCCGTTGATGGACCTACCCGGCAACCGGCGCGGCATCCCCGTTCTGGGGCTGGACGTGTGGGAACACGCCTACTACCTTAAGTACCAGAACAAGCGTCCCGACTACGTGGCCGCCTTCTGGAACGTAGTGAACTGGCAGGAGGCCGGAAAGCGCTACGAAGCCGCCAGCAAAGGCTGATTTTGGCCGGTTTCAGGCAAAGAAAAAGGCGGTGCTGGTATCAGCACCGCCTTTTTCTTTTGGAGTAGGCTGCCCAAACCAGTCAGGTAGTTGATGGTGCTGCCATCAGGTGCGCTGCCATAGCCTTTAAATCGAGGTCATCAACAAAGCCGTTCGACACGGTGAGTATCCCAAACAGGTAGCGCTTTAATTCAGCAGCGTCTGGCTGTGGGGAGCGCAAGGCAGCCTGCACAAGGTGCAGTGACAAGTCGGCAAGAATAAGCTGCTTGCGCTGCTGAATGTCAGCTGTTTCAACCGCCAAAGATTCGGTCAGAGCGTGGGCTTCCTTTACCAGGTTAAGAATGGAGTCGTGCATTTTCAGGGAATAATAGAGTTAACCGACAGCGTAAGCGGACAAACAGGTTTATGCCTGGTAAGCCGGGTTTAATCTGCTTGCCGGGTTGGCTCGGGGCGGGCCGCCAGCCACACCACTGCAGCCAGGCATAAGGCAAACCAGAGCCAGGGCAACCGCAAATCAAGCACCGAAAGTGCTCCGAACACCAAGGTAGTTGCAAAGCTGGCTAAGCCCTGAAATGCCTGATTCAATCCAAATATTTCGCCGCGGTCGGCCTCTGTGGTGCGCTGGGCCAGGCGTCCTTCCAGCAGGCCCTGAATGAGCGAAAGCGTGAAGCAGTCGACGGTCACCAGCACGTACAGCGCCGGCCGGGAGGCTCCGATAAGGCCATAGGCTGCCAGCACCGGTACCCCCAGCGCAGCCAGCCAAATAATGGCGCGCCGCTGGTCGATGCGGTCGGCTAGGTAGGCATAGAAGCCGTAGTTGAGCGCAATACTCAGGGCGCCGAAGTACATAAAAAAGTAAGAAATGGCGCGGGCGTCCATCTGTTGCTCACCGGCACTTACGAAGGGCACAAAGTAGAAATAGTAGCCCAGGCTGAGCGTAAGGGCCACCTGCATAAGCACAATGCGGCACACGCCTGGCACTGCAGCCTCTTTCTGCTGCAGCCGCGCCCAGAGGGTAAGTGGGTTGATGCTGCGAGCCAGCTCGGCACGCAGCTCGGCCCCGCGCACGCCGTTGCGCTGGGTATGCGTTTCACGCAGCAATACGCTCAGCAGCACGTTGAGAGCTGCCAGAGCTACGCCCAGCCCCACCACATAGCGTGCCTCCTGAGTGGAAGGAACATCCAGCACCGTCAGCAGCAGGCCGGCTGCCATCGGGCCAAGCACAAAGCCCAGCGAGATGATTGCGCCCTCAATGCCCAGGTTGCGAAACAGGCGCTCGGGCGGGGAGATGTCGGTGATGGCCGAGCGCGCCGCGGCGTACATGCCATTGGTCAGGCCATCGGATACGCGGTTGGCGAAGTAGAGCCCGGCCCTGACCGGCAGCAGCAGCACATTAGCCAGCAGCGTACCTATGGCCGACAGAATAAAGATGGGCCGGCGCCCGTACCCGTCGCTGAGCCTGCCCAGCAATGGTGCCGAAAACAGCTGCACACCCAGAAACAGGCCGGTTCCCAGCGAAAGCCAGAGCTGCGGCTGTTTCAGCCCCCGCACAAACTCCGGCAGCACCGGCCCTGTTGCGGCTGCTACCAGCACATCCACCAAAATGATGGCGTACAGCAGCGTCAAACGGCGGTCGGTTCCGGGTAATAGGGCCATAGAGCGAGATACTGCCAGTAGTCACGGCGCCGCAAAGATGGTCTGTACAGCTTGATTTACGTTCAGGTAATGGGTGAAGGGTTATTGCACTTATTTTATTTTATTAATTGGTTTTTCGAGGTGGAAAAATTTATTTGCAAACCATGAACTATGCAATTTTCCTTTTTGAGATAGTAAGCCTTAAAAAAGAATTTATTGTTGATAACTAGATGTTTGTAAAAATAATACTGGCTTAGGAGATTGAGATTTGAACTTTTTATTGTCAATGTCAGATATGAGCGTGAGCGCTCGGTATGCTTCAGTCTTGGTAACTGATTTTTTGAATTTTCGCTGTATCGTTGTGCTGGTCCTTGCCTAATAAACCTTTTTAGCCATTCCACATGAACAAACTTCTTACTTTCATCATGGCCTTCCTGCTCGGTGCGCCTGCAGTAAGCTTCGCACAGTGCTCGGGCCAGTACGACCTGACCTACCCGGCCGGCAGCAGTACCAATACAATTGCCATTAACAACGGCTCGGGGCCGGTAACGAGTAACTACTGCCCCGCGCCCGGTGCCACGCAAACGCTGGTATTCGCCCCTTCCTCGCCTGGCTCCATCACCGTCGACCGTACGGTGGGCGGCGTTACCACCACCCTGCAAACCTATACGACGGTAGCGGGCGGTACTTATACCCTAACCCTGCCGACCGTTACGGCCGAAGTGGTGTATACCCTACGCAGCGTCATCAGCTGCAACAACCAGAAGAACTCAACCATCAACCTGACCCTGGCGCCCAGCCTGGCTCTGAACGCGACGGCTACCACCGTCTGCTCCGGCGGCACCACCACCCTGACGGCCACCGGCTCCAACAACGGCAGCTATACCTGGTCGGCGCCGGGCATGGCCAACATCA
The DNA here is from genome assembly GCF_039541835.1 of Hymenobacter saemangeumensis. NCBI lineage: Bacteria > Pseudomonadati > Bacteroidota > Cytophagia > Cytophagales > Hymenobacteraceae > Hymenobacter > Hymenobacter saemangeumensis. The sequence continues at coordinate 25,588 of NZ_BAABGZ010000025.1, read as the reverse complement.
CCAACTCAGGTACCCTTGTGGTGTCGCCCTCAGTCAGCACCAACTATACCGTGACGGCTCCTACTTCGTGCAGCGCCACCACCACGCAGCAGCTGTCGGTAGTAGTGCCCACCCTTACGGGCAGCAGCAGTGCTTCACCGGTCTGCGCGGGCACTACGGTTACGTTAACGGCTGCCAGCAACGTCGCCGGCGCCACCTTTACCTGGACCAGCGGCGGCACCACTATTGGTACCGGCGCTTCCATAAACGTAACGCCGGCCAGCTCCACAACCTACCGCGTTACCAGCAGCAACCCCTCCAGCTGCTCCAGCACTTCCTTCCGGGATGTACCGGTAACCGTGACCACGCAAAGTGTGAGCAGCAGCCCGGCCAGCGCTACTATTAACCGGGGCAGCTCGGTTACGCTCACCGCCTCGTCGAACTTTTCGGGTGCTACCTATACCTGGCGTACCGGTGGCAGCACCGGCCCCATTGTGGGCAGCGGTGCTACGCTAACGGTCTCGCCCACTGTCACTACTACTTACACCGTGGTAAGCAGCACTTCTACTTGCGGCACAGCCCAGCGCGACGTTACTGTAACCGTTAATCAGCCGGCGCCTTTGCCTGTGGAGCTAACGCAGTTTGAAGCCCGTTGGAATGGGCAGGCTTCCCTGCTGACCTGGGCTACTGCCTCGGAAAGTGACAATGAGTATTTCCAGGTGGAGCGCAGCGCCGATGGCCAGAAGTTTGAATCGGCTGGCCGCGTGGCCGGTGCCGGTACTACCAGCCGCCGCAGCGACTACAGCTTCCTTGATGCTGAGTTTCAGGTTTTACCGGGCATGACTGTTTACTACCGTCTGCGCCAGGTAGATGCTTCCGGCAAAACCCAGTTTTCGCCGGTAAAGACAATGACCCGGCCCGGGCAGATGGCTGGCCTGGTGGCAAGTATCTACCCTAATCCGGTAGAGAAAGCTGCTACCCTGGCCGTGGTGGCCCCCGTTAGCGGACCGCTGAGCTGCTCGGTACGCGATATAATGGGTCGCGAGCTGACATCGTTCACGCTCCGCGCTTCCCAGGGTGCCCAGGAGCTGGAGTTGCCCTCGCTGGCCTTGCCCAAAGCTGGTTTGTATTTCCTGATGGTTCGTCAGGGCGGGCAGCAGCAGGTGCTGCGCTTCGAGCAGCGCTAAGTCTGCTAAAGAATATGGTTGAAAAAAAGCGCAGCCAAGGCTGCGCTTTTTTTTATGTGCGTGTAGTGGCCAGACGGGCATGGGTGCCAGACCAGCCGTTCGGGGGATGGTCCGTTGAGTAGCCAGAAGTGAGGAGAGAGGGTGAGGCCGCGACAACAAGAAAAAAGGCGCAGCCCGCAGGCTGCGCCTTTTTTCTTGTTGCGTAACTGGTAAGCTTACGCCAGGTTGTTCGACGTAGCCTTAGCAACCAAGAACTCGCGGTTGAGAATGGCAATGTTTTCCAGCGAGATGCCCACCGGGCATTCAGCGGCGCAGGAGCCGATGTTGGAGCAGGCACCGAAGCCTTCCTTGTCCATCTGAGCCACCATGTTCTCGACGCGGGTTTTGCGCTCCACCTGGCCCTGGGGCAGCAAGGCCAGCTGCGACACCTTGGCACTTACAAACAGCATGGCTGATGCATTCTTGCAGGCGGCCACGCAGGCCCCGCAGCCGATGCAGGTGGCCGCTTCGAAGGCACGGTCGGCAATGTCTTTGGGAATCGGAATCTCGTTGCCGTCGGGGGCACCGCCGGTGTTCACGTTGATGTAGCCACCGGCCTGGATGATGCGGTCGAAAGCCGAGCGGTCTACACTCAGGTCTTTGTTGACGGGGAAGGGGCTGGCGCGCCAGGGCTCGATGGTGATGGTGTCACCATCGGAGAACTTGCGCATGTGCAGCTGGCAGGTGGTGGTGCCTTTTTCCGGCCCATGGCTACGCCCGTTGATAAACAGGTCGCAGGAGCCGCAGATGCCTTCGCGGCAGTCGTGGTCGAACGCCACCGGGTCCTGGCCGGCACGCAGCAGGTCTTCGTTCAAGACGTCGAGCATTTCCAGGAAAGACATCTCGGGCGAGATGTCCTTCACGTTGTACTCCACGATTTGGCCCTGGGCATTGCGGTTGGCTTGCCGCCACACCTTTAGGGTGAGGTTCATCGGTTTGGCGTTGGGATTGGAACCGGCCATTTTTTTAGGTCTTAGGTCTTAGGGACTTAGGTTTTAGGGCTCGGGGCTGGGCATTGAGCAAGGACTAAGCCCTAATGCCCTAAGCCCTAAAACCTATTTATAGCTGCGCTGGGTCAGCTTCACGTTTTCGAATTCGAGGTGTTCCTTGTGCAGGGTTTCCGGCACGTTGTCGCCGCGGTATTCCCAGGCGGCTACGTAGGCGAAGTTTTCGTCGTCGCGCTTGGCTTCGCCTTCTTCGGTGGCGTACTCCTCGCGGAAGTGGCCGCCGCAGCTTTCGTTGCGGTTCAGGGCGTCGTCTACCATCAGCTCACCCAGCTCCAGGAAGTCGGCCACGCGGCCGGCTTTCTCCAGGGTCTGGTTCAGCTCTTCGCCCACGCCTACCACGCGCAGGTCGCTCCAGAACTCCTTACGGAGCTGGGCAATGGCTTCCTTGGCAAAGCGCAGGCCTTCGGCGTTGCGGGCCATGCCGCAGTACTCCCACATGAGGTGGCCCAGGGCCTTGTGGAAGTCGTCGGGCGTACGCGTGCCATTGATGCTGAGCAGCTGCTTGATGCGCTGCCGCACCTGGCCTTCGGCCTCGGCAAAGGCGGGGTGGCTGGTGTCCACCGGCTTGGGCGGCGTCTGCGCCAGGTAGTCGCCAATGGTGTAGGGAATCACGAAGTAGCCGTCGGCCAGGCCCTGCATCAGGGCCGAGGCCCCGAGGCGGTTGGCGCCGTGGTCGGAGAAGTTGCACTCACCCGTGGCGTACAGGCCGGGGATGGTGGTCTGCAGGTTGTAGTCGACCCAAAGGCCGCCCATGGTGTAGTGCACGGCGGGGTAGATGCGCATGGGCATCTTATAAGGGTCTTCGTCGGTAATCTTCTCGTACATGGCAAACAGGTTGCCGTACTTCTGGCTTACCGCTTCGGCGCCGGTGCGCTTGATGATGTCGGCAAAATCCAGGTACACGGCCAGGCCCGAGGAGCCCACGCCGCGGCCTTCGTCGCACATCATCTTGGCGTTGCGCGAAGCCACGTCGCGCGGCACCAGGTTACCAAAGGCCGGGTACTTGCGCTCGAGGAAGTAGTCACGGTCGTCTTCGGCAATGTCCTGCGGCTTGATTTCGCCTTTGCGCACCCGCTCGGCCATCTCTACCGTCTTGGGTACCCACACGCGGCCGTCGTTGCGCAGCGACTCCGACATGAGCGTGAGCTTGGACTGGTAGTCGCCCGACACCGGGATGCAGGTGGGGTGAATCTGGGTAAAGCAGGGGTTGGCGAAGTAAGCACCTTTCTTGTGCGCGCGCCAGGCTGCCGTAGCATTAGAATACTTGGCGTTGGTGCTCAGGTAGAACACGTTGCCGTAGCCACCGGTAGCCAGCACCACGGCATGGGCCGCGTGCGTCTGAATCTCGCCGGTGATGAGGTTGCGGGTAACGATGCCGCGGGCGTGGCCGTCAACGATTACCACGTCCAGCAGCTCGGTGCGGGTGTAAAGCTTCACCTTGCCGTAGGCGACCTGCCGGCTCAGGGCCGAATAAGCCCCCAGCAGCAGCTGCTGCCCGGTCTGGCCGCGGGCGTAGAACGTGCGGCTCACCTGGGCTCCACCGAAGGAGCGGTTGGCCAGCAGCCCGCCGTATTCGCGGGCGAAGGGCACGCCCTGCGCCACGCACTGGTCAATGATGTTGACCGACACCTGAGCCAGGCGGTACACGTTGGCTTCGCGGGCGCGGTAGTCACCACCCTTCACCGTATCGTAGAACAGGCGGAAGATGGAGTCACCATCGTTCTGATAGTTCTTGGCCGCGTTGATGCCACCCTGGGCGGCGATGGAGTGCGCCCGACGGGGGGAATCGTGGTAGGTAAAACACTTTACGTTGTAGCCCAGCTCGGCCAGGGAGGCAGCGGCAGCGCCACCGGCCAGACCCGTGCCCACCACAATCACGTCGTATTTCCGCTTGTTGGCAGGGTTTACGAGCTTGACATTAAACTTATGCTTTTCCCACTTCTCGGCGAGGGGGCCTTCGGGAATTTTGGAATCCGGCAGCATGGCGTAGGTAATGAAGTGATGAGGGAAGAAGATACCGCTTCGCAGACGAAGCCGGCTTGCAGGTTAATAACAGTTTAGCGAGCAAATCGTCCCGCCCAACTACATTAAAACTGCCAGCTTTTCCCTCCAGGCCTTATTGAATAGCGAGGGCAATGGATTTAACAACCGGGTGTACGGTTGAGCTCAGCTCACCCCGCTCGTTGGTGAACAGGAAAAAGTACAAGGGCATGGCGGCGAAGGCGGCCGACACAATAACCGCAAAGGCGTAGCCTACAGTCTTGATAAGGGGCGTGTACTTGCGGTGGTTGAGGCCCAGCGTCTGGAAGCCGGAGCGGAAGCCGTGCCAGAGATGGTAGCCCAGGGCAATTTGAGCCGCTACGTACAGCAGCACATACCACCACTGGTGGAAGGAGCTTACTACCAGCGTGTACAGGTCGTCGTTGTTGTTGATGTCCGGGTCAAGCTCGCCGAAGCGGGCGCGCCAGAAGAAGTTGTAGAGGTGGACAATCAGGAAAATCAGGATGATGGTGCCCAGCAGCCCCATGTTGCGGGAGGTCCACTCGCTGTTCTGCTCGGCATGGTTTACGGCGTAGGCCTGCCCGCCGCGGGCCGCTTTGTTGCGGCGCGTCAGCATGATAGCCTCGTAAATGTGAAAAACGAACCCGGCAACCAGTACCCATTCGATGGTCCGAATGATAGGGTTGGTGCCCATGAAGTGTGAGTAGATGTTGAAGGCCGCGCCGTGGTCGTGCTTGAAGAGCTGAAGGTTGCCAATCAAGTGAATTACCAGGAAGGAGCACAGGAATAAGCCTGTGACGGACATGATAATCTTACGGCCAATGCTGCTGCTAAAGGTTTTCGAAATCCAACTCATAGAGGAGCCAATCGGGTGGGTGAAAGAGGTTGTTTGCGCTGCCCAAAGGTAGGGTCCACCTGCTAACCATACAATGCAGGGCCTAAAATGAAGGCTGAAGCTGTCTGCTAAAAAAAACAGAACTACCGTGTTGAATCTATCCGTGGGCGGCATCGTTTACCCACAGGGAAGCGTAGGTATAACCAGCTGAGTCAAAAAAATGTTGAGCTTTGGTTAGCTTGCGGCTTACCGGTCTGGCAGCGGCTTCTTCCTCGTTTTCTATTTGCTTATTGGATATGGTACAACTCTTTCCTCTTCGGGTGCCGGCGCTGCTGCGGTGGCCCCTGCTGTGGGTGCTGCTGCTAGGGCTTGGCCTGCTGCCAGAACTGGCGCGGGCCTCTCACATTCGCGCAGGCGACATACAGGCCCGCATCGACACCACGGGTGTGAATCCGCGTCGGGTGTTCTTCAAGATGGTGCTTTACACCGACAACGTGTCGCCGGTGCTGGAAAACAACGTCGTCATCTTTTTTGGTGATGGTACCACCACCGGCCGGCCCGGCATTGCCCGCAGCACTGCTACCCCGCTGCCCATTCCAGGCTCGCCCGATACCAGCCTCAACATCTACCTGTTTGAGCATACGTTCCCCTCTTCGGGGCGTTTTGTGGTGAGCTACATCGGCGAAAACCGCAACTCGGGGGTGCGCAACATGGATAATTCCGACCAGCAGACTTTTTACATCAGCACCACCATACAGATTGACCCGCTGCTGGGGCGCAACCGCTCGCCGGTGCTGAATGCTCCTGCAGTTGACAAAGGCGCAGTAAGCCAGGTGTTTCTTCATAATCCGGCGGCGTCGGACGCCGACGGCGACTCCCTGGCCTTTAAGCTACGCAACTGCATGCAGGTACCCGGGGGAGTAGATGCTGTCCTGAGCGCCAGCGGCAACAACCGGCCCGTACCGGTTACCTGCGCGGGCTACCGCTTACCCAACGACCAGCGGGTAACTCCCTCCATTACCCCTGTGCAGGTACCCTACAATGGCGTGCCCTCCAGCACGGGCGGCGGCCCGGCCATTTTCGACATGAATATCAATACCGGGCAGATAACCTGGAATGCACCGGTGCTGGCTGGCTTTTATAATGTCGCTTTTGTGGTGGAGGAGTGGCGACGAACCCCGTTGGGTGCCCGCCTTATTGGTGAGGTTGTGCGGGATATGCAGATTATTGTGCGGGCCACCAACAACCTGCGCCCTTCCATCACGGTGCCGGCCGATATCTGCGTAGTGGCTGGTACACCCGTTTCGGGTACCGTGACGGCCACCGATGGCGCCGGGCCCGGGCAGGCACCGTCCCCCATTACCCTCTTTGCCTACGGGGGCATGCTGCCGCCAGCTACCTTCACCCAAACGCTGGCGGGGCCGCCTTTGGCTTCGGGCACGTTCCGCTGGACGCCCGACTGCAGCAACATTGCCCAACTGCCGCACCAGGTAGTGTTTAAGGCGCAGGATACGCCCCAGAGTCCTAACGACCCGCCCCTGATAGACCAGCGGATATGGCGCATCACGGTGGTGGGCCCGCCCCCGCAAAACCTGCAGGCTGCCCGCCGCATCAGCCCCGTGGGCCTGAGCACGCTGCTGACCTGGAACCGCTACCAGTGTCAGAATGCCAGCAACATCTACATCTACCGCAAGGAAAACACCTCCCGGTTCACGCCCGGGCCCTGTGAAACCGGCATTCCGGCTTCGGCCGGCTACACCCGTATTGCGACAGTAACTGCGGCAACCCAGTCGTTTATCGACGAAAATGTAGTGAATGGCATGGCCCGTGGCCTTGACCGCGGCAAAACCTATTGCTACCGCATCTATGCCGAGTTTCCGCTGCCAGCGGGAGGGAGCAGCATCGCCTCTCAGGAAGCTTGTGTCACCTTCCCGGGGCGCAGCGCCCAGCTTACCCACGTCGATGTGGACCGCACCGATGTAAGCAACGGGCAGATTACCGTGCGCTGGACTCAGCCCCGCACTGCCTCCGACGACCTCAGCTTTGATGGTCCTGCCGGCTACCGCATCTCGCGGGCACAGAGTACCAACCCCATGGCTTTCACGCTGGTGCGCACCATCACCGACCTCAACAACACGACCTTGGTTGATACGGGGCTTAACACCCGGGATTTGCAGTATACCTATCGTCTGGAGTTCTTCTATTCCTCTGCCTCCGGCCCGGGCGCTCAGGAAGTGGTTGAGATTGCGCCAACGGCCAGCAGCGTGTACACGTCGACCGTGCCGGATGGCCTTACCAACCGCATCACCGTGAGCTGGCGCTACCAGGTGCCCTGGGACAATACCCAGCGGCCAGCTACCATCTACCGCCGCTCGCCGGGCGGAAGCTTCACAATGCTTGGTACAGCCCCCACCGGGGCAACCGGTGGCTCCTACATCGACCAGGACCCAAGCTTGCGGAAGTTCGAAACGTACTGCTACTATGTGCAAACGGAGGGCCGCTACGAAGCCACTGGGCCGCTGAGCTCTCTGCTGAACAAAAGCCAGGAGCGTTGCGCGGAGCTGACCAACCAGCCCTGCACGCCGGTGCTCACGCTGCTGCCCACCAATTGCGACAGCCTGGCGGCATTGCCGGAGTTTCCCACCTCCAGCCAGCGCTATGCCAACCGCCTGCGCTGGGTATTCGGCACCACCCCGGCAGGCTGTAACGCGTCGGCCAGCTACTACCGCATCTTCTACCGCCCCGGCAATAGCGGCCCCTTTGCTTTAATTGACTCGACCCGGCAGACGACTTACACCCACCGCGACCTGGCCGCCTCGGGTGGCTGCTACCAGGTACAAGCGGTAGACGTGAGCGGCGTGCGCAGCGAGCGCAGCAACATCGCCTGCCAGGATAACTGCGTGTTCTTCGTGCTGCCCAATATTTTCACCCCGAATGGGGATGGCCGCAACGACGTGTTCCGCCCCAAAACGGCCAGCCCGCTGCGGCGCGTCACCTTCCGGGCGTATAACCGCTGGGGTGTGAAGGTATTTGAGAATACCACCACGTCCGAGACCTTTATCAACTGGGACGGGGGCGGACCGGTAGGGGAGTCCAGTACCAGTGGAAGCCCCAAAGTGGTTGACGGCGTGTATTTCTATCAGGCGGAGGTTGAGTTTGCTGACAGCAACAATACCAAGCGTATCTACAAAGGCTGGGTGGAGGTAGCCCGATAATGGGTCCGGGTTACGGACTTACCGGATTGCCCCGGTTTCGTCGACGATTCCCTTTCGTCATCCCTTAAAAGCAAGCAAAGGCCGCCGCTGTTCAGCGGCGGCTTTTTGTTTGAGCGGGAGTTTTGATGCAGCTTGCGCCCCGATTGAGCCGGCGCTTGAAAACGTCAGCTGGCTCAACTCTCAAGGCATTCGACATATGCCCTCCGCAGCCAACAGCGAGCAGGGAATCGTCAACAACATCTGCGTACACCGAAAATTCCGACAAATCCGTGGTTCAAACAGCATTCATTTTTCCCGGCCAGGGAAGCCAGTTTCCGGGCATGGCCCGCGAGCTTTTCGAGCAAAACGAACAGGCCCGGCAGCTGCTAACGCAGGCCAATAGTATTCTGGGTTTCAGCCTGACTGACATTATGTTCACGGGCTCCGATGAAGACCTGCGCCGCACCGACGTAACCCAGCCGGCCATCTTTGTGCATTCCGTGGCGCAGTTCGTGGCCCACCCCGATGCCCGGCCCGATATGACTGCCGGGCACTCGCTGGGCGAGTTCTCGGCTCTGGTAGCCGCCGGCGTGCTGCGCTTTGAGGATGCGCTGCCGCTGGTAGCCCGCCGGGCCCAGGCCATGCAGGCCGCCTGTGAAGAGCAGCCGGGCACCATGGCCGCCATTCTGGGGCTCGACGACAGCGTGGTGGAGCGCATCTGTGCGGAAATTTCGGGCAGCGGCAACGTGGTGGTAGCTGCCAACTACAACTGCCCCGGGCAGCTGGTGATTTCGGGCTCTACGGCTGGTGTAAGCCAGGCCTGCGAAGCTTTGAAGGCGGCCGGTGCCAAGCGTGCCCTGCCACTGCCCGTAGGCGGCGCCTTTCACTCGCCGCTGATGCAGAGCGCCGCCGCCGCCCTTGCCGAGGCCATTGAGCGTACTACCTTCACTGAAGCGCGCTGCCCGGTGTACCAAAACGTAGACGCCCAGCCGCACCGCGACCCAGCCGAAATAAAAGCCAACCTGCTGCGCCAGCTCACGGCCCCGGTGCGCTGGACGCAGTCGGTGCAGCGCATGGCGGCCGATGGCGCCGACAACTTTGTAGAGTGCGGCCCCGGAAAGGTGCTACAGGGCCTGGTAAAGAAAATCGCCCCGGCTGCTGCCAGCAGCTCCCTGTAGAGTCGTTTCGGCAATATGGATACTGAGCAGGCCAGTTCAATGTTCCCTGCTTTTCCTCATCGGAAAGGCAGGGAGCCTGACAGCCGGGTAAGCGGAGCGAAAGAAGGTTCTGCGCACGTGGTGTGGGCTGCAGGGAAATGGGCCGGACCATGTCAGTAAACACCTCAACGGAAATGTCCAGCCGTGGTCTGCTGTCGGCCTGGCCTTATGGCCGCAGCCTGGGGCTGGCAGCTATGGTGCAGCTGGCATTGTTTGCCTGGGCCACGAGCTCCGGCCTGGGCGGCACCTCCGACTCGAAGCAGTACCTGCATGCCGCCGATACGCTGCGCAGCCTGGGCTACATGCTGCACCTCGACGGTACGCCTTACCGCTACTGGCCGCCGCTGTACCCACTGCTGATAACCGCCTGCGGCAGCCTGGCCATGCTGCGGGTAGTGCACGCGGCCTGCCTGCTGGGCAGCCTGTGGCTCTGGAGCTGGCTGGGGCGACGGCTGCTCCTGCCCCGCGGGGCTGCCCTGCTGCCCTGGCTGCTGGCTTTCAGCACTTCTTGGTTGGTTGTCAGCAAGTTTGTATGGGGCGAAACGGTGTTTATCCTGCTGTTTGCCGGGTACTGTGTGGCCTTGTTTCAGTGGCTGCAAACCCAGCGGACGGGCTGGATGCTGGCGGCCACGGCCCTGGGGGTGCTGTTGCCCCTGCAGCGCACCATTGGCTTGTTTTTGCTGGCGGGGGTGGGAGCGGGGCTGCTACTGTGGGCAGCCCGGCACTGGCGCCGCCTGCCTTCTGTGCTGCTGCACCTGATTATCAGCTTTGCAGGTGGCCTGGCCTGGAATTACTATGCCCTGCTTTTGGCCGCCTCCAGCGTGTATGCACCCAACCGGGGCTGGACGCAGCTCATGGTTTCGATGGCCGACTACGGCTATGTCTTCGGCCGCTGGCTGCTCCCCCTTCTGGCAGGCTGGCGGGCAGCCGGGCCGGCGTGGGCCTGGGCGCTATTGCTACTGGCGTTGCTGGTGGCTTTATGGCCCCGCCACCGGTTTAAGTCGGTTGCAACTCCTGACCACCCGGCGGGCGGTGTAACCTTAGTTGTAGCTCAGCCCTTGTTTGTGCGGCTGCTGTGGGCGGGCCTGCTGGGCTTTGTCGTGCTGATAATGGTGGCTTCCATCTTCTCGCGTAGTGCGTCGGGGCCGCACGATAGTGAGCGGTATGCCAGCGTGCTGTTTGCGCCGTTTATACTGCTGGTGCTGCGCCAAATGCAGGAGCTGCCCGGGCAGCGCATGCCGCGGCTTCAGGCTCTGCTACTCGGGCTGTTGCTAGCGTATAACATGCTGCGGGCCGGGTCCAATGCGCAGGCTCTGCGCCGCACGCCGGTACTGGAGTGGCAGGCCGATGCTGCCCTATCCTTCCCAGCGCCGCACGGGCAGCGGGTCGGGGCAGCGGCGCAGTAGCTCGTTGATGCTTAGCTGAAGGGTAGGATGTGTTACCGAGCCGGCAATTTCAGCTAAAGGCAGCAGGGCAAAGCGCCGCTCCGGCAGGCGCGGGTGGGGCAGCTGCAAGCCGGGTTCATCCAGCACCGAGCTGCCGAAAAGCAGGATGTCGACGTCGAGGGTGCGGCTGCCCCAGCGCTCCAGCCGCTCCCGGCCGGCGGCGCGCTCTACAGCGAGGCAGGCCTGCAGCAGCTCCTGCGGGGTAAGTGGGGTGTGCAGCGCCAACGCCTGGTTCAGAAAGGCGGGCTGGTCTTCCCGCCCCCAGGCGGCAGTTTCGTAGATAGCGGAACAGACCAACAGCTCTCCGGCCTGTACTGCCAGCTGCTGCCGCGCCTGGTGGAGCAGCGTGGCGCGGTCGCCCAGGTTGCTGCCCAGCAGCAGAAAAGCCTGTACGGGCTGGCTCATAGCTGGCGCTGAAAGAATTCTGCCGTGCGCTCGGCAATAAGCTGGACTGGCTCGGGCAGCTGCTGATGGGGCCAGGGGTGGGCCCCGCCAAACATGTGCGTAGCGCCCGGCACGATGAACAGCTCACCGTCGGGCCGCAGGCGGTGCAGGGTAGTAGCAGCCTCCAGCGCTACAGTTTCGTCCTGGTCGCCGTGCACCAGCAGCAGGGGCTGGCGCAGCTTGCGGCGCACGTTGTGCGGTATGTCGAGCCGGCGCCGATTGGCCAGGTAGTCTTCCACAATCTGGTAGCGCAGGGGCAGCTGCTGGCCGGTGCGCAGGTTGGGCACATGCAGCACCCCGCTACGCTGCCATTCGGCCATCAGCTGGGCAGGCCAGCGCTGGTCTACATCAGCCACAGCGGCCCAGGTAGCCACGCCCTTTACCCGCGGGTCCTCAGCTGCTTTGAGCAGGACCAGGCCGCCGCCGCGGCTGTGGCCTACCAGACCCAGGCGCGCCAGGTTCATCTCCCGGGTGGGAAGGGGGGCGGTACCAGGGGTATGCAGGGCATCCAGCAGCAGGCCCAGGTCGTCGAGCTCAATGCTGAAGTTGTTGCGCCCGAAGGCCTCCAGGTCTTCCAGGTCGCCGCTGCCGCCAATCACCACGCCGTTGTGGGAGAGGTTGAGCTTGACAAACACAAAGCCCTGCTCGGCAAAGTAGCGGGCCAGCAGCGGGAAGTGCCCCCAGTCCTTAAATCCCTTGAAGCCGTGAACGAACACCAGCACCGGCTTGGGCTGCCCGGTAGGCAAATAGGTAACATCGGCAGCAAATGGCCGCCCGTGCCGGGCGCCGTTCAGGATGAATTCAGTACTGGCAAGCATGGAGCGAAGGTAGGGGGTTGAGGTGTTGATTGTTTGATGTGCTGATGTGCTGATGTGCTGATGTGCTGATGTGCTGATGGGCTGATGGGCTGATGGGCTGATGGGCTGATGGGCTGATGGGCTTAGGAAGTGATGAGGGGAATGTGGTTACAATGGGAAAGGGTTTCATATTCAGCCAAGACGGAAGCGTAGGCAAATAGCCTTTCAAAACGGCATTGCTTGAAAACCTGGCAAGATGCTTCCTGGGCCAGTGCTTATTGGCTTAAAGCGCCAAATGCTCAGCATTACTCACCCCATCACTTCCTCACCCAATCAGCACATCAGCCCATCAGCCCATCAGCAAATCAATAATTCCCCTCATCATCCCATTACCTCATTCCGCCGTATCATTGCCCCTGCAATGCCCCCTAAGTCCACTTTTTCCCTCGACCAGATTCAGGCCCCCATCGCGGCCGAAATGGAAGAGTTCGAGCACAAGTTCCGCCAGTCGATGCGCACCCGGGTGCTGCTGCTCGACAAGATTATGGGCTACATTGTGAAGCGCAAGGGCAAGCAGATACGGCCGATGTTCGTGTTTTTCACGGCCCACATCAGCCAGCCGGTGCCCAGCGAGCGGCTGCCCGAAGCTTCCTTCCGCGGGGCGGCGCTAATTGAGCTGCTGCACACGGCCACGCTGGTGCACGACGACGTGGTGGACGAGTCGAACTACCGCCGGGGCTTCTTTTCCATTAACGCACTCTGGAAAAACAAGATAGCCGTGCTCGTGGGCGACTACCTGCTCTCGCGCGGCCTGCTGCTGGCCCTGCAGCATGAAGACTACGAGCTGCTGAAAATTGTGAGCAACGCCGTGCGCGAGCTCAGCGAAGGCGAGCTGCTGCAGATTGAAAAGGCCCGCCGCCTCGACATCACCGAGGACGTGTATTTCGAGATTATCCGCCAGAAAACCGCTTCGCTCATTGCCTCCTGCTGCGCTGTGGGCGCGGCCTCGGCCGGGGCTGATAAGGAAACCATCGAGCGAGCCCGACTTTTCGGCGAAAAGGTGGGCATTGCCTTCCAGATTAAAGACGACCTGTTCGATTACGGCACGGCCGAAATCGGCAAGCCGGTGGGCATCGACATCAAGGAGAAGAAGATGACGCTGCCCCTGATTCACGCCCTTTCACAAGCCGGCTGGCTCGACAAGCGCCGGGTGATTTTCAACGTCAAAAACAACGAAGGCCGCCGCGACCGGGTGCAGGACGTTATCGACTTCGTGAAAAAGTCCGGCGGCCTCGACTATGCCATTGCCGTAATGAAGCGCTACCGCGACGAAGCGCTGGCCATCCTGCATACCTTCCCCGAATCGGCCAGCCGTACTTCCCTGGAGCAGCTGATTAACTACACCATCGAGCGGGAAAAGTAGACCGCAGATTCTAACGGATTTGACGGATAAGAACGGATTCTGAGCCGCAGATTGTAACAGATTTGACGGTTAAGCATGGATTCAAAAGCACTTATCCTCTATCCTCTATCCTCTATCCAGTCAATAAACAAGCAAAAGGCCACTGCATGTGATGCGGTGGCCTTTTGCTTTTATTTGAACGAGCGTACCAGAATCCGTTCTTATCCGTCAAATCCGTTAGAATCTGCGGTTCAGAATCCGTGTCAATCCGTGGTTCAGACAGCGGAACCGGGTGTTACTGCGCTACCTGGTAGCTCACTTTGCCTTCGGCTACGTCGCTGACCTTAAAGGTTACGCCCTCAAAGGTGCTGTCGATTTCAATTTCGTGGGTCATCTCGCAGCCGGGGCACTTGATTTCTTCTATCTCGTGGTTTTCGGCATGCTCGGCCGAGTCGGCCATGGGGTTGGGGGCGGGCACGCCGATGAGGTCGGTGAAAACTTCGGTGTGGCACTGGTTGCACTCAAACTTGAGGCCCACGGCGCGGCCTTGCAGGTCGGCGAGGGCGGCGGGGGCGCTGGGGTTTTGCTGAATCCACATGGGCAAAGGGTGTTGAGGTAAATGGAAAGGAAAGAGGAAAACAGCCCGTCTGGGCTAGTGGGGTGTACGGCGGCCGGCAGTAAAAAGATGAGTTGCCAGGACTTGGCTTCTTCTTTCGCCGCGGCGCAGCTTGGGCTGATATAAGGCAATTGCGCCGTTAATTTGGGCAGGCCGCCGGCAATGCGGCCCCTTGCCATGAACGACGCCTCCACCACGCCCGTCCCGCCCGTACAGCTGCCGCAGGTGCCCCGCCTGCAGTCGCTGCGCAACTCCTTTCGCTTCAACGACCTGCTGCCCATTCTCGACGCTACGCTTGAAAGCGTGGGCGACACGCTGGTGATGTACATCGGTGGCGTGCGCCGCACCGTGCTCACCCGCGAGCCGGGCTTGGTGCAGCACATCCTGCAGAAAAACCACCGCAACTACGCCAAGTCGGCCTTCACCCAGGGCTTTTCGCGCTACGTGGGCCACGGCTTACTCACCAACGAAGGAGCCGACTGGCTGCGGCAGCGCCGCCTCATTCAGCCGGGCTTTCACCGGCAGCGGGTGGCAGCCCTCACCGGGCTGATGCAGGAGATAATTGAGCAGACCTTTCAGCCCCTGGCCGAGCAGGCCCAGCGGGCCGGCGGCAGCGTCGACATCAACACCCACGAGCTGATGACGCGCCTCACATTCCGCGTCATTGCCCGCTCGGTGTTCAGCACGGCTTTTAGTGATGCCGAGCTGGACCGCGCCTCGGAGCTGCTCACCCGCATTCAGGGTTTTTATGTGCGCACCATCCGCCAGCCTTATCTGCTGCCCTGGTTTAAGGTTTCGGGGAAATACCGGGAGCACGACCGGCTGACGGCCGAGCTGCGCGGCCTGCTGGCCCGCTACATCAGCCAGCGCCAGCAGGCCACGGGCAGCACCCCGCCCGACGACCTGCTGCAGATGCTGCTCGACGCCCGCTACGAGGACAGTGGCGAGGCCATGACCGACACCCAGCTGCTGGATGAGGCGCTGATTCTGGTGGTGGCCGGCCACGAGACCAGCGCCAACGCCCTCACCTGGCTGCTGCGCCTGCTGGCCCTGCACCCCCAGGAAGTACAGCACATCCGGGCCGAGGCCGAAGCTGTGCTGGGCGGCCGCCCGCCCACCTTCGCCGACCTGCCCCAGCTGGGCCGCGCCCTCTACGCCGTGCAGGAAGCCATGCGCCTCTACCCGCCGGCCTGGATGCTCGACCGCGTAGCCCTGGCCGAAGACGAGTACAACGGCCTGCGCATTGCCAAAGGCACCCTGTTTTCGGTGTACCTGCACGGCCTGCACCACGACCCCAAGCACTGGCCTCAGCCCCAGGAGTTTCAGCCGGCCCGCTTCGCGCCGGGGGCGCCCAAGCCGCTTACGCACTATGCCTACGCGCCCTTCGGCGGCGGGCCCCGCCTGTGCATAGGCATGCAGTTCGCCCTCACCGAGATGCAGCTGGTGGTGCTGGAGCTGCTGCGCCGCTTCGAGGTGGAGTGGGTGGAAGGCCAGCCGCCGGTGCTGAGTGAGCCCCTGATTACGCTGCGGCCCAAAAACGACTTTAAGGTGCGGCTGCGGGCGCGGTAGAACGTCACTCTATTGAGTGATAAAAAAGAACGTCATGCTGAGCGAAGGCGCAGCATCTTGCCCGCAACAGTAATTCCAATTAAATAAGGTTTACTCTCGTGGTAAAGATGCTTCGATTTCGCTCAGCATGACGTTCTATCATATTCACCATCACGTTCTATAGTAACGTGACCGTTCTATTCAGCTTAGTGCGCCAAGTGGTAGGTGAGCACCGGTGGGAAGGCGTGGGTAGCCACGGTTTCGGCGATGCTGGTGCGGAAGAAGCTGCTCAGGCCGGTGCGGGCGTGGGTGGGAATCACCACGAGGTCGGCATTGGTCTGGCGGGCGTATTCCTCAATGCCGGCCGTGGTGCTGCTGGCATTTACCACTACTTTCTGGGCATTGGCCAGGCCGGCGCGCTCGGCAAAGTGCTGAATATGCTGTTCGGCCGTGTGGCCGTTGGCCCCGCCGGTTACGTGCAGCAGGTGAACCGTGGCGTTGGGAAAAGCGGCGAGCACCTGCCGCAGGCCGTTGATGGCGCCGGCTGCTTCCTCGGTAAAGTCGGAGGGAAACACGATGTTGCGTACCGCAAAGCCTTGCTGCTGGTGCTTGACCGAGAGCACGGGGCAGGGCGCCAGCCGAATCAGGCGCTCGGTGTTGGAGCCCACGAAGAAGTTTTCCATGGCCCCGTGGCCCTGGGCGCCCATCACCACCAGGTCGATGCCGTGGCGCTGAATGGCGCTCAGGATGCCGTCGCCGATGCGGTTGACTTCAACGGCGTCCTGCACCGTGACGCCGGGAGCGAGGCGGGCGGCTTCGCCCTTTAGAGCCTGCAGGCGGCGCTTGGTTACCTCCATGAGCTTGATGGTGAAAATCTGGTCGATGCCGCCGTTGCTGTTGGGCAGCTCGCTGCCGTTCACCGGCCCGCCATAGGCGCTGAAGTTGGCCGTGGCTACGTCGGGCGTTTCCAGCACGTGCAGCGCGGTAACGCTGCCGCCGGTTTGCTGGGCCAGCTGCAGCGCTACTTCCAGCGCGTAGTGCGACTCGGCCGAAAAATCGGTGGGAACCAGGATGTTCTTCATGGGGTGGTGGGGTAAGGTGGTTTGGGAAAACAGGTGTAATTGTGTGCCGGCAAGGTACTATATTCCTGCATAGAAGCACAAGCGTAGGGGGCTTATCAGGAAGGCAACAAGTGTCTCTTCATCAATTCCTCATGTTTCGCAGGCCCAATCCGTAACGCGGAATTCCATTCCGCGCTCCAGCCGAACCGGGCGCGGAATGGAATTCCGCGTTACGGGTGCTTACTCCTTCAGCAGCTTGTCTACGGTGCGGTTGAAGCCGGCAATTTCCTCCTCGTAGTACTTCCCGGTGCCGGGGCCGGAGAAGCCGGTATGGATTTTCCGCACGGCGCCTTTCTTATCCAGGAAGATGGTGGTAGGGAAAGCCAGCACCTTAGCCAGCTGCGGTAGGGACTTGGCGGCCGAGTCCTTGTTGGCCACCCCGGCCACGGCCAGCTCGTAGCCGATGTTGTACCGCTCGCGCAGCTTGCGCAGGCGCTCCGAGGCCTTCTTGTAGTCGGAGCTGCGCTCGTAGCCCAGGCCGATGACCTCCACGCCCCGGGCCTTGTTTTTCTCATACCAGGGCGCCAGGAAGGCGGTTTCGTCCATGCAGTTGGGGCACCAGGAGCCCAGGAGCTGAACGACTACCACCTTGCCCTTGTACCGGGGCCCGTCGGGCTCCACCACGCCGCCTTCGAAGATGCTTGGGAACTTGAAGCTCAGCCGGCTTTCGCCCTTTTTGAGGTAGGTGAGGGTGTCGGCATCGGGCAGCTTGGCTTTAGGGTCGAGCACGGCGGTAAAGGTTTCGTGACCGGACTTGCCGGAGTAGAAATGGCCTTTTAAACGTTTACCTAAAGCTCCTTCTAAAGGGGAATCGAATAGAAAAGCATGATTTCCATCGAAGGTTGATAGAAGTAGGTGGAAATCCTTATTTCGCATCACAATGTTCCCTGACAGATATCGATAATCACCAGTAGTTGTAAGGAATGTACCTAGCACGCCGTGAAAACTGCCTTTGCCCTCCATTTTGAGAACCCCTATGGCAGGGTAATTCTTACCCTCTTCATCTGTGAACACTGCCCGATAAGTAGCTCCTTTAGCCAACTGCGCCAAATAACCAGGAGTCATTTTGTTAACATTCGTCCCATCCTCAGTAAATAGTGCCATTGGCTCACCTGCCCTCGCCACCAGCGGCACCCGATACGGCGTCTTGGCATCGTACTTCACCCACACGCCTTTGAGCTTGTCGGCCCCGTCGGCCCGTACCACCAGCGCGGCGTCGAACACGTGCAGCTTAATGGTAGTAGAATCGCCGGCCGCGCTTATTTCGTCGCAGCGCAGGCGCTCCTCGCCATTCAGGCCTTTGTTAATCAGATAAACCACCGGCTTGCCGGCTTCGGTTTTTACTTCGAACAGGAAAGGGATTTTCTGGCCCTGGGCGCTGAGCTCGCCGCGCCAGGGGCCTTCTTTCAGCGCGGGCGCCGCGGCGGCTGTATCGGCTTTGTCGTTTTCAGAAGGGGAGGAGTGGCAGCCGGCCAGGCCCAGTCCCAGGGCCGTGGTGGCCAGCAAGCCAGGAAGAAAGTTTTTCATCATCATCGTTAAAAATCATCAGGCAAGCTGCAATAACCGCCTTCCAGGGCAATTGGTTATTATAACGCCACACCGAAACCTGCGTTTAATCCCCAGTTAATGCAAAACGCGCAGACCGGTTAGGTCCTAACTTATCGACGGTGCTACATTTGCACCAATCACCTTATTTACCCCACTCTCCTATGGCTTTCGACCTGGAAATGATACGTGCCGTGTACGCTGGCATGGGTTCCCGCATCGAGGCTGCCCGCACTGCCGTGGGCCGGCCACTTACTCTTACCGAGAAAATCCTCTACGCCCACCTCTACGGGGGCACCGTGAGCCAGGCCTACGAGCGCGGCGTTTCCTACGTTGATTTCGCCCCCGACCGGGTGGCCATGCAGGACGCCACCGCCCAGATGGCGCTGCTCCAGTTCATGCAGGCCGGCAAGGCTACGGCCGCCGTGCCCAGCACCGTCCACTGCGACCACCTCATCCAGGCCAAGGACGGCGCCACCGCCGACCTGGCCGAAGCCAACGCCGAAAACCGCGAGGTGTACGACTTCCTGGCCTCGGTATCCAACAAGTACGGCATCGGCTTCTGGAAGCCCGGCGCCGGCATCATCCACCAGGTGGTGCTCGAGAACTACGCCTTCCCCGGCGGCATGATGATTGGCACCGACTCCCACACCCCCAACGCGGGCGGCCTGGGCATGATTGCCATCGGCGTGGGCGGTGCCGACGCTGTAGACGTAATGGCCGGCATGGCCTGGGAGCTGAAGTTCCCCAAGGTTATCGGCGTGAAGCTGACCGGCAAGATGAACGGCTGGACGTCCGCCAAGGACGTTATCCTGAAAGTAGCCGGCATCCTCACCGTAAAGGGCGGCACCGGCGCCATCGTGGAGTACTTCGGCGAGGGTGCCGAAAGCCTCTCGGCCACCGGCAAGGGCACCATCTGCAACATGGGCGCCGAAATCGGGGCCACCACCTCGGTGTTTGCCTACGACGAGAAGATGGGCGACTACCTGCGCGGCACCGGCCGCGCCGACATCGCCGAGCTGGCGGGGGCCGTGCGCCAGCACCTGCGTGCCGACGACGAAATCTACACCCAGCCCGAGCGTTTCTTCGACCAGCTCATCGAAATCGACCTCAACACCCTGGAGCCCTACGTGAACGGCCCCTTCACGCCGGACGCCGCCTGGCCCATCTCGCAGTTTGCCGCCGCCGTGCGCGAGCATGGCTGGCCCGAAAAGCTGGAAGTGGGGCTCATCGGCTCCTGCACCAACTCCTCGTATGAGGACATCACCCGCGCCGCCAGCATCGCCGCCCAGGCGGTGCAAAAGGGCTTGCACGTGAACGCCGAGTTCACCATCACGCCCGGCTCGGAGCTGGTGCGCTACACCGTGGCCCGCGACGGCCTGCTCGACACCTTCGCCGAGATGGGCGGCGTGGTGCTGGCCAACGCCTGCGGCCCCTGCATCGGGCAGTGGGCCCGCCACACCGACGACCCCAAGCGCAAGAACTCCATCATCACGAGCTTCAACCGCAACTTCGCCAAGCGCAACGACGGCAACCCCAACACCCACGCCTTCGTGGCCTCGCCCGAAATCGTGACGGCCTTCGCCATTGCCGGCGACCTGACCTTCAACCCCCTCACCGACACGCTGGCCGGTGCCAATGGCCCCGTGAAGCTCGACGAGCCCCGGGGCGTGGAGATGCCGCCCCGCGGCTTCGCCGTGGAGGATGCCGGCTTCCAGGCGCCCGCCGCCGACGGCTCCGCGGTGCAGGTGATTGTGGACCCGGCCTCCGACCGCCTGGAGCTGCTGGAGCCCTTCCGCCCCTGGGAAGGCAGCGACCTGATGGGCCTGCGCCTGCTCATCAAGGCCCAGGGCAAGTGTACCACCGACCACATTTCCATGGCCGGCCCCTGGCTGCGCTTCCGTGGCCACCTGGACAACATCTCCAACAACATGCTCATCGGGGCCACCAACGCCTTCAACGGCAAGGCCAACGAGGTGCGCGACTGGGTAAGCCAGGGCGAGGCCTACGTGCCCGTGCCCCAGGCCGCCCGCAACTACAAGGCCATGGGCATCGGCTCGGTGGTGGTCGGCGACGAGAACTACGGCGAAGGCAGCTCGCGCGAGCACGCCGCCATGGAGCCCCGCCACCTGGGCGTGCGCGCCGTGATTGTGAAGAGCTTCGCCCGCATCCACGAAACCAACCTCAAGAAGCAGGGCATGCTGGCCCTGACCTTCGCCAACAAGGCCGACTACGACCTCATCGAGGAAGGCGACATGATTGACATCCTGGGCCTGACCAGCTTTACTCCCGGCCAGCCCCTGCAGGCCCGCCTGCACCACACCGATGGCGACACCGACCTCATCACCCTCAACCACACCTACAACGAGGGCCAGATTGAGTGGTTCCGGGCCGGCTCGGCCCTGAACCTGATTCGCCTGAAGGAAAGCGGCGGCGCTCAGCTGTCGCAGAAGTAATTCCCGCCGGTTTCCGGCTAAGTGAAACGGCCGCCTCGGAGAAATCCGGGGCGGCCGTTTACATTCGTTCTCAGTCAGTAAAGTCCGTAGTTATGAATTATAAGCAGCTGCTAATCGGGGGGGTAATGCTACTGACGCTGCATGGTTTTACAGGAAGGGTTGACAAGGAGGAAGAGGGCTGTATGAAGGGCCGCATTCTTTATTCAGTGGCTGATTATGGCAGAGGCTGGAATTATAAAAACGTGGATTTTAAGCCGGAATATGCGCAGCTGTTCGATTCGCTGACGCACGCGCCGCTGTTCAACTTCATCTGCTCGGGAGAAATAGCCGGCTTGCCCCGAAAAACCAGGGAAAGGCAAAACCGAAAGGGAATGAGGTTGCCCAGGCTTGGGCAAACTCAGCAGTCGATAATTGAGCCGGTTTTCATGAATCTCAGCAATTTCGATGGCTTATACGGTACCAGGATATATTATTCAGGCGCCATAAAATCCGTAAGGTTCAGTTGCGGGTACCCGCGTAGTATGTTCCTGATTGCCGGCAACAGCTACTATAAGTTGAGCAACGATACCATTGAAAATAAGCGGCTGATTGGGGAGAAACTGCACGGAAGCTTCAGCCAGGCTGAAGTTCTTAAGATGCAGCGCAGCTACAACCGGGGGTGGATTTGCTCATATTACACCTTCCTTCCTCCGGAGCTAATTAAGAATGGCCGCCGCGTGGTGTTAAGCCTCGACTCTTTGACCCTTAACTAATAAATACGGCCGCGCGCTCACGTCGCTCTTTCGGACCCCTGCTCTTTCGGAGTTGTACTCCGAAAGGCCGCCTGCTGGGGAGTTGTACTCCCCATCGTTGAACGATGACCGTGGAACGATTTTGTTCTGACGTCGCGGAGTACAACTCCGCAGCAGGCCGGCTTTCGGAGTGCAACTCCGAAAGAGCGGCGTTATACTTACCTTGGGCGCATGGGCCTGAAAAACCGCATTTTTCCGGACAACATCTACTTTCTTACCATGACTGTGGTGGACTGGGTGGACGTGTTTACCCGCCCCACATACCGGCACATCATCGTGGAAGGGCTGCGGTACTGCCAGCAGCACAAAGGCTTGGAGCTGTACGCATGGTGCCTGATGAGCAACCACCTCCACTTGATTGCCGGCGCCAAAGAAGGTAAAAGCCTATCGGATATTCTGCGCGATTTCAAGCGCTTCACCAGCCGGGCTATTACCGAATCTATTCAGCGCGACCCGGAAAGCCGGCGGCAATGGATGTTGCACCGCTTCGGGTATAATGCATGGGTGGATGCCAAAAGCCAGACCTTCAAGTTCTGGCAGGAAGGCAATGAAGCCAAGGAGTTGCGCAGCCCGGAGTTCACCATGCAAAAGCTGCATTACCTGCACCAGAACCCCGTGCGGGCTGAGCTGGTAACCGAGGCCGAGCATTATTTGTACAGCTCCGCTTCCAATTATGCCGAGCAGGGTGGGCTGCTGGATGTGCTGTTCCTGGGATAAGCTGCGCTCCTAGCTGTTTCGTAGCTCTTTCGGAGTTGTACTCCGAAAGTACCCCTGCTGGGGAGTTGTACTCCCCATCGTTGAACGATGACCGTGGAACGATTTTGTTCTGAGGTCGCGGAGTACAACTCCGCAGCAGGCCGGCTTTCGGAGTACAACTCCGAAAGAGCGTAGGAGCGGCTGAGCGGCACAAGCAGGACTTGGAGACCTACTCCGGTACGGCAATGCGCACCTGCGTGCCCTGCCCGGGGCGCGACTGCACCCGCAGCTGCCCATTGAGCAGCCCGACGCGGGCCTGGATGTTTTTCCAGCCCAGGCCTTTGGATTGCGTAAGCAGCCGGGTGTCGAAGCCCTTGCCGTTGTCGGCCATCTCTACCAGCAGCTGGGGTCCGCTGCGGTAAAGGCGGAGGCTGATTTCACTGGCATCGGCGTGGCGCAGCATGCCGTTCACCACTTCCTGCACCACGCGGTAAAGCGCCAGCTCGAAGGTGCGCGGGAAGCTGGCCTGCTGCAGCTCGGGGCCGAGGTGCAGGTGCAGCTGCACGGTACCGGTTTGGTTTACGCGGTGGCTGAGCTCGCGCAGGGCCCGCAGCAGGCCGAAGTTCAGCTCGTCGGGAATGAGGTTGTGCGACACCGAGCGGACCTCCTTGATGGTTTGGTCGACCAGCGTGAGGGCCTGGGCGGCGTGGGCGGGGGCGTCGGGCCCGCCTTCCTGCAGCTCCGACACGTACATGCGCACCACGGCCAGGTGCTGGCCCACGCCGTCGTGCAGGTCGCGGGCCAGGCGCACGCGCTCCTGCTGCTCGCCATCGAACAGGGCCTGGTTGCGGGCCAGGGCCTCGCGGTGGTGGCGGCGCAGGCGGCGGTAGTGCCCGCCCACCCCGCCCAGCAGCAGCAGGGCCAGCCCGCTGCCCCCGGCCAGGTTGAGGGTGCGCTGCCGGTCCTGCTCGGCTTTTTGCTGGGCCAGGGCGCGCAGGCGGTTTTCGTAGCGCAGCTGCTCGTTTTCGCGCTCCTTTTTCTGGGTGTCGTACTTCACCTGCAGCTCCGAAAGCTGGCGGTGGCGCTCGGCGTTCACGAAGCTGTCTTTCTGGGCGATGAAGGCCTTCTGGTAGTCGTAGGCCGCCCGGTAGCGGCCGGCCTGGGCGGCGCCCTGGGCCAGGGTGCCGTAGGCGGCGGCCACCAGCTCCTGGGCCGGGAGGCGGCGGGCAATGGTCAGGGCCTGCTGCAGGAAAGGCTCGGCGACGGCGGGCTGGCCGCTTTCGAGGTAAGTGTTGCCCAGGTTGTTGAGGGTGGCCGCTTCGAGCCAGGCGTCGCTGGTCTGGCGGGCAATGGCCAGGGCGCGCCGGGTACTGGCGATGCTGGCCGGGAAGTCGTTCTGGCGCTTCTGTACGATGGCGAGGTTGCTCAGCGCCATGGCCACGTTGTGCGGCTGCCGGGCCTGCTCGTAGAACCGCAGGGCCTGCTGGTAATAGGTGCGGGCCCGGCCATACTGCTTCCACTGCTCGTACACTACCCCCTTGTTGTTGTTGCAGTCGGCCAGCAGGGCGGGGTCGGCCAGGGCGTGGGCTTCGCGCTCGGCCTGCTCGTAGTAGCGCAAAGCTTCCTCCGAGCGGCCCCAGTTCTGGAACAGGGTGCCGATGTTGTTGCCCACCTTGGCGGCAAAGCGACGCTCGCGGGCGGCCTCGGCCAGGGCCAGGGCCTGCTGGTAGAAGCCCAGCGCCCGGGGGTTGTTGCCCTGGTCGCCGGCCACGTTGCCCAGGTTATTGTAGGCCCGCAGCAGGTTGATGGTGTCCGGGTGGGGGCGGGTGGCCCGAGCCAGGCGCGCCGACTGGTTCAGCACGGTGATGGCCGAGTCGAACTGCCCCCGCTGGTAGGAACGAATGCCCCGCTGCAGGGCCCGGGCGGCCGGGGACAGGGTATCGGCTGGGGCCGGACTCGCCCTCAGGCCAGTCGCGTTGAGACCAAAAGGCACAAACAACAGCAAAACACGCAGAGCAATGGAAGGCATGGTACACGCAATCAGGGAAATCCAACCATAAAATAAGCAGATTCAGTAGTTAGAATAGCTAATCTGGGCTAATATGATTTCGTATTGGGTAGTCGTACTGTGGACTTTGACTAAGGCAAAGGCACTTTTCTTACAATACAGTTCTCCTGCCAGCCCGTGGGTGTGCAACGCCTATTCGTGCCGGGGCTCCATTTTCAACCGTAAAGCTGTCGCCTTAATTTAGTAGAGATAAGCTGATTGTGAGGTGACTGGAAGGGGCGCACGAACGCGCCCGTAGGGGAGACTGCCAGCGTCAGGCTCAAATAAACCGGTCCCGCCGGCTCGAAAGCCAGTGGGGCCACTAGGGGTGTAACCAAGGGGAGGCCGTGGCTCTTTAAGAGTTGTACTCCCCAATCGTTCAGCGGGCGGAGGGCAACTGCAAAAGAGCAAGAGCCGTCCCAGACTCCTCTGGGGCGGCTCTTGCTGTTTCTGCGCGTAGTAGCTGAGCAGCTAGTTCCTAAAAACCTCAGCTAGCGCACAAGACCTTGGCTTGTGCGGGCTTGCGGCGGGTAGGTACCAGCAGCAACCTCATCCAGTAAAAATGAGGCCTTAGTCTGATGGGCCGGCAGGGTAAAGCGCACCGTGGGCTTCGTAAACAGAGTAAGCTTATGGTTGAGCCATGAGGGTAGCGTAGCGCGCCTCTCAGTATAAAAGCCCCAAGTCTTTCCTCATTGTAAGCCAATACAGGCATTCCTAAGACAGCGTGGAGTTACAAGAGCGTTTTATAATTCGATAATTAGACAAATGTCTAATTAATGCGTATGTTTGTGGCGTGAACACGCTCTTCAAAGCTTTAAACGACCCCACCCGCCGTGCTATGCTGGAGCTGCTGCGCCAGGGACCCCGCACTGCGGGCGAAATCGCGGAGCATTTCAGCTTTTCCAAGCCCACCATCAGCCACCACCTTGACCTGCTACGGCAAGCCGACCTGGTGAGCAGCGACAAGCAGGGGCAGTACGTGACGTACACCCTGAATATGACCGTGATGGACGAGCTGCTGGGCTGGCTGCTGCAATTTAAATCTGACACGTAACCTAGACACTGCAAATCATGAAAACCTCATTTTCAATCTGGCAGCTGCTCACCCTTCTGGTGCTGGCAGCTCCCTCCCTGTATTTAGAGGGTGTTAATGACTTATTGAGGAAATTCGGGGATGAAAAAGCCCCGACCAGCCTATCCAAGTGACGTTACGGACGAGGA
>NZ_BAABGZ010000024.1:0-36826 GCF_039541835.1 Hymenobacter saemangeumensis | reverse complement strand
CCGGGTTTGCCCTGAAAATTGCCCTCTTCATTTTTGCCCACACCCTCCACCAAGCCGGCCTATAGCCCGCAACTTGGGTTTGCTAGGAAAAGCGGCCGGCGGAGCGGCAAGCAGGCTGTCTGCTATGGGCGCCGTAATGGACAGCCGAAGGCAGCCCGCCCTGGCCGGCTGGCCTTCCCTGACGGGCAGAAGCTGTTCTTTTGCAGGGCACCTGGCTTTTCCTGCTTTCAATGCTGCCCATATGAAAACCTCTTTCCTCCGTCCCCTGCTTGAGGCTGCCGTACTGCTAATGGTGCTGCTGGGCGGCCTGCGCTGGGTGCTGGGCCTTTTTTCCCGCAACACGCACGTGTACCAGCCCACGGCAGGCCGGCAGCTGCGGCTGGCTTTCTGGTCGGCGCTGGCCCTGGGCTGCGGGCTGAGCGTGGTGCCGGCCGTGGCGCTGAAAGACGAGCCCGCCAACAAGCTTGAGTGGGTGCTGGCCGCCGGGTTTGGCGCCGTGGTGCTGGCCCTGGGCGGGCCGGCCCTGCTGCTGCACCTGCGCTACTGGCGCCTCAACCAGGCCACGGCCGTGGTATTTCAGCCCCAGGAAAACCGCCTGGAAGTGTACGAGGCGGGGCAGCGCATACCGTTTGCTCAGCGCGACCTGCGGCGGGTGGAGCGCGTAACCTGCAGCGCCCGCCACAGCTTTTGGGCTTCCTACGACTACCTGCGCCTGCACCTGGCCGATGGCCGCGTCATCACCCTCACCTCCCTGCTCACCAACCTGGAGCCGCTCACTCAGTTTCTGCGCTCCACCCCCACCGACCGGCGCAGCGTGGCCTGGTGCTGGGTGTAGGTGCGGCTCCTATTGTTTGAGTTAAAAGTTAAAAGCGAAGAGCTAAAAGACGTTCTGCCTTTTAACTCTTCACTTTTAACTGAATTCATCAGCGCTTCAGCTGGTACACCCTGGGCATATGCGTAAGCTCATAGCGCCCAAACACCCCCGGCAGCCGGCGCTTGAGCTGCGGCATCAGCTCATCCTGGTCGATGAGGTAGCGGGGCAGGTCGCGGCCTACGTTGCGGGCAATGCGCACCACGGCGGCATATTCGTTGAGGTGGCCGAAGTCGGCCTGGGCCAGCTCCCAGTCGAGGTAGGGCGTGGCCAGGCGGTTGTGCAGATAGGGCCGGTTGTCGGAGCCCATCACCAGAATGGGTTGGTTCTGCAGCCAGGCCAGCGTGGGGTCGGGGCGCAAGCCAAAGCGGCTTTCCGCGGGCAGGCGCAGCAGCACTTCCAGGTGGGGCACCAGCGCCCGGTAGCGCAGCGTGACGGTGGCGGCCAGCACCAGCAGCAGCAGCAGCTCGGGTAGCCAGCTCAGCCGCGCTTTCTGCCACAGGAATAAGCTGAAATACGCCAGCGGCGGCAGAATAAGCACCTGGGCGCCGGCCGCGACGCCCTGCCCGGTGGCAGCCGCTACCATTGCCACCACCAGCCATACCAGCATCAGCTGCCGGAACTTGGTTTGAAACACCAGGCCCAGGGTGATGGTGAGGGAGCGCAGCAGGGCCAGCAAGAGCACCGCCGCCGGCAGCGCCAGCAGCCCCAGCTGCAGGGCCCCGGGCAGGGCATCTACCTCCATCTCGGCCAGCTCGGCTTCGAAGTGAAAGCGCACAAAGCCCGGCGACGCATCGGTATAAAAGAAAAACGTGGCCACCAACGCATACGGGAAAGCGACGCCGCACAGAAACAGCAGAAAGCTGCGAAACGCATTGGCCGCGAAAATGATGACTGCGAACAGGCCCACGCCAATAAACAAGCCCAGCGGCAGGTAGCACAACGCCGCCAGCCCCACCAGGAAGCCCGCCCGAAACAGGCGGCGGTTGTCGTAGCCCTCCCGCGAGGTAGGCAGCAGCGCACTCAGGGCGAAGATGATGAAGGTGTGCCCGATAAGCAGCGGCGACAGCGTGTCCAGGTCGGTGCTCACGCTGCCCAGCAGCAGGTAGGTGAGGGCGGCTACGTAGCCCCGCTCGGGGTGCACGTCGTAGCGGTTGAACACCACGTTGAGGCGCAGGGCCTGCACAACCAGCAGAAAAAGCGCCAGCACCCGGTACAGCAGCACCGGCCGGCTCAGCACGGCGTCGAGCATGGCGAAGATGGCCGCTGCCAGCGGAGCCGTGCCGTCGTACAGGTCGCGGTAGGGCATGCTGCCCGCGTGCAGCCGCTCGCCCACCAGCAGGGCCCGCAGCTCGGCCGCCGTGAGGGGCAGGCCCAGCCAGAGCAGGGGCAGGCGCAGGGCCAGCACCAGTATCAGCAAAGCCAGCAGCTGGGCCGGCAGGGAGCTTTTGAAGAAGCGAAGCACAGAGGTTGCTGGTTTCTTGTTTCTTGTTTCAGGTTGTAAAGATTGAACCTAGCCGTTCAAATCGGCCAAACGAACGAGAAACTGCCCTTCGCTGTAAACAACAAGAAACAAGAAACCAGCAACTAGAAACCGGGAACTTACCTTTGCAAGTCATATGGAAAGCAAACGACAGCAAAAAATGGCCAGCCTGCTGCAGCAGGAGCTGGCCGCCGTGCTCCAGCGCGACCTGCCCCACCTCTTCAACGGGGCCCTGGCCCCCGGCATCAGCACCGTGCGCGTGACGCCCGACCTGGGCCAGGCCCGCGTGTACCTGAGCCTGCTGCTGGGCGGCGACGCCGAAGCCCGCCTGCAGGATATCCGCGACAATGCCAAGGCCATTCGCCAGGCCCTGGGCAAGCGCATTCGCCAAACGGTGCGCGTGGTGCCCGAGCTTATCTTCTTCCACGACGACAGCGCCGCCTACGCCGCCCACATGGACCAGGTGCTGGGCTCACTCAACATTCCGCCGGCACCGAAAAACGACGACGAGGACGACGAGGACCAGCCCGCCCGCCCGCGCCTTTTTAACAATGAGTGAATAGCTGAATGGGCGAATGGGTGAATGGGCGATAATCATTCAGCCATTCACCCATTCACTCATTCAGACATTAGCTTTATTCACCGATTCACCCATTCGCCCATTGTACTACGACCCGATTAAGAAAACCCTCGGCGAGGTATTCAACCGCACTCCCTGGCTGCGCCGGCTGTTTTACCACCTGCTCGACTTGCTGCTGCTGCGCACCTGGCACGTGCACCGCGAGCTGCGGCAGTGGGCCCGGGGCCGCGTGCAGGAGCCGCTGCACATCCTCGACGCCGGCTCGGGCTACGGGCAGTACAGCTACTGGCTGAGCGGGCTGAGTTCGAAGTGGCAGATTCTGGCCGTGGATGTGAAGGAAGACCAGGTGGCCGACTCCAACGCTTTCTTCCGGCAGACCGGGCGCAGCAACGTGCAGTTTGCCGTGCAGGACCTGGTGCTTTACCAGGAGCCCAACTCGTTTGACCTAGCCTTGTCGGTGGACGTGATGGAGCACATTCTGGAAGATGTGGAGGTGTTCCGCAACATCCACGCCTCGCTTAAGGATGGCGGCATGCTGCTCATCTCCACGCCCAGCGACCAGGGCGGCTCCGACGTGCACGGCGACGACGAGACCTCCTTTATCGAGGAGCACGTGCGCGACGGCTACAACATCCACGAGATTCAGCAGAAGCTGCGCACTGCCGGCTTCGAGCGCATTGAGGCCCGCTACAGCTACGGCGAGCCCGGCCAGATTTCCTGGCGCCTGAGCATGAAATACCCCATCCTGATGCTGGGCAAGTCGCGCCTGTTCTTCGTGCTGCTGCCGTTCTACTACCTCGTCACCTTCCCCTTCTGCCTGCTGCTGAACTGGCTCGACGCCCGCAGCACCCACGACTCGGGCACGGGCCTGATTGTGAAAGCCTGGAAGTAATTGTCAGAAGCACGGATTTTTCGGACTTCACGGATTTTGTAGATGGTCCTTTTCCGTTCACAACAATTTCTTGTCCCGCTTTTTTACTTGTACCGGTCTTGATGAGGTTCATTCGCCTAGCTTTGAATCCGCTGTTGACGTAGGAGAATCGTCTACAAAATCCGATTAATCCGTTTAATCCGAAAAATCCGTGGTTCAGACAAACTCGTGAACGTTCCTCTGCTCATCGCCAAGCGCTACTTCCGCTCCAAGAACAAGCGCAACATCATCACCATCATCTCCAACATCTCCATGATTGGGGTGGCGGTGGGCACTATGGCGCTGATTATTGTGCTGTCGGTATTCAACGGCCTGGAAGACCTGGTGCGCACGCTCTATAGCAAGTCGGACCCCAACCTGGTGATATCGGCCGTGAAAGGCAAGGCCTTTCCCGTGAACCCTACCTTTCTGCAGCAGCTGGAGCAAACGCCCGGCGTGGCCCTGCTCACGGAGGTGATTGAAGACAATGCCCTGCTGCAGTATCACGACCGGCAGATGGTGGTGAAGATGCGCGGCCTCTCCGACAACTACTTCGGCCAGAGCGGCATCGACTCCAGCATCCGGGAAGGCGACCACCGCCTGCGCCGCGACAGCGTGGAGTACGCCCTGGTAGGAGCCGGCGTGCGGCACGAGCTAAGCATCACCGTCGACAACCGCTTCTCCCCCCTGCGCCTGCTCTACCCGCGCAACACCGGCCGCAAAACGCTGAGCATGAACCCCGACAAGGCCTTCAACGAGCAGACCCTGATGGCCGGCGGCGTGTTTCTCATCGAGCAGCACATGGACGACAGCTACATCTTTGTGCCCCTGAGCTTTGCCCGGCGCCTGCTCGACTACGGCGACCGCCGCACGGCCCTGTACGTGAAAGTGGGCGAAAGCTTCGACGTGGAGCAGGTTAAGCGGCAGCTGCGGGAGCAGCTCGGCCCCGATTTTAAAGTGCTGGACTCCGACGAGCAGCACGTGAGCCTGCTGCGGGCTATCAAGGTGGAAAAGCTGTTCGTGTTTATCACCTTCGCCTTTATCCTGCTCATTGCCTCGCTCAATATCTTCTTTTCGCTGTCCATGCTCGTCATCGACAAGAAGAAAGACATTGCCGTGCTTATTGCCATGGGCGCCAACGAGCGCACCGTCCGACGAACCTTCCTGCTGGTGGGCGCCATCGTGGCGCTGGTGGGCGCCGCCGCCGGCCTGGTGCTGGGCGTCAGCATCTGCTGGATTCAGCAGCGCTTCGGCATCGTGAGCATGGGCATGGCCACCAGCGTGGTCGACTCCTACCCCGTGAAGATGCAGCTCTCCGACATCGTGCTGACCTGCGTCGCCATCATCTTCATCACCCTGGCCGTGAGCATACGCCCCGCCCTGAACGCCAGCAAGCTTGAGGTGCGCGAGAATCTTTGATGGGTTGATTTTTAGTGATGAAGTGAAGAGGTGATGGAGGTGAGGAGGTGAGGAGGTGAGGAGGTGAAAAAGAACGTCATGCTGAGCGCAGCGAAGCATCTTGCCCGCAGCAGTAATCCTTTCGAATGGATTTACTCTCGTGGTAGAGATGCTTCGGCTCCGCTCAGCATGACGTTGTTTTTTATCTTCCTCACCTCCTCACTTCCTTACCTCCTCACTCCATTACCTCCTCACCTCCGCACAAGAATCACCCCCTCCCTAAGCTTACTTTTCCATCTTTCTGGCTTAACTTGCGTATTCCGACCGTATGTCCAGCTATGAAAGTTTCTACTGCAGAGCCTTTTCAGATTGTCTACTCGCTGTTTGAGCACGAGTATCTGGGGCACCTGTTTGCCGCTTACGTGGTGCAGCGCGGCCCCAGCGGCCAGCTCACGCTCCAGCACCAGACCGTGTCGCCGAAAAATGCGCACGAGTTTTCCGAAGGCCTCGATGCCGTAGACTTTGAGCTGATTGAGCTCTGCGACCAGATGCAGCAGGAGGCGGTGGTGAAGGAATTCTGGCCCCGCAAAATCACTACGGCGGAGTTTTTTCTCAAGATTTACCACCCGGAAAAGGGCGACAAGCCCATGCAGGAGGCCATTGCCCGGCACGTGCAGGAGCGCATGGCCGCCCTGCTGCCCAAGCTGGCCGGCAAGTGCGTGTTCATCATGGGCCGCGACGGGGAGCCCACCTGGAAGGAAATCGGCCTGGCGCCGGCCAAGGCCTCCATCCTGTTTCACTTTCGCCGCAACGAGGAAGGCACCCACTACTTCCCCACCATTCAGTACCAGGGCCAGAAGCTGGACTTCCAGTACAAAGACGCCGTGCTGGTGTGCCAGCAGCCGGCCTGGCTGCTGCTCAACAACCTGCTCTACACCTTCCGCACCGAGGTAGACGGCCGCAAGCTGCAGCCCTTTCTGAAGAAGAAGTTTATCGTGGTGCCCCGGCAGGTGGAGGAAAGCTACTTCCAGAAGTTCGTGGCCCCGCTCATGGAGTCGTTCGACGTACACGCCCGCGGCTTCGACATTCGCTCGGAGCGCTACGTGGCCCGGCCGCGCCTCACGTTTACCGACATTCCACCAGCGGCCCCCGCTCCTGAGGCGCCGGTGCGCCCCATTGGCCCGCCGCGCCGGGGCCGCATCCCGCTGCCCAAGCCCGCCGTGCCCGTGGCCGTGAAGCCCGACGAGGAGCTGCTCTACTTCGAGCTGAGCTTCCGCTACGGCCCCCACCTCATGGCCCTGGGCACCGAGAAGCCGGTGAGCGTGCACCTGGAAAAAACCGCCGACAGCTACGTGTTTCACCGCCTGCTGCGCAACCCCCAGCAGGAGCAGGCCACCGTGCGCGAGCTGCACGAGCGCAGCCTGAGCGTGGAAAACGGCCTGGCCTCCCTGCCCAAGGCCGAAGCCCTGCGCTGGCTGCACGAGTACACCCCCGAGCTTACCGAGCTGGGCTACACCGTGGAGGCGGCGGCCAGCTCCGGCAAAAGCTACTTCATTGGCGAAGCCTACGCCCGCGTGGGCATACAGGAAGCCGGCGACTGGTTCGACGTGCGCGGCTCGGTGTACTTCGGCGAGTTTGAGATTCCCTTTATCAAGCTGCGCAGCCACATCCTGCAGCGCCGCCGCGAGTTCAAGCTGCCCAACGGCCAGATTGCGCTGATTCCCGACGAGTGGTTTACCGACTACCTCGAGCTGTTTGCCTTTGCCGAGGAAACCGACGGCGAAATTACCCTGCGCCGCCACCATCTGGCGCTGGTGGCCGACCTGCAAAGCTCCGAGCTGGCCACCGTGACCATGGGCCACAAGCTGGAAAAGCTGCGCGACTTCGCCGCCGTAGAAGACCAGCCCCTGCCCGTGGGCTTCCAGGGCGAGCTGCGCCCCTACCAAAAGGCCGGCTACAACTGGCTGCGCTTCGTGCAGGACTACCACTTCGGCGGCTGCCTGGCCGACGACATGGGCCTGGGCAAGAGCGTGCAGGCCCTGGTGCTCCTGCAGCAGCGCGCCGAGAGTGGCGCCGCCAAAGGCGCGGCCTCCCTGCTGGTGCTGCCCACCTCCCTGGTGTTCAACTGGGTGAGCGAGGCTGGTAAGTTTACCCCCAACCTGCGTATCCTGGTATATACCGGCACCTACCGCGACAAGAACGTGGAGCAGTTTGCCGACTACGACGTGGTGCTGACCAGCTACGGCATCGTGCGCCTCGACACCGAGCTGCTGGCCAGCTACCGCTTCGACTACGTGATTCTGGATGAGTCGCAGGCCATCAAAAACCCCAGCAGCACCACCTCGCAGGCCGTGCGGCAGCTGCGCTCCAAGCACCGCCTCATCCTCACGGGCACCCCGGTAGAAAACAGCACCATGGACCTGTGGTCGCAGATGTCGTTTATCAACCCCGGCCTGCTGGGCACTCAGGCGTTTTTCCGCAAGGAGTTCCTCAAGCCCATTGAGAAGCACCAGGACGAGATGCGCACCAAGCGCCTGCACGCGCTTATCAAGCCCTTCATCCTGCGTAGGCACAAGGCCCAGGTAGCCAAGGAGCTGCCCGAGAAAACCGAGCACCTGAGCTTCTGCCCCATGACCGAGGAGCAGGCCCAGTGCTATGAGGAAACCAAGAGCTTCTACCGCAACAAGATTCTTCAGAACCTCGACGAGAACGGGCCGGCCAGCACCCAGTTTCTGCTGCTGCAGGGCCTGACGCGCCTGCGCCAGATTGCCAACCACCCCCACCTGGTCGACAACAGCTACACGGGCGAGTCGGGCAAGCTCAAGGAAGTGCTGCGCATGATTCGCGGCGTCGTGTCCGAAGGACACAAGGTGCTGGTGTTTAGCCAGTTTGTCCAGCACTTGCTGCTGGTGCGCAACGCCCTCGACGAGCGGCAGTTTGAGTACGCTTACCTGGATGGCAACACCCGCGACCGCCAGGCCCAGGTGGCCCGCTTCCAGGAAGATGAAGACCTGAAAATCTTCCTCATCAGCCTCAAGGCCGGCGGCGTGGGCCTCAACCTCACCGCGGCCGACTACGTCTTCATCCTCGACCCCTGGTGGAACCCCGCCGTGGAAGCCCAGGCCGTAGACCGCGCCCACCGCATCGGCCAGACCCGGCCCGTGTTCACGTACAAGTTCATCACCCAGGGCACGGTGGAAGAGAAAATCCTGGCTTTGCAGCGCCGCAAGCTGGCCCTGGTGAGCGAGCTGATTGCCACCGATGAGGCCGTGATAAAGAACCTGACGCGGGAGGATATTGAGGAGCTGCTGGGGTAAGAATCAGCGCACGACTTCGACCCAGCCTTTAAATGTCTGCCCTGAAGCAGCATGGCGTATCAGGAAGTAGTAAACTCCTTCCGGAACAGTTGGCCCCCAGGTGTTTTGATAATTGCTGTCTTCATACACCTGGGTGCCCCAGCGGGAGTAAACGGCCAGCGACCAAGGCCCAGGGGGGAAGCCCTTTAGCAGGAAGACGTCGTTAACCTTGTCGCCGTTTGGCGTAATGATATTGGGCAGCTGGCTGCCCTTTGGCAGGCCATACGGAGAATCGGTGGGGCCGCTGCCGGGCCCCGTGTTGTGCGCTTCACCTACACGAGCTATTCGGGCAGCGTAACCTGTTTTTATCCAGCCAAATGTTTTAACATTAGCGGTTACGGACAGGGAACCAAACCGGCCTACCGGTCCTTCTATGGAGCCAGTAAGATATAGGCTACCTCTAGCCAGGGCCATCGACTGGCACAAGTCGTAACCGGGGCTATTAATTGAAGTTGCCCAGTGGTAAGAACCGGTTGAGTCGAATTGAGCGATGAAAGCATCCGTATAGCCGGTGTTGGCCAGTGTGGCATTACCAAACCTAGCTGACAAGCCGAAAACATGACCGTACGCGCCGCACACATACCCGCGACCGGTCTCGTCGACTTGAATACAGGCGCTGGCATCCTCGGTGGAGCTGCCGGCAGCAACTGCCCAGCGCCAGACTCCGTTGCGGGTTAACCTGGCCGTCAGCACGTCGCCAGCACCCGCACTGGTCAAGCGGGTGCTCCCAAAGAATGCAGCATTTGCGGGAGATGCGTTCCCGCCAAATACACCGGTGAGGTAGATATTATCGCGCTTGTCGACAGCAATACCAGTACCATTGTCCCAGCCATCGCCGCCACCGGCTACAGCCCACAGCCAGGCGCCTGCAGGGGATATTTTAGCCACAAATAAGTCGGAGGCCGTGCCCTGATATGCCGGCTGGCAAATCAAGGTAGACGGGCCATAAGTGACCTGCGGGCTTTGAATGCTGCCAGTGAGGTAGGCATTGCCCGTGGCATCCACTGCAATAGCCGTGGCATTGTCGTAGAGTCCCCCGCCAGCCGTTGTTACCCATTGCCAGGTTCCTGTTGGGCTAAGCTGGGCTACAAAAATGTCGTAGCCGCCCGCATTGACAGTAGTGAAAGGTCCGAAAGCAGCTACCTCACCGGGTTGCGCACTTCCCAAGCCCATGCCGCCGGTGATATAAATAATACCTGCCTCATTCACCGCAATGGCCCGCGCCTGGGCTTTACCGGCACCACCGGCCCCTACCGCCCACAGCCAGCTACCATCTGAGTCGAGCTTGGCGACGAATAAGTCACTGGTGATTCCAGTGCCGCTGTTGCGAATGTTAATGGTGCCAAAAGTGGCGCTGCTGCCGATGTAGTATCCGGTGATGTACACATTACCTCGAGCGTCAAGGGCAATGCCAGTACCAACATCATCACTTACACCACCCCCGCGCACCGCCCACAGAACGCGCCCAGTGGAATCCAGCTTGGCAACAAACACATCCTGCCCAATGCCTGACTGGTCTCGTACTGTCAGCTCAGTGGTGCCAAAGCGTTGAGTGCCGGCCAATACTCCGGTGATATACAAGTTGCCGGAGGCATCTACAGCCGTTGCACTTCCAGAGGCATACCCCTCATTCAAGCCGCCCCTAGCGTACGCCGTTGCCCACTCAAAAGCAGGAGCCTGAGCCTGTACAGGGGCACTTCGTAGCATGGCAAAAAGCCAGGCCAGGACGTACAGCTTAGTCCGCCAGATTTTTTGTAGCTCCATAACACCGGCTATATTTTTTGAGGGAATCCATGGTAAGGTACGCGTAGCCGGTCAGACAGCCATTTCGGCAACATAAGCCCGGTATGCATGGGCAGGACTAATCTGAGCAGGCTCTGGGTATGCATTAGTGTCCGGTCTACATCCAGCATTACGTTAACCTCGAAGGCACTTGACCGGCCCTTAACGCACGATTAGCCAGCCTGTGTGCTCCGCAAAGGCGTCCTTCCAAACCGGAAGCGGGCTTTTTCTGTACCTTCCAGTCTGTTCCCCGCCACCCTGCTGCCTATGAAAACTTTACTGTACACCTGCTTCTGGCTGCTTGGGATGCTGGCGCTGAGCTGGCCGACCCGGGCCTCTCACCTCATGGGCGGGGAAATATCGTACCGCTACGTCGACGCCCAGGGCCCCGCCTCCGCGCCTTACCGCTACGAGCTAACGGCCCTGCTTTACATCAACCAGGACTTTGGCTCCGCTATTCCCATGGGCCGGCCGGCCATTACCTTTTTCATTTACGACCGGGCCACGAACCTGGTACTGCTGACACCTACGGCGCCCCGCGTGCGGCTGACCGAGGCAACGGGCCCGTTCGGCAACTGCTCGGGCACCGCGGCGCCGCTGGTGGGCCAGGCTACCTACACCTGCCTGGTAGAGCTGCCCTTTTCAGCCCGCGGCTACCGGGCCGAAACCACCGAAACCGCCCGCAACGCGGGCATCACCAACCTGGTGAGCTCCGGCCAGTCCAGCCTGACCTTGTCGACCGACATGGCGCCGCCCACGCTGCCAAACTTTTCCCCTATCTTCTCAGATACGGCCGTGGCCGTGGTGTGCCGGGGCGACACCGCCGTGCTGCTCAACAACGCCTACGATGCCGACGGCGACCGGCTTAGCTATGCCTTTGGCATGCCCTCGGCCACGTACGCCCCGGGCTATACCGTAGCCCTGCCCTTCGGGCGCGGCGGCTACGCCCATATTGACGCTAACACCGGCCTGAGCCGCTACCTGATACCCCAGCAGGGCCGCTACGTGGTGGCGGTGGACGTGAGCGAGTACCGCACCGTGAACGGCACCGAAGTGCTGCTGGGCAGCATGCGGCGCGACATTCAGCTGGTGTCGCGCAACTGCCCCAGCAACCAGCCGCCGGCCTTTACAGCACCTACCCTGGCCGTGCGCAGCTTTACCATCACCGAGGGCGACCCCATTAGCTTCAACGTGGCCGCTACCGACCCCGATGGGCAGCGCCTGACCATGCGCGTGGCCAGCGCCCTGCTTGATGGTGCCGGCCCCTTCGACGCCAGCTTCAACAACAGCCCCGGCACGGTGCCGGCCGGGAGTGCCATTGGCAGCGTCAGCCTCAGCGGCACCGGGTCGGTGAGTGGCACATTCCGCTTCAACTCGCGCTGCGGCGCCACCCGCACCGTGGTGTACGACGTGGTGGTGACCGTAACCGACGATGCCTGCGCGACGAAGTCCGTGGCCGAAATCTTCCGCATCACGGTAAACCGTGCCGCGCCACCCAGCGGCATCCGGGGCGACTCGGTGGTATGCGCCGGCAACCCCGGTGTGTACACGGCCCTGGGCCCGGCCCCGGCCTACCGCTGGACGGTGCGCGGCGGGCAGATTCAGGGTCCGGCCACCGGCCGCAGCGTGCAGGTGCTGTGGGGGCCCGGCCCGCTGGGCAGCATCAGCGCCCGGCCGGCCAGCACCTGCCCGGCCGATTCTGCCACCCGCAGCATCACCATAGTTCCCAGCAGCTTCGTAACCCTGGGCCCGGTGCCGGTCATCTGCCCCGGCGCCTCGGTGGAGCTGACGGCTAGTGGGGCCCAGACCTACAGCTGGACGGGCGGCGGCCGCAGCGGCAGCGGACCGCGCTTTGCGGTGGCCCCGACGCAAACCACCACCTACCTGCTGCATGCCCGCAACGGCAACTGCACCAGCTCGCAGTATGTAACCGTCACGGTAAATCCATTGGTGATTTCGGGCCCCACTGTTTTTTGTCCCGAAGCCCGCAGCGGCCTGAGCTACCGCGTCAGCAGCTTCCCGGGCCTGCAGTACCAGTGGAGCATCAGCGGCGGCACTATCAGTGCCGGGCAGGGTAGCAGCAGCGTGCAGGTCGACCTGCTTCCGGGCAGTACCACGGCCACGCTGCAGGTGGCTACCAGCAACGGCTGCAGCGCCACCCTCACCCTGCAGGCCGACAACGCCCGCCCCCTGCTGGAAGCGGCCTCGGTGCTGCCGGCCGGCAACGACCGCCGCGTTGCCCTGGCTCTGCGGGTGCCGGGAGCCGCGGCCTCCACCGGTCAGCTCTCGGTATACCGGCGGCCGGCGGGCAGCGGCAGCTTTCAGCTGCTGGGTACTACGCGCAACACCGAGCTGGCTTTTACCGACTCCGACGTAGATGCCGACGCCCAGGCCTACGACTACCGCCTGGAGCTGCGCAACGGCTGCGGCACCTTGCTCAGCAGTCAGGAGCACACCACTATTCTGACGCGGGCCGTGGCTGTGCAGCAGCCCGAAGGACGCCGCGAGGGCCGCGCCGAAATCAGCTGGACCGGCTACCAGGGCTTTGCGGTACAGGCCTACCGCGTGTTTCGGCAGGTAGATGGCGGCCCGGCCGAGCTGCTGGCAACCCTGCCCGCTACAGCCCGGCGGCTGGAGATTTCCACCAGCAACCTGGGCTTTGCGCAGTGCTTCCGGGTGCAGGCCCAAAGCGCCGATGCTGACCTTGCGGCCTTCTCCAACGAAGCCTGCGTGCCCGTCGAGAACAAGCTGGCTTTCTACAACATCATTACCCCCAACGGCGACGGCCAGAACGATGCCTTTATCATCGACAACGTGACCCGCTACCCCGGCAACACCCTGAGCATCTTCAACCGCTGGGGCCGACAAGTTTATCAGGCCCGCGACTACGACAACTCGTTTACCGGCGCCACCGCCAGCCCCGGCCTCTACTACTACCTGTTCCGCCTCCCCGATGGCACGAACTACAAGGGGTGGCTTGAGATTGTGAGGTAGCGCCTCTTTCCTACTCAGTTAAAAGTTAAAAGTGAAGAGTTAAAAGGCAGGTTCGCCCTTTTAACTCTTCACTTTTAACTTTTAACTCAAGAAGCTGACAGCTATTCCCGCACCACGCGCAAGCGCTGGCTCACGCCATCGGGACCGGTGATGGTAAGCAGGTACAGGCCGGGCGTAGCCTTTTGCAGGGTGCTGCTGAGCTGCTCCGACAGCGCCGCCCGCGTTGCGGGGGCCGGGGCCAGCACGGTTTTGCCCAGCACCGAGCTCAGCGTGATGCGCAGCTTGGCCTCGTCGGCCAGGGCCGGGCCGCCCAGCAGCTGCAGGCTTTCGCCGTGGCTGGGGTTGGGCAGCAGGTAGTAGGGGCTGGCCGTGGCACCCACGTACACCACCGGGCCCAGCTGGAAGCTGCCGTCGTGGTCGCGCTGCCGCAGGCGGTAGTACGCGGCGGTGGGGGCGTCGAGGTCATCGTAGCGGTACGAGCCGGGCTGGCTGCCGCTGCGGGATGCCACGGTGCCCAGGCGGGAGAAGCTGCGGCCATCGGCCGACTTCTCTACGTCGAAGCCGGCACTGTTCTTTTCCATGGCCGTGGCCCAGGTCAGGCGCACGGCGCCGGGGCTGCTGCGGCGGGCTTCAAAGCTGCTCAGCACCACCGGCAGCGGCGAAGCGTTGCCGAGGGCAAACTTGGAGAAGGTGCTGATGTCGCTGCGCGAGGCCACGTAGGGGCCCGTGCCGCTCAGCGTGGCGCGGCCCACTTCCGTCCAGCTGCTGCCCGCACCGCCCAGGTTGCGGTAGAAGCTGGCCAGGCTGGATACAAAGCCGGGGTTCTGGTCGGCCGCATCAAACTGCACGCTCATGGTCACGTTGGGGCCGGTGCTCAGCGTGGGGGTTACTTCCCAGGTGCGGTTCACAAACTCGTTCTGCCGGCTGTAGGGCGCCCCGCTGTTGCCATTGCTCAGCTGCCCGCTGAAAGTGCGCACCCGGAAGGTGCTGGCCGTGCCCACGTTACTGAGCGTCATCGGGGTGTACGAAGCCGGGGTACCAACCGGGAAGACGATGGGCGTGCCGCCCGTTGGCACGGTACGCACCACGAAGCCACCAGAGGCGGCCACATCGGGCGTCACCACGTAGCGGCTGGCACTCACGCCGCTCAGGCTGGCGCTGCTGCCCAGGGTCAGGTCCTGGTTGCCGAGCACGAGGCGGCCGGCGGTGAAGGCCAGGGTGCCGCTCACGCTCAGCGGGCTGAGCAGGCGGGCGTTGGCGGCGTTGTTGATGGTGAGGCTGCCCAGGGCCAGGGCGGCCGTGCTGCCGGTCGAGATGGTTTGCTCGCTGCTGCCGTTCAGCTCCAGCGTGCCGCCGCCGGCCAGGGTGCCGGCCACGCGCAGGTTGCCGCTCACGCGCAGGGTGGTGCCGGCGGCCAGCGTCAGCGTAGCACCGCTTTCTACGGTCAGGCTGCGGGCCGCCAGGGTGCCGCTGCTCAGGGCGGGGGCGAAGCTGGTGCCGGCGGGTACCAGCACGTCGGTAGTTGCCGTGGGCTCCACGCCGTTTTCCCAGTTGCGGCAGTCGCCGGGGTTTGCGCTGTTGCTGTTGCCCGTCCAGATGGCCACCTCGTTGCGGGGAGCAGTGGCCGTGCGGGTGTTTACCGTGGCCGGGGCGGTGTAGGTGGCCTTCACGAAGCAGCGCTGGCCGGGGTCGGTGGCGTAGGTGTTGCGCACTTTGAGCGCGTACCAGCCAGTAGCCGTGGGCGTGTAGCTGCCCATGGCCGAGGCCGCCCCGCTGGCGCTGCTGAGCAGGTTGCCGCGCAGGTCGTAGAGGCCAATGGTGAGGCTGTGGTTGTTGGGCGAGTTGCCGGGGTACAGCTCGTAGGTGATGCCCTGGCCGGCCTGGGCGTAGATTTTGCCCACCAGGCGGGTGTTGGTGGAGTTGCTGGGCAGCGCCCCACCCTGGCCCAGGCTGTTGCAGTTCAGGTCGCCAAGGTCGTCGGCCATCTCCCACTCCTGGCTGGTGATGGTGGCCCGGAAGGGCTGGTAGCTGTTGCCGTCCTGGCCCAGGGGGGCCCACACCGAGTAGCCCCGGCGGCCCTGCAGGGCCGTGCCATTGCAGGGCGGGGTGTTGATGTTGACGTAGCGGTTGCCGTCGTTGCCCCAGAACACGGTTTTGATGTCCGAGCCGTTGGCGCCGGAGTAGTCCTTGAGCTGGGTGCCCGCCGGGAAGTCGGTTTGCACGGTGCTGTTCTGCCAGGTATCCCAGCTGTCGTTGATGCCGATGACGGCGCGGGCGCTGCGCTCAATCACGAGGTGGTCCTGGGCCTGCCAGCGCACCCGATAAGCGCCGTCTTTGAAGTTCAGGTTCTGGTGGCACCAGATAAGGTTTGCCAGGTCGGAGCGCACGGCCAGGGCGCTGGGGCTGGTGGCGTCGTGGGCCCAGCGGGTGCCGTTGCTGAGGTTGAACAGGTCTTCGAAGAAAATCTGGGGCGAGCCATCCACGGCCAGTGCCACGGCATAGGCAATGGACAGGCGGGGCTCGAAGGGGTCGATGTGGGGCGCCAGCTCGTCGCCGCTGTTCCAGCCCACGTAGTTACCGCTGCTGTTGAGCTGGGGCCGGAAGGTGTCGTGGTTGTTCACAAACGGCACGGTGCGGTGCACGTAGGTGTTGGAGCCGGGGTAGTACTGCACGCGCTGGTTCTGCTGGCGGCCGGGCAGGCTGCCCACGTCGAAGAATCCATTGCCGTACACCATGCTGTACAAGCCCTCGCGCAGCCCGAAGTCGAAGGTGCCCATCAGGAAGTCGCTGCCGCCATTCTGGGCGCTCACGCTGCTGGCGTAGCCGTCCAGCTCGTTTTTCCCACCCACGTACTCGCCCACGTTGAACATGGCATCTCCCCCGCTGGCCCAGCCGGCGTTGTACTTCAGGTTAAAGCTCAGGTCCTGCTGCACAGCGTAGCTGAAGTGCTTCACCGCGTCCCAGCGGAAGCCGTCGACGCCCGTCTGCTTTTTCATCCACACAATCCAGCTGCGGGCCTCGTTGCGTGAGTAGCCGGGGCTCTGGCTGGGGTTGAAGGAGCCGGGGAACTGGCTCATAATGGCCCCGCTCAGCCCGCCGTAGCCGTCGCCGGCCCCGTCGTCGCCGAAGCAGAAGTCGGGCCCGAACATGGGCTCGGCCATGGCGCCGTTGACGGAGTTGTGGCCAAAGTGGGGGTGGAAGTTGGTGTAGTTTTTCGGCCAGCGCCCGTTGCGCTGCAGGTACTCGGTAGCGTTTTCGCCCCCGCCCTGCGGCACGGGCTTGCTGAAGCTGGCGTAGCGGAAGCTCTTGTAGCCGCCGTTGGTCTGGGTAGAGTAGCTGTCGGGGTCGTAGCCGCCGTCGCCGTTGATGGCGCCGGCCCCGTCGGCGTGGTTCAGCACCACGTCCTGAATCACTTCTATGCCGTTGGCGTGCAGCACGGCCACCATGCGCAGAAACTCGTCTTTGGAGCCAAAGCGGGTGCGCGTCTCGCCCTTCTGGTACTTGTCGCCCAGGTCGTAGTGGTCGAAGGGTGAATACCCCACGTCGTTGGTGGCGTTTTTATTTTTGGGTGTGGGCGGAATCCACACCGCGTCGATGCCCAAGCTTTTAAGACGGGGGGCCAGCTCCGTGAGGTAGTCGGCCCACTTAAAGCGGTAGGTATCGTTGTAGTAGTCCCACCAAAAGGCCTGCAGCACCACCTTTTTAGACGTGGTTTGGGCCTTCGCCGGTTGGCCTGCCAGCAGCGCTGCGG
Organism: Hymenobacter saemangeumensis; assembly: GCF_039541835.1. Lineage (NCBI taxonomy): Bacteria > Pseudomonadati > Bacteroidota > Cytophagia > Cytophagales > Hymenobacteraceae > Hymenobacter > Hymenobacter saemangeumensis. The sequence continues at coordinate 19,701 of NZ_BAABGZ010000024.1, read as the reverse complement.
CAAATAGTAGCAGTGAAGCGTAGCGTGTTTTCATTAACTATTAGAATAAGCAGCCAGTACGAGCGCCAAAATTACAAACCCGTCCCCTAAATCGTTCCTAACTTCCTCATTACCTGTCTACAAAACTTGTCTATTTGCGGTTCAAAATTGAATTTTATCGGGCACAATCGATTGCAATCAACTTAAAATCACTAAATTTTATTACGTTTTTTTCTTATTTCCCCAGGTCTCCCGCCTCATTCCCCACGCCCCGGCAGCCGGCTGACTATGGCTGGCTGTGCGCCGCTGCCGCGGGGCGGGTAGCCGGCACTACGCGCTCTGCTCCATGGTTGCGTCAGCTATGCGTTTCCCGGAAGCTATCAGGGGGCTGAAGTTGGCTGAAGCAGGCTCCCGGCCCGGGGCCGGCACGACGGATGCCACCGCGGAGCCGTACCTTTCGTATCCCGTTGCCATACATGAAGCTTTTTTTAACGCTGGCATTGCTTGTGTGCGCTGTGGTACTCCATGCTCAGGAGGCCCCGCGCACCTTCGCCGATGACCAATCCCGGTTTGAGTTAAGCTACCCCGCCGGCTGGCAGCCGCGCGCGGAAGAAGAGCAGACCATGGCTTTCTCGCCCGGTGGAGCTGGTTCGGAAGTGGCCGTCACGCTCACCGAATCGATTGTGCCCCTGGGCAAGGGAGGCCGCCCGCTCAGCACGGCGGCCCGCGACTCGGCGTGGGTGCGCCGGATACGCCGCCTGCCCGAAGCCCAGGTCCGGCTGCTGCAGCGCCGCGCGCAGGCGGGCTACGAGGAGCTGCGCTACGAATACTACTACGGGGCAGTGGCCGTGGGCCGCACCCACGTGCTGGGGCGGCTGCTCCGCCGGGGCAAGGCCGAGTTTCGCCTGGAGTACCGCGCCCCCATCAATCAGGACAGCCGCTACCTCGCGGTGGGGCAGCAGCTGCTCGACTCTTTTGCATTCACGAAGCCGGCTGCCCGTAAAGACGGTGCCACGCCGCTTCCTGCTGCCACACCCGCGCCTCGCGCCGAAGCACCGGAAACCTCCGCAGGCTGCGACGACAAGATGTACGGCATCGCAGCCTACCGCTTTCACGACGGCCAGTGGCAGGACGACTGCCGCACCATACACGAGTTTTCGCTCAGCGACCCTACCGCGCCGCCCAAAGTGCACCGGCGCGTGCTGCCCTTTCAGTCTTATGCCCTGGCCAAGGGCTTCGACAACTGCCTGTACTCGGTAGCCAGCGCCCCTACCGACCGGCCCGAGTACGTGTACCGCTACAACCCAGCCACCCGCGAGGGACGCTATACCTCCTGGCGGCTGCCGGCCCAGGGCCTGGAAACCGGCTGGATTTCGGCTTCCACCGATGCGGGCGGCAACCTCTACTTCCTCACTGGCGACGGCAACCGCCTGGCCCGGGTAAACCCCAAGGACGGCAGCGTGTGGCTTATCTGGGCCAGCGACCCCACCCGCGCGGCGCCCTACTACCCGGCCATTGGCTTTACCGGCGCCGGCACCCACGGCAACTTCTGCGTCGACGAAAAAGGAACCGTGTACATGGTATACAGCACCGACGGCGCCCTGCTGCGTGTAGACCTGAAAACCCTGCGCCCCAACCCCGACCTGCTGCCCATCGACAAGCTGCCCCGGCGCGGCGGCTACAGCGATGTGCTGCTGCAGTACGACGCAGCGGGCCAGCGCAGCCTTTACCTGGCCGGCCCCAAAGCGGTGTATAAGTTAGACCCGGTGCGGCGCCAGGCCCAGGTGTTGCGCCGGGGCACCTACACCGACCTGGCGGGCTGCAACCTGTTTCAGCCGCCGCCCAGCCTTCCCCAGCCCGCCGCTGCACAAACCGCCAGCTGGCAGGGCCGCGTGCTCGATGCCTTCACCCGGCAGCCCCTGCCCCAGGCCCAACTGCGCGTGGGGCCCGCCGGCAGCGAGCAGGAGCTGCCGCTTTCGCTGCAGGGGAGCTTTTCGTATGCCGTAGCTCCCGGCAGCAGCTATGCCTACCACGCCCGGCTGCCGGGCTACCTCGACGCCGACAGCACCTTAGCTGCGGGCCCGGGCACTGTAGACCGCGACATCCTGCTGCGCCCGCTCACAATAGGCGCCACGCTGCCCCTGAAAAACGTGCAGTTTGAGCAGGGCGAGTCGGTGCTGCTGCGCTCCTCTTTCCCGGCCCTCGACAAGCTGGTGGCCCTGCTTAAGGACAACCCCAGCCTCACCATTGAGCTGCGCGGCCACACCGACAACGTGGGCCCGCCCGAGAAAAACGTGCTGCTCAGCGAGCAGCGCGTGGCCACCGTGAAGGCCTACCTTGTGCGCCGCGGCATTGCCGCCGACCGCATCACGGGCCTGGGCCTGGGCGGCACGCAGCCCATGGCCAGCAACGAGCAGGAAGAAACCCGCCGCCTCAACCGCCGCGTGGAGTTTCGCGTGACGGGCCTGCAATAGTTTTTCAGTGAACAGTTATCAGTGAACAGTTAGCAGCAAAAAATCCGACTCGCCTGTTAACTGTTAACTGTTAACTGTTAACTATTAACAGTTAACTGACCTTCCATGCACCTCACCCTGCGCACCCCCGTGAGCCAGCCCCCGGCCCGGGTAATGGCCGGCTTCACGCGCGAGCTGTTTCTGGCCCTGGCCCCGCCCTTCCCGCCCCTCACCCTGCTGCGGTTCGACGGCTGCCGGCGCGGCGACGTAATCGAGATTGAGCTGCACGTCGGCCCCAAGCGGCTGCGCTGGACCTCCCTTATTACCGACCACGGCCAGCTGCCTGATGGCACCCACTTTTTCGTCGATGAAGGCCAGGAGCTGCCGCCGCCCCTACGCTTCTGGCGCCACCGCCACTTACTAGAGCCCGGGCCCGCCGGGGGCAGCGTCATTGTAGACGAAATCGAGTACCGCAGCGCCTCCCCGCTGCTCGATGCAGTGCTTTACCCATTGATGTGGGCGCAGTTTGCCTGGCGTAAGCCCATTTACCGGCGCTGGTTTTCAGTGAACAGTGAGCAGTGAACAGTGAGCAGTGAGCGGTTAGCAAAGGATACGTGTCATTGCGAGCGCAGCGAAGCAATCCGTCCTGTTCTCAGCGACTAACCATCTAATGTGAAAAGCCCCAACGCCAGCTCTGGCCTGGAGCTGTTTCACTTATCACCTCTCTGGGGCAACTGAGTGCCAGAGAAAGGATAACCACGGGCTACGCCTTCGCCATTACGTTTTTATGCACTGCTAACTGCTAACTGCTCATTGCTAACTGTTCACTGAAATCACCCGCCGTACCTTTGCCGCCCTATGCTGAACCCTGCCACCATCGTCCTCAAAAACGGAAAAGACCACTCCCTGCGCCGCCGCCACCCCTGGGTGTTCTCGGGAGCCATTGCCCGCGTGAAGGGCGAAGCCCGCGAAGGTGCCGCCGTGCTGGTGGAAGCAGCCGATGGCGAGCGGCTGGGCGTGGGCCACTACTCCGGCGGGGGCTCCATTGCCGTGCGCATGCTCGACTTCGGCCCCGATGCCGTGCTGCCCACTGCTGCGTTCTGGGAAAAGAAGCTGCGCGATGCCTACCAGCTGCGGCAGCGCCTGGGTCTTACCGGCACCGCCGATACCAACGTGTACCGCCTGGTGCACGCCGAGGGCGACGGCCTGCCCGGCCTCATCATCGACGTGTATGACGACGTGGCCGTGGTGCAGGCTCACAGCGTGGGCATGTACCACGCCCGCCCCGAGCTGGCCGCCGCCCTGCAGGCCGTGTACGGCCCGGCCCTGCGCGCCGTGTATGATAAAAGCGCCGAAACCGTGCCCGGCAATGCCGTGGGCGACGCCAAAAATGGCTACCTGCTGGGCGAAAGCAGCGGCCAGGAGCACGTGGTGCTGGAAAACGGCCACCGCTTTGCCGTTGACTGGGAGACGGGCCAGAAAACCGGCTTCTTCATCGACCAGCGCGACAACCGCGCCCTGCTGGCCCGCTACTCGCCGGGGCGCCGGGTGCTCAACACCTTCTGCTACACCGGCGGCTTCTCGGTGTATGCCCTGGAGGCCGGCGCCGAGCTGGTGCACTCCGTCGACTCCAGCAAGAAAGCCATTGCCCTCACCGAGCGCAACGCCGAGCTGAGCGAGCATGCCGAGCGCCACGCCGCTTACCCCGACGACGTGCTGGGCTTCCTTAAAAACCACTCGGCCGCCTACGACGTGCTGGTGCTCGACCCGCCGGCTTTTGCCAAGCACATGGGTGCCCGCCACGCCGCCCTCATGGGCTACAAGCGCCTGAACGCGGCCGGCATTGCCCACCTCGCGCCGGGCGGGCTGCTGTTCACCTTCAGCTGCTCGCAGGTGGTAAGCCCCGAGCTGTTTGAGGGCGCCGTGCTGGCCGCCGCCATCGAGGCCGGCCGTCCGGCCCGCATCCTGCACCGCCTAACCCAGCCCGCCGACCACCCCGTGAGCCTCTTCCACCCCGAAGGAGCTTACCTGAAGGGACTGGTGCTGGCTGTGGAGTAAGGCAGCCCCCGAACATGCGGCCCTATGGCTTGTTGCAAGGCACAATCAGCGCATTTCCGTGAGGCAAGCTAAAGCAAAACGCTCCAATTCCGTTGCTCAAAAGCAGCCCGTGGCCATCGTCGGCGCGGGCATTGCCGGCATTGCCGCCGCCGTGCGGCTGGGCGTAGCCGGGCACGCCGTCACAGTGTTTGAGGCCGGCCCCAGCTTTGGCGGCAAGATGCAGCAGTTTGAGCTGCCCGGCGGCTACCGCTTCGATGCCGGCCCCTCGCTGTTTACCCTGCCGCAGCTGGTCGACGACCTGTTTCGGCTGGCCCAGCGCGACCCGGCCGACTACTTCCGCTACGAGCGGCTCGACCCTATTACCAACTACTTCTTTGCCGATGGCACCCGCCTCACGGCCTGGGCCGACGCTGAAAAGTTTGCGGCTGAAGTCGAACAGAAGCTAAACGTGCCGGCCGCCGACGTGCGCCGCTTCCTGGCCCGCAGCGCCCGCGCCTACGAGGCCACCGCCGGCACTTTCCTGCACAAGTCGCTGCACAAGCTGGGCACCTACCTCAGTGCCGACGTGCTCAAGGCCCTGGCCGCCCTGCCCGGCCTGGGCCTGCTGGGCACCATGCACCAGCGCCACGCCCAGGCCTTCGCCGACCCGCGCCTGGTGCAGCTCTTCGACCGCTACGCCACCTACAACGGCTCCGACCCTTACCAGGCGCCGGCCACGCTCAGCATGATACCGCACCTGGAACACGGCATCGGCGCGTTTTACCCCGAGGGTGGCATCTACAGCATCGCCCGCAGCCTGGTGCAGCTGGCCGAAGAGTTTGGGGTGAAGTTCCGCTATAACGAGCCCGTGCAGGAAATCCTGACGGCCGCCGGACGCGTTACCGGCCTGCGCACGGCCCGGGATGTGTACGACTTCGGCCGGGTGGTGAGCAACATGGACGTGGTGCCCACCTACCGCCGCCTGCTGCCCCGGGAGCCCGCCCCCGAGCGCACCCTGGCCCAGCCCCGCTCCTCCTCGGCCCTGATTTTTTACTGGGGCATCGCCCGGGAGTTTCCCGAGCTGGACCTGCACAACATCTTTTTCTCGGCCGACTACCGCCGTGAGTTTGAGGCCATCTTTCAGGATAAAACCGTGGCCGACGACGTAACCGTGTACGTCAACATCACCGCCAAAAAGACACCAACCGATGCGCCCGCGGGCCAAGAAAACTGGTTTGTGATGGTGAACGTACCCCACGACCAGGGCCAGGACTGGGCGGCCCTCGCGGCCCACACCCGGGCGGTGGTGCTGGCCAAGCTCAGCCGGGCGCTGGGCGTAGAGCTGGCGCCCCTGCTGCGGGCCGAGCGGGTCTGGACGCCCCCGGGCATTGCCGCCGACACGTCGTCGTTTGGCGGGGCGCTGTACGGCAGCTCCTCCAACAACGCCATGGCGGCGTTTCTGCGGCACCCCAACTTCTCGGGGCGGCTGGAAGGACTGTACTTTTGCGGCGGCTCGGTGCACCCGGGCGGTGGCATTCCGCTCTGCCTGCTGTCTGCCAAAATCGTGGCCCAGCTTATTGATAGTTGATTTGCTAGTTAAAAGTTAAAAGTTGAGAGTTAAAAAGCGGGGGTTAACTCTCACCTTTTAACTTTTAACTCCTTCAGATGGAGTCTTCAAACCGCGTAACCCCTGTTCCTTCCAACACCAACACCCGCCGCCTGCGCGTGGCCCAGGGCCTGGTGCTGCTCTTTCACATCACGGGTTTTCTGGGGCTGGCGTTTTCCGACAATCCGGAATTTTACCAGGAGTTTACTCCCCTCACGCTCATCCTTACCGCGCTGCTGCTGCTGGCTTTTCAGCCGGGGCGCAACGCTGCATTCTGGAGCTTTTGCTTTACCGTGAGCCTGATGGGCTACATGGCCGAGGTAGTTGGCGTGCATACCGGCAAGTTTTTCGGGCACTACACCTACGGCGATACCCTGGGCCTGAAGGTGTTGAGCGTACCGCTGCTCATCGGGCTGAACTGGCTGGTGCTCACGTATGTATGCGGCAACCTGGCCCACTACCTGCCCCTGCCCCAGCTGGCGCGCATTCTGCTGGGCGCCCTGCTCATGGTGGGCTTCGACCTGTGCCTGGAGCCTGTGGCCAGCACCTACGACTTCTGGCACTGGAGCGCCGGCGTTATTCCTTTCCAGAACTTTCGCGACTGGTTTATTTTCTCCTGCCTGCTTCAGGTGCTGTTTGTGCGGGCCGGTTTTAAAAAGCACAATAAGCTGGCCCCGCTCGTTTACCTGGTTCAGCTTCTTTTTTTCTTTTTCTTAGGCTCCTTGCAATAAGTTGCGCATCTTGTAAGCGGTTTTTTCTCCTCTTATGAACCTGAGTGCCGGTACCCCTGTTTGTCACTCTGTTAGTTCAAACGCCTATGGCCCTCTCTACTCACTCTTTTTCGGCACCTTTGGAAGCAGTAGTACCGGTTTTTCGCCGCTACGGCGCCGATGCTGCCCCCGATGAAGCCGTAGCCGCCGCTTTACATATTCCGGTAAACGAGCTCAGCGTGCATTTCAGCAACCGGCACGTGCTGGTGAAAGAGGCAACCCTGGCCGACCTGGAGCGGCAGAAGCGCGAGCACGTGGAAATCTTCCAAAAGTACCCCACGGCCGTTGAGCGGCTGTTTGGCCTCATTCAGCAGGGGCTCACCGAGCTGGCCAATACGCCTCCGGAGTACTATGCCGTGATGCAGCAAAAATTCCCCCAGGCCTGGGACGTCCTCATGCAGCACCTGGATACCTATTCCTCGCCCCAGCTCCAGCAGCTGCTCAACGAGGGCATCCGCCAGCGCCTGTTCCGGTCCGACATCAACATTCAGCTGGTCACCAAAATCCTGCTGGAGCAAACCAACATGCTGCTGAATCCGGCCGTGTTTCCGCCCGAGCGCTACAACATGGCCGAGGTGTTCCGCTGCATTTTCCTCTACTACATTCGTGGCCTGTGCACCGATGAAGGCGCTCGGATTGCGGCCAATCATTTTTCTCGTATTTAGCCGCCCGGGCTCAGCTGATTGACTCCCGCACCCGTTGAAAGAATACCCGCGAGGCCGCTGCAAAGCTGGCCTCATTTTTTTGCATATAGCCCAGAATAAAGCCTGCCGCCAGCACATGGGTAAGCTGCTCCCCGGCACTGTCGCCGCTGATGGGAAAGCCAGGACTGGCGCCGCGCAGCAAGGCCTGCTCGGCGGCTAGCAGCCGGGGCAGCGACTGGGTTTCCACCAGGTGTTTGATAGCGGCGGGCTTCATTGCGGCCACAAGGTAGCCTGCAGGCTGTCGAGCAGGCCAGCCACGTCCTGCTCCTGCATGGTACTCAGGAAGTCAACCAGCTGCCCTTCCCGAAAGGCCGCGAAGAAGGGCAGGTCGTGCACCTGGCCCAGCCGCCGCGCCAGCGGGTTGGTTTCGGCGTTTACCTTCACAAACGTAAGGCCGGGGTACTGCTCGGCCAGGTGCTCGTAGCGGGGGGCAAACAGCCGGCAGTGCCCGCACCAGTCGGCATAGTACTTCACCACTACTTTGTCGTGCTCCGCCAGCAGCTGCTGAAAGTTGGCGTCGGTGGCCTCCATTACATTCATTTGATTCAAGTTAAATGTGGTAAACCTGCTAGGAAGCAGTGTGTAATACTGGTGAGCAGCTGCAGCACCGTGCCCCTGCACGCTTTCGCGCAGAACAGCTTATGGGGACGACTGGATTGAACAATACCCGGCGGGACGGTTTCGCCGACGCGAGGGGCCGCGGGGCGACTCTGCCTGCCTCTTGTTTGGCATTGATGTCCGACAGCAGCAGTGCGCCCAGCAGCCCTACGCGAAACGTCCAGGCCAGGGTGCGCAGCCAGTTGGTGCGGGTCAGGCCGTCGATGGCGATATAGTCGAAGCCCTCCGACAGGCGGCGATGGAAGGGCACGGCAATGAAAAAGGTAGCCGCCCATACCACCGCCACCAACGCCAGTGCCCAGAAGGGCCCGCTGCCGGGCAGCTCGTGCCGGCCCACCCAGGCCAGGGCTAGGGCCAGGGCCAGCTCGGCCACCATTGGCGCCCCCACCACCCAGCCCATGCGCCGGGAGTGGGCCGCATGAAAGGCCCCCCAGGCCGCTTTGGGCACCAGGCCAAAGGCCGGGTACTGCACCAGCTGCACCATCCATACCACGCCGCAGAGGTAAGCGGCCAGCACCAGGTTTAACACGAGCAGAAGTGTGAGCATAAGCTTGACCAAGCTAGCCCCGGCATTGCCAAAGCCAGCAGAGAATGGGTAAACAACTTTTTTCTGAGCGCAACTACCGCAACCAACCTGCTTGCGGATAGCCATCTGCGGAGGCCCGCTGTGCTAAGCTCCCCCCGCCGGTGTCTTAAGCTGCCAACGCCCCATTACGTTATTTGCTGCTGCTGGCGGGATTTCTGCTCAAGGGCTTTTCCATTACCTTCCATGACAACGGCACTACGCCGGGGCGACGGCAGCACCTACCTCACCCTGCGATACGACCACGCCAACAACTGGATTCATGCCCAATGGTTTGGCCGCCAAACCCTGGGCAGCGTTGTGGATAGAGGACTTACCTACCTGGAGATGATACGCCAGCAGCCCTGCCCCAAGCTGCTCAACGACCACCGCGAGCTGGTGGGCACCTTTATGGAAGCCAACGACTGGATTCAGCAGGTCTGGACGCCCCTGACCATGGCCGAGGGCCTGCGCTTTATCGGCCAAGTGGTGTCGGCCGGCATCTTTGGGCAGCTGGCCAGGGAAGACCTGCAGCACCGCCTTGGTACCCAGCTCCACATTCAGCTGTTCGAGAGCATGGCGGCCCAGGACTAGCTGCGCGCCCAGGCCCAGCCATGCTGGCTGCTTAGCTGGCTCCTACGGTGCAGCTGCAACGGTTTTGCGCTAACATTGTCGTTGCAATGCCTGTCCGGCCTGGCTTCACCCGGCCGGCGCTTTGGCTTGCTCCGTCAGCCCACCGGCTCCTCCCCCCTCATGAAGAAACACCTACTTTCGCTGCCGCTGCTGGCCGCCCTGGCCACGGCCTGCAATTCCAACACTCAGAAAACCAGCGCCGACAAGCCCGACCTGCTGCAGGCCGCCCTGGATACTACGGTAGCGGCCGGCGACGACTTTTTCACCTACGCCAACGGCAGCTGGCTGAAAAGCCACCCCATTCCGGCCTCCGAAAGCAGCTGGGGCATCGGCAAAGAGGTGCAGAATGAAATCTATGCCCGCCTGCGGCAGACCAGCGAGGAGGCCGCAGCAGCCAAGGCCACCCCGGGCAGCAACCAGCAGAAAATCGGCGACTTCTGGGCCGTTGGCATCGACTCCGTAAAGGCCGACCAGCTGGGTGCGGCCCCTATTCAGCCGGAGCTGGCCCGCATTGCAGGCATGCAGTCGGTGGCCGAGGTGCCCGGCGTGGTGGCCCGCCTTATTCCCCTGGGCGTGGATGCGCTGATTGGGCCGGGTATCTATCAGGATGCCAAGAACAGCGAGCGCATGGCCCTGTACCTGTACCAGTCGGGCCTGGGCCTGCCCAACCGCGACTTCTACTTCAACACCGACGAGCGCACCAAAAACATCCGCCGCGAGTACCTGCGCCACCTGGCCGCTACCTTCCGGCTGCTGGGCCAGGACGAGGCTACTGCCCAGGCCAATGCCCAGCGCGTGATGAGCCTGGAAACTGCGCTGGCCAGGTCGTCGCGCAAGCTCGAAGCCCTGCGCGACCCTTACGCCAACTACCACAAGAAAAGCATTGCCGAGCTCAACCAGCTCACCCCCGGCCTGGACTGGAAGCCCTGGCTCACCCAGCTGGAGCTGGGCAAAGTCGACACCGTTATTGTGGGGCAGCCCGAGTTCTACCAGACCGTGGGCAAGCTGCTGAAAACTGCGCCGCTGGCCGACTGGAAAGCTTACCTGAGCTGGCAGCTGGCCCACACCTTTGCCCCCACCCTGTCGGCGGGCTTCGACCAGGAGCACTTCCGCTTTTACAGCACCGTGCTGCGCGGCGCCAAAAGCCAGCGCCCCCGCTGGAAGCGCGTGCTCGACATGGAGGAAAGCGCCCTGGGCGACGCCCTGGGCCAGCTGTTTGTGAAAGAGTACTTCAAGCCCGAAACCAAGGCCCGCTACGAAAAGCTGGTGAAGGACGTGTCGGCCTCCTTTGCCGAGCACATCCAGAAGCTGGACTGGATGAGCGAGCCCACCAAGAAAGTGGCCCTGGTGAAGCTGCAGAAAATCACGCCCAAAGTGGGCTACCCCAGCAAGTGGCGCGACTACTCTTCCCTGACCATCGACCGCAGCTCCCTGGCGGCCAACGTGATGCGGGCCAACGAGTGGAAGTACCGCTACGCCCTGAACAAGCTGGGCAAGCCGGTAGACCGCACCGAGTGGGACATGACGCCCCAGACTTATAACGCCTACTACAACCCCAGCAACAACGAGATTGTGCTGCCCGCCGCGGCCTTTGCCATTCCCGGTCTGCTCGATGCCGATGCCGACGACGCGCTGGTGTACGGCTACGCCGGCGCTTCCACCATCGGCCACGAGCTCACCCACGGCTTCGACGACGAAGGCAGCCAGTTCGACGCCCAGGGCAACCTGAAGGAGTGGTGGAGCAAAGACGACCGTGCCCGCTTCAAAAAGCGCGTCGACGCCATTGTGCGCCAGTTCGATGCCTACACCGTGCTCGACAGCCTGCACATCAACGGCAAGGCTACAGCCGGCGAAAACATTGCCGACCTGGGCGGCATCGTCATTGCCTTCGATGCCTTCAAGAAAACCAAGCAGTACCAGGAAGGAAAGAAGATTGGCGGCCTCACTCCCACCCAACGTTACTTCCTGGGCTACGCCCTGGGCTGGCAAAACCACCAGCGCGACGAAAGCCTGGCCTCCCGCATCCTCACGGACGTGCACTCGCCCGCCCAGTTCCGCGTGAACGGCCCCATGGCCGACGTGCCCGCTTTCTACGAAGCCTTTGCCGTGAAGCCCGGCCAGAAGCTCTACCGCGCCGACAGCGCCCGGGTGACTATCTGGTGATGGTTTTTTGGTAATGAGGTGAGGAGGTGATGGGGTAATGAAGTGAGGAAGTGTGGAAGGAAAGTAAAGAACGTCATGCTGAGCGCAGCCGAAGCATCTTACCCGCAGCAGTAATTCCCCTTGAAAAAGGTTTACTCTCGTGGTAAAGATGCTTCGACTCCGCTTTGCTCCGCTCAGCATGACGTCCTTTCCCTTTATCACCTCCTCACCTCATCACCCCATTACTCCATCACCTCTTCACTTCATCACCCAATTCACCCCGCTGCCGGCAGGCTCACCGTTACGTTGGTGCCGGCGCCGGGGCGGCTTTGTATAACCAGGGTGCCGCCGTGCCGGTGCACGAATGCCCGGCATAGCGCCAGGCCCAGGCCCAGGCCTGCGGCGCTGGGCACGGCCACGGGCTCGGGCACGTCGGGGCCGCTCATGAGGGCGGCTACGGTGGCTGCGCTCATGCCCGTGCCGGTGTCGGTACAGCTCACCAGCACCATGTGTGGGTCGGCAGGGTCGGGGGCAGCTTCCAGATGCACGTGGCCGCCGGCTGGGGTAAACTTCAGGGCGTTGCCCACCAGGTTGCGCAGGATGGTACGCACCATGTTGTGGTCGGCCAGCAGGCACAGGCCGGGCGGCGAGGCCACCGTGAGCCGCTGTTGCCCGGCCTCGGCCGTGGTGAGGTAGAGCTGCTGGCATTCGGCCAGCAGGTCGGCTACGGGCAGCGCTTCGGGGCGGCAGGCCAGCTCGCCGGTCTGGCTTACGGCCCAGTTCAGCACATTGTCGAGCAAGCGGTTGAGGCTGTCGGCGGCCTGGCGCACGATGGCGGGCAGCCGGGCCAGCTCGGCCTGGTTGTTTTGCCGGATGTAAGAGTCAATCAGCCCGGTTACGCCGGCAAAGGCCGTTACGGGCCCGCGCAGGTCGTGGGCCACAATGGCGTAGAGCTTGTCCTTGAACACGGCCACGCCGCGCAGCTCCTGCGACGCATCTTCCAGGGCGGCGTGGCTGCTGGCCAGGGCGGCCTGGCTGCGCTGCAGCTTGCGGTAGAGGTAGCCCACAGCCAGCAGGCCCGCCAGCAGCACGGCGGCCAGGCCTCCTAGCAGCCGCGAGCGCAGCAGCTCCAGCTCGTGCTGCTGGGTCAGCTCCCGAATGTGACGCAGCCGCTCCTGGCTTTCGTAGCTGGCCTGAGTGGCCGCCAGGGCCTGCATGGTCTGCCGGCTGTTGAGCGAGTCGTGCAGGGCCTGGTAGCGCTGTCCCCACTCATAAGCCAGGCGGTATTCCTGGCGCTCGGCGGCCTCGGCGCTCAGGATGCTGTAGGCATCGAGCACGCGCTCCTGAAACCCGCAGGCGCGAGCCAGCTGCAGGGCCTCCAGCGTTACGGCGTGGGTGCGGCCAGTCTGCCCGGTGGCGATGTAGTAGAGTCCCAGCAGCTCCAGCTGGCTGGCCATCACGCGGCGGGCACCCTCGCGGCGGCTGATGGCCAGGGCCCGGGTAAGCAGGCGCTCGGCCTCGGGCAGCTGGTTGAGCTGCAGGTGGTAGGTGCCCAGGCTGGCCAGGTAGTGCGACTCCGCCACGGCGTCGTGGCTGCTGCGGGCCAGTTCCAGGGCCAGCGAGTCGTACTGCAGCGCCCGGGCATGCTGCTTGCGAAAAAAAAGCAGCGTGGCCACATTCCCCAGCAGCTTCATACGGGTGCGGGGCTGCACGTCGGGCTGCTCGGCCAGCTGCAGCGCACGGCGGTAGTGCTGCCAGGCTGTTATGGAGTCGCCCCGCTCGTGAAAGATGCTGCCCTGGGCGGCGGCCGCCCGCGCCAGCCCATCGGCATGGCGCAGGCGGCGGGCCAGCCCCTCGGCCTCCCCGATAAGGCGCAGGGCCTGGGGGCCATTCGAGAGGTTGGCATAGCAGCTTGCCAAGTGGAGGAGGCTGTTCAGCAAGAGTGGGGCCCGCTGCCTGGCCGGCAGCCGGCGGGCCAGGGCCACGGCTTGCTCGCCATAGGTGCGGGCCCGGGCCGGATGCTCGTCGTGCAGTACGTAGCACAGCGCCGTCAGGCGCCGCACACGGGCCGTGTCGGGCTGCGAAGCCGCCAGCTCTCGCTGCAACAGCATGGTATCGGGCACGGTGCTGCCGGGGCCGGCCACAACCTGCCCCAAGCCCAGCAGCCCGCACGCGCCGAGCAAGCATATCAGCAGACAACGGCGGCGCTCCATGCTTGACAGTAATTGACCTTATCAAAGATAGTCAAGTCCAGCCAAAAACAAAACCCGCTTTGAACAGGGCTTCAGAACACCTTAAAGTCAATAACATACCGGCCACATTCCCCAAATCGGGCCTGTGATTCAGTCTTGACCCGGCTAACAGAAAAACCTGGTTAATTGGACACATCCAAGCCCGGGCTTGCCTGCCATCTCCCGAGGCGTCGGGCCTAGCAGTTAATCTTGCCCACCCGGTTCTGATGCCGGCCGCCCTCAAACGCGGTGTTGAGGAAGATAGAGGCTATTTCCCGGGTCTGTTCCTCGCTCACGTAGCGGGCCGGAATGCACACCACGTTGGCGTCGTTGTGCTGCCGCGCCAGAGCGGCAATTTCGGGCAGCCAGGCCAGGGCCGCCCGCACCCCGGCGTGCTTGTTGGCCGTAATGCACACCCCGTTGGCCGAGCCGCAGAGCAGGATGCCCCGGGCTGGCTCCCCGGCCGCCACGGCCGCTGACAGCGGATGCGCCACGTCGGGGTAATCCATGGAATCGGCCGAGTGGGTGCCGAAGTCCTGCACCTCATAGCCCTGCTCTTGCAGCCAGCTGCGAAGCATCTCCTTGTGCGTAAAGCCGGCGTGGTCGGACCCTAGTGCGAGTTTCATAGTGCTTTTTTAGTTGTCAGTTGTTTGTTGCTAGTTGTCAGGGTGCTCTAAAGTCAGCTTTATCAGAACGGACTGACAACTGACAACGAACAACCAACAACTAACTATTCGTAAGCTCTTTGTTGAGGCGAGCGGTATCGTTGCGGCGCACGGCCCGGGCAATGCGGATGCTGAGCTCGTAGAGCAGCACCACCGGAATGGTGACAATAATCTGGGAAGAAATGTCGGGCGGGGTGATGACGGCAGCAATAACCAGAATCACTACGATGGCGTGCTTGCGGTAGACCTGCATAATCTCCGGGGTGATAAGGCCGGCTTTGGCCAGGAAAAACACTATCATGGGCAGCTCAAACACGAAGCCGCAGGACAGCGTCATGGTGGTGAGGGTGCTGATGTAGCTCTGCAGGTCAATCTGGTTTTCGATGCTGGCATCCACCGTGTAGGAAGCCAGGAAGTTGATGCTGAGCGGGGCGGCCACGAAGTAGCCGAACAGAATGCCCAGGATGAACAGGATGGACACGAACAGCACCGCTCCCCGCGAGTTTTGCCGCTCGTGCGGGTACAGGCCGGGCTTTACAAAGCGCCACAGCTCCCAGAACAGGTAGGGAAAGGTGAGCACAATGCCCATGATGAAAGAGCTGCTGATGTGCATGGCCAGCTGCCCGCTCATGGTGCGGTTCTGAATGATAAAGTTGACCTGCTCGGCGCAGGGCCCATCGGGGTTGAGCAGCTTACCCAGCTTGCACATCATCCGGTAAGTCCAGAAGTCGTTGCGCGAAGGGCCCAGAATAAGGTCGTGAAACAAAAAGTCTTTCGACAGGAAGACAATGGTGGTGAACACCACCACCGCAATAGCCGACCGGATGATGTGCCAGCGCAGGGCCTCGAGGTGGTCGAGGAAAGACATTTCTTGCTGGTCGTCCAGCGATGGAGTCGGGTTCAATGGCTGAATGGCTGAATGGGTGAATGGGGCAATGAGCGAATGGCTGATTGGGTGAATGGGTGAATGAGGCCAGTAGAGCGGCCGTGTGGCCAACGGCAGCATGGTGGAGCAGATACGATAGAACGAGCTACCTGGACTCATTCACCCATTGCCACTCCTCAGCCATTCAGCCGTCCAGCTATTGTCCCCATTCACCCATTCAGCCAGTCACCCATTCACCCATTCACTCATTGGTTAAGCAAAGAGCGGGTAGTCCTGCAGCCAGCGGTTCACCTGCTGGCGCACCTGGGCAATGCGGGTTTCGTTGTCGTGGTTCATCAGCGTCTCGTCAATCAGCTCCACGATGCGGGCCATGTCGCTTTCGCCCAGGCCGCGGGTGGTGATGGCCGCCGAGCCGATGCGGATGCCGCTGGTCACGAAGGGCGACTTGTCGTCGAAGGGCACCATGTTTTTGTTGATGGTGATGTCGGCCTTCACCAGGGTGTTCTCGGCCAGCTTGCCGGTGAGGCCCTTGGAGCGCAGGTCAATCAGCATCAGGTGGTTGTCGGTGCCGCCCGAGATGATGTCGTAGCCCAGCCCGACGAAGGCCCGGGCCAGGGCCTGGGCGTTGCGGGCCACCTGCTTCACGTAGTCGGCGTAGTCCTGGCTTAGCGCTTCGCCGAAAGCCACGGCCTTGGCGGCAATCACGTGCTCCAGCGGCCCGCCCTGGGTGCCGGGGAATACGGCGCCGTCGAGCAGGGCCGACATGGGCCGGATTTCACCCTTGGGCGTTTTCAGGCCGAAGGGGTTTTCGAAGTCCTGGCCCAGCATGATGAGGCCGCCGCGGGGCCCGCGCAGGGTTTTGTGCGTGGTGGTGGTTACGATGTGGCAGTGCTGGAAAGGCGAGTTCAGCAGGCCCTTGGCGATAAGGCCGGAAGGGTGGGAGATGTCAGCCAGCAGCAGGGCGCCCACTTCGTCGGCGGCTTCGCGCAGGGCTTTGTAGTCCCAGTCGCGCGAGTAGGCCGAGGCCCCGCAGATGATGAGCTTGGGCTGCTCGCGGCGGGCGGTTTCCTTTACTTTCTGCCAGTCGATGAGGCCGGTTTCCTTTTCTACCCCATAAAAGCTGGGGCGGTAGAGCTTACCGGAGAAGTTCACGGGCGAGCCGTGGGTAAGGTGGCCGCCGTGGGAGAGGTCGAAGCCCAGGATTTTGTCGCCGGGCTGCAGGCAGGCCAGCATCACGGCCGCGTTGGCCTGGGCGCCGGAGTGGGGCTGCACGTTGGCCCAGGCCACGCCAAACAGCTCCTTCACCCGGTCGATGGCCAGCTGCTCTACCTGGTCGACAATCTCACAACCGCCGTAGTAGCGCTTACCGGGCAGGCCCTCGGCATACTTGTTGGTAAGCACCGAGCCCTGGGCAGCCATCACCTGTTCCGAGACGTAGTTTTCGGAGGCGATAAGCTCCAAACCGTGGGTCTGGCGGGCCTTTTCCTGGTTGATGAGGTCGAAGATGGCGCTGTCGCGTAGCTGGGAGGTGGCGGAGGTTTGCATAGGCCAAAGGTACAAGGAGCAGGGTACAGTTAGCAGTGTACAGTTAGCAGTGAACAGTTAGCAATTAGTAGTTAGGGGTTCAGGCAAGGGAAGCTATTCATCATTAACTGTAAGCCGGGGTAGCCCGTAGGTGCTGGAGCAGGATACTCTGGGTACCAGCTTTCGCTCGTCGTTCCTACCTTCGGCACCCATCCTTTCGGACACCCGGGCAATTGCTAACTGTTCATTGCTCATTGTTCACTGTTCATTGCTCATCGCTCACTGCTCATTGAAAACATGCTTGCCGAAACCCTTACCCACCTGCGCGTGGGCAACCAGAAGTTTCTGACCGACTTCTACCAGCGCAGCCGGCTGCTGTTTGCCCGCTGGGCCCAGCGCCAGCACAAGCTGCCGCCGGCCCAGGCCCATGAGCTGCTGCAGGACACCCTGCTCGACTTCTACGACCAAGTGGCCGACGGGCGGCTCACCATCATGCCCACCGACCTGCGGGCCCACATCTACGGCATGGCCCAGCAGCGGCTGGCGGCCGGCGTGCCCGCCCAGCAGCCCCTGCCCGCCGCCGAAGCCAGCCGCCGCCAGCGCCTGCTGGTGCTGTTCAACCAGCTTGGGGCCGACTGCCAGCAGGTGCTCACCTATTTTTACTTCAGCGGCTACAATGCCCAGACCCTGGGCGCCAAGATGGGCTACCCCAACGCCACCGTGGCCCGCCGCCAGAAGAACTCCTGCCTGCGCAAGCTCTACGACCTGCTGACCAAGTAATGAGTATTGAGTAGCGAGTACTCAGCACGCATCCCAACCTCAAACACTATTCCCTTGACACCGCCCCCCGACCTGCGCCCCTACCTGGACGAGCTGGAACGCTTCGCCGACGGCGAGATGTCGGCCGCCGAGCAGGAGGCCTTTGAGACGCGCCTGGAAAACGAGCCCGACCTGGCCGAGGCCCACGCCGCGTTCGAGCAGCTCACGGCCGACCTGCGCTGGGCGGCGGGCCACAACATCCTGAGCCAGCGCCTGCGCGCCCTCAACGAGCGCATGGACCAGCGCAGCGATGCCCTGCTGCGCATTCAGCGGCGCACCCGGCAGCGGCAGCGGCGGCTGGCCACGCTGCTCGGGGCCGGGCTGCTGGTGCTGGTGCTGGCCGGGCTGGGTGCCTGGTGGTTTACCCGCCCCGCCGTCAACCCCTCCGACAACTGGGAAAGCTACTACCAGCCCGACCCCGGCCCGCAGGTAACAGCCGCCATGCAGCACAGCAACCCCTTCCTGAGCGATGCCCTGAGCCAGTACCAGGCCGGGCACTACCCGGCGGCGCTGCACTCCCTGGGCCGCATCTCGCCCGCCAAAGTGGCCCCCGACAGCCTGAGCTACTTCCGCGGCATCTTCCTGCTGCGCCAGGGCGAGGGCAATGCCGCCCAGGCCTACCTGCGCCGCCTCAGCGAGGAAAGCCAGGGCGAGCTCGGCCGCCGCGCCCGCTACCACCTGGGCATGGCCTACTGGCAGGCGCAGGAGCGTGCCGAGGCCCTTTCCACCCTGCGCGCCGTGGCCGCCGACTCCCTAAACCCCTACCGCGCCTCCGCCCGGCAGGCCGTGGCAGCGGGCGTACTGACCGAGTAGCCTGCTGCGTGTGCTTTTAGTTAAAAGGTGAGAGTTAAAAGTCAAAAGGCCGTTCTGCTTTTTAACTTTTAACTCTCACCTTTTAACTGATACCCCCCTTCTACTTCCGGGCAATGACATAAGGAGGCTCCCGGTTTTCCACCAGCGTCAGCTCCCAGGTGTCGAGGTTGAGGGCGGCGAGGTGGCGCAGCTCGGGGTTGTGGCGGTAAGCGCAGCCGGTATCGAGCACGATGGCGCCGGCGCGGGCGGCCACCAGCTTGCGCACCTTGGCTGTGTTCGTGGGCACATGGCCGTGCAGCATACGCCGGCCGCCCAGGCGGGAGGCGTCAAACACGTATTTTTTGGTGTTCAGCATGGTGGCGTAGTCTTGCCGCATCTGCTCGGGCGGCAGGGCAAAGTTGTAGCCCGCATGCACCAGCACAAAGTCGGGCAGCTCCAGCTCGTAGGGCAAAGACTCCAGCCAATCGATGTAGAGGCCAGGAATAGCGGCCGCCCGGTGCACGCCAAAGCTGCGCAGGGTAGCCTGCCGGTTTACGCGGCCCAGCCAGGCCAGGCGCCAGCGGCGGCGGGCGGCGTCAATCATCTCCTGCTCGTGGTTGCCGCGCAGGCAGCGCACCTGGTAGCCGCTGGCCTGCAGCTGCATGATGTAGTCAAGCACGCCCTTGCTGTCGGGGCCCTTGTTCACGTAGTCGCCCAGCAGGTACAGCTCGTCGGCGGGCGTGAGGCGCAGCTGCTCCTCCACCAGGTAGCGGAAGGTGTGCAGGCAGCCATGAATGTCGGAAGTAGCGTAGCGCAAAAGGCAGGGACGTAGGTTTCCGGTTGGTAATTACACAAAAAAAGGCGTCCTGCCAGCTTTTGCCTTGCAGGACGCCCTTCCGTTGGGGTTCAACTAGTGCCCTCCGCCGTAGTCGGGCTTATCCAGCTGCGGCTTGTCGAGGTTGCGGTTGGGGTGGCGCAGGCCGGCATCCAGGGCTTCCTGCTCCAGGCGGGCCTGGGTTTCCGGGTCGTATTCGTTTACGGGCAGGTCGCCGGTGCCTTTAGGCAGGCCTTCGCCGGCCGGGGCACCTTTGTTTTCGCTGGACTGCTGGTTGGTGTTATTGCTTTTGTAGGGCATGACGGTAGGAGGTTAATGTGGAAAGGAAGGATTGATGTGTTGATTGTTTGATGTGCTGATTATGAAGCTGTTTAGGAAGTCGGGGTTGGGGCGATTTTGCGCAGCAACAGGACGGTAAAGGCGAGCCAGTGCCAAGCCAGCCAGT
>NZ_BAABGZ010000023.1:0-61911 GCF_039541835.1 Hymenobacter saemangeumensis | reverse complement strand
TCGAATACTTCAAACCTAGCCTGTTCACGCCGAACAGACTTTTTTTCTGCCTCATCTATACCCCGCAACTTAGGTTAGCTAGGATGGCAGACCGGCGCTCGTCATACTCCGCCTGCGTCAGCAGCTCATTTTCGAGCATCAGCTTTAGTTTCTTCAATTTCTCCATGGGGTCGTCGGCGGTGCTTACCGGAGCTGCGGGTGCCGCTACCGGCCCGGCGTTTACCACAATACCGCCCCCGGCAGCCGCACGCTTGTCTTCCAGCTCGCGCTGCCGGCGGTAGTCGCGAGCCTCTTCTTCCTTGGCCTGCCCAAACTGATACAGCTTGCGGGCCTGGTCTTTGGGCAGGTAATCCATCAGGTCGTAGCCCCGGGCCGTCTTAATGGAGAAGTCGGCCCCCAGCATGTTTTCCTTGATGTGGATGTCGATGACATCTTTCCACTGATGGTCTTTAAACTCCATGCTGAGGCCGAAGTTCTTGGGCCGGCAGAAGATAACGCGCTTGTTGGTAAGGGCTACGCAGTCGGGGGAGGTGTTCAGCACGGGCTTTTTCTGCACCGCGATGTACTGCACTTCCTCGTCGGCAGTCAGCAGGCCGCTGACTTTGCCCATTAGCTTTTCAATGGCTTTGGGGTCTTGGTTTTCATTCAGGAATCTGGCAAAAGAACTCATGGCAGTGAAGAAAAAAGGTGAGAAGAATACACTATTGCCCCATTTGCTCCAGCATCTTCGCCGAGCCCTGCAGCTGGGCCGCCGCGGCATGGGTCACCTTGGCCGCAATGCTGGTGTAGCGCTTCAGAAAAGCGGCATCGCCCTGGCAGGTTTCGGGGGAGAGCTGCTGCATTTCCTGCGCCTTAGCAGCCATCTCGCCGTATTCCGCCATGATGGACATGTCGGTAGGATTCTTGGCGTATTTGGCCGACAGCGCCACATAGGCCGTGGCAAACTCCTCGTAGTCGCGCAGAAACTTGTCGCAGTCGCCGGCAGACGCGCCCGCACTGGCGGTTTCCTCGACGGGCGTAGCTTCTTCCGGCGCGGCCTCGGCTACCGTGGCGTCTGCTTCGTTGCTCGCCGCTTCGGCTATGCTGCTGGCTTCAGTGGTGGCCGCCGTAGCGTCGTCTTTGGTGCTGCTGCAGCTACTGAAGGCGAATGCGGCGGCCAGCAGCATGGGAATTAAGGTTTTTTTCATGAGAAGGGGTGCAAGAGAAAAGGTGAGAAAAGCCAGGCAAAAGTGAACTAGCCGGGCCCAGAGCAGAAATCCTGTGGCGTCCGGAGCAGGCCAGACACGCAAACTCTTACTAGACCGGGCTCCGAATGGAAGGGAGGCAAAGGTGAGCCCCGGTCAGGACTGCATACAAAGGCCAAAAAATTCTTTTTCTTTAGGCCTGCAAACCGACCTTCTACCGTGCCTCACCTGCCCCCGCCCCTTCACACCGCTTTGCGCGAAGCGGTTGCCGCCCGCTTTGGGCAGCCCCTGCGCTATCCCAGCCACTGCGACGCCCTGGAGGCCGAGCTGCAGAAAGCCGCCGCTACGGGTGGGCGCCGACTCAGCCCCAGCACGCTGCGCCGCTTTTTTGGCTTGGTCGACAAAGAGGGCGGCTACCACCTGCACACCCTCGACACCCTGGCCCGCTACGCCGGTCACGCCGACTTCGCGACCTTCGGGCAGGCCATTGCGGGGCTGGTCGCGCGCGGGGACGCCCCCAGCGAAGCCCCAACCGACATTCCCGAGCTGCTGGCCATGGAACGCCTGGCCTACCCCGAGCGGCTGCTGCTCGGATACTTCCTGGGACGGGTAACGCGGCCGGCCTCCCCTACCGACCCGGCGGCCCCGCTGGCCCTGCGGCTGGCGGCCCACCCGGCCGGGCAGGAGTTTTTTGTGGAGTGCTTCGTCGATATGGCTTACCTCAACGGGGCCTATGGCGATATTGTGCGCGAGTACCTGCGCCACAAGCCCACGCCCGAAGCCCAGCTGTTTGGGCACTGCGCCCTGTTCCTGGGGTCGTTCCTGGCGGAGGATGAAACGACCTGGCGCGCCCGCCTGCGGCAGCTGCTGGCTTTACCGGTTCCGGCCAATGTACACCCCTTCCCGCTGGGCCGCCGGGCCTTTGCCGAGATTGTTGCGGCCTGGTACGACGCCCCCGACCGGCAGGTGCCCCCTGCCCGACTGCAGCGCCTGCGCCGCCAGGCTGCCGGGATACCCCGCTCCGAGGCCAACAGCACGGTACTGCCCGCGTTCTATAACCTGTTTCCCGCCGGCTACTACTTCTTCGTGGCCGAAGCACTGTTTCTGACAACGCAGTACGCGGCCCTGCGCGACTGGCTCGACATCACCGATGCGGAATTCCCGGAGCTGGCCTTGCTGGAGGAAAACGTATTCAACGAGCTGATGCGGGCCTTTCGGGCTGTTGCCGAACTGCGGACTGAAGGTGCCACTCCTTCAGCTACTCCGCCCACCGGGCAAGTGCTGTTTGGCCTCGATACCCACTCCTGGCTGCTCGACTACTACCAGGTACACTTCTGGCTGGCACAGCTGCACTTTGCGGCTCCCGGGAGCCACGAAGCTGCTCAGCTACGGGGACAGGTGCAGGAGTTTGCGGCCTGGCACGGCATGCCCTTCTACACGCAGGTGGCCCGGCGGGTGAGCCGCTGCTAACACCACAAAACCGCCCCATTCCTGACAGTGCAAACGCGGGAACGGGACGGTTTTCACTGTATGGGTATGGCCTGTAACAGTAGCGCAGCCCATAAAGTGTGCGCTACTGATTCCGACACCGGCTTTTTACTTTCTTTTCTCCTGGATGGCGCAGGGCTGTGCCCCGAGTCTACTATTTGTCGGCTTCTGGCCGGCAGCACCGGGCTTTCGCCTGTATCGTGCTGGCGGCTGCGGGCCAGAGGTCCGCGAATAGTCAGCACGGGGCACAGCCCTTCGGGTACGACCCCGCGCTATCGAGTTCAAATGCGTTCAACAACCAGACGCAGCATTCCCAAACGTGAATTTTCCGGTGGTCCCATTCCAATCCGACTGGTAGCCGGAAACCCGGAAGAAATGGCTGAGCTGCAGCTGAAAATCCAGCCATCCGCATCCATCTGCATGCTCTTTGCCAACTAAAGTGTTGACGCAAGAGGCAATTTCCGCAAAGTCGGCTTCCGTAAAATCGTCTTTGGCAAGCAGTAGGTGTACGGTTGCAGATGCTACTTCGTATTCCGTTTTCCACAGCGGATGCCATCCACTTCCCGCAGCAATACCTTTAAAATAGCCAACTAACCTGGGCAAGTCTGCCCTTATTTTCTCCTGCTCTTCGGTCATACCTCACACCTGTATTACCCCCACATTATACGCCTTCTCAATCGGCGCATGGTTGGCGGCAATGCCTTCTGAAATGACCTTCCGCGTTTCCAGCGGGTTAATCATGGCATCGCCCCAGAGGCGGGCCGCCGCGTAGTAGGGCGAAAGCTGCTCCTCGTAGCGGGCCTTGATGCGGTCGAGCTGCTCCTTTTCGGCTTCGGGGATTAGGACCATTTTTCGAAAGGAGCGGCTGGGGGCATATCCTCCGGGGCTACGGCCACTACTTTACCATTGCGGGACACGATAACCGGGCTCTGCCTGTATTTTTTGAATGCCAGCATATTGTTGTAGGCAGCCACAAGCCCGATTTTGAGCTGCTGGTTGATGTAGGCGGCTTGCTCTTTCTTAGACATGGTAAGTAACCCTTAACTGTTGCCAAATATCCTCATTTACGACCTGTGTTTCCCCGTCCGCACTGCTGGCTACCAGCTGCGCCGCCCCGTTGGAATTATCCATAAACGTCCAGCTATCAACGGCGGTGCAATAAGCTGTAAAAAACTGTTGCAAGCCCCCAATGTAGCGCCGCCGGATAACATCTTCCGGAATAGAATGCCCACCTTCCTGCACCCGCAGCTTCACCCGGCCAACCGCCAAGTCGGGCGAGTTCAGCCAGAAAAACAACAGGCTAACGAAATACCCCCGCTCCCGCGCCTCGGCAATAAACCGCAGGTAGTGTCGCGTGGCCAGCGTTGTTTCCAGGGCAAAGGTTTCCCCGGCTGCCAGCAGCTCCCGCAGCCGCGCCAGCATCAGCCGGCCCGCTTGCACGCTCACGGTTTCGGGCTGAAAAGGCGAGAGGCCACGGGCAATTTCATCGGCGTTCACAAACTCGCGGCAGTCGAGCAGGCCGGGCAGCAGGGCGTAGGCGGCCGTGGTTTTGCCCGCCCCGTTGCAGCCGGCCAGGAGGTAGAGGGTTTTCATCGAGTTAATATCGTAGCTCTACCCCTGTTTTCTTTAAAGCCTCAGCTCCAGGCAACATATCTATGCCCTCAAACTTTCTAACGGCCATTTTACTAATCTGCCGCCTTAATCGCCCAGAAGTTGACACTATTTCTTTCCAGTTCCAGCGTTTTACTTCTGCTAGCTCTTTATCATCGTCCGCTCTTCCTATGGCCCCTCTTTCATTAAAGTGCCCGATGTTGGAATGATGAAGACTGCCGTGCTGATACCCACCTAAGTGTAATTGAATTAGCCCCCATCCACTCGTTGCGTAGCGAAATGTATGGCCTTCGCAGTGCTTTGGATTCAGATTAATTTTTCTAAAAAACACTTCTCCACCAAAACGGGGACTCCATAATCGGAGCGATATGGCAAATTGTCCTCCGTTTTCTAAATCAAATTTTGCAGCTATTTCATCGGTGCTTTTGTATTGACGTACCTCCTGCCCAAACGCAGAAGACAAGTCGAAAACCTGCAAGTCTGTGTGCTCGAAAATCAATTCGAAAACCTGGGTTTTATCTACGCCAGTCGCTAAGAAATTGTAGTTCATTGGTCACACCTGTATTACCCCCACATTATACGCCTTCTCAATCGGCGCATGATTCGCGGCGGCGATTCCCTCGGAGATGACCTTGCGCGTTTCCAGCGGGTCAATCACGGCGTCGACCCAGAGGCGGGCGGCGGCATAGTAGGGCGAAAGCTGCTCCTCGTAGCGGGCCTTGATGCGGTCGAGCAGCTCCTTTTCGGCTTCGGGGGTAATTTCCTCGCCCTTGGCCTTGAGGCTGGCCACCTGGATTTGCAGGAGCGTGTTGGCGGCGGCAGCGCCGCTCATTACGGCGAGTTGGGCAGTGGGCCAGGCCACGATGAGGCGGGGGTCGTAGGCCTTGCCGCACATGGCATAGTTGCCGGCGCCGTAGGAGTTGCCTACCACCACCGTGAACTTGGGCACCACGGAGTTGCTCATGGCATTCACCATTTTGGCGCCGTCCTTGATGATGCCGCCCTGCTCGGACTGCGAGCCCACCATGAAGCCGGATACGTCGTGCAGAAACACCAGCGGGATGCGCTTCTGGTTGCAGTTCATGATAAATCGGGCGGCCTTGTCGGCCGAGTCGGAGTAGATGACGCCGCCCATCTGCATGCCGGTTTTCTTGCTTTTCACAATCTTGCGCTGGTTGGCCACGATGCCCACGGCCCAGCCGTCGATGCGGGCCAGCCCGCAGATGAGCGTCTGCCCGTACAGGTCCTTGTAGGGCTCAAACTCGGAGTTGTCGACCAGGCGGTGGATGATGTCCATCATGTCGTAGGGCTTCACCCGGTCGGAAGGCAGCAGGCCGTAGATTTCCTTTTCATCGAGCTTGGGCGCGGCGGGCGCGCTGCGGCTGAAGCCGGCGCTGGGCTGGGCGCCCATCTTGTCGAAGATGTTGCGGATATGGTCGAGGCACTCCTCGTCGGTGTCGAACTTGTAGTCCGTCACGCCCGACACTTCAGAATGCATGGAGGCGCCGCCCAGGCTTTCGTTGTCGATGGTTTCGCCGATGGCCGACTTCACCAGGTAGGAGCCGGCCAGGAACACCGAGCCAGTGCCGTTCACAATCATGGCCTCGTCGCTCATGATGGGCAGGTAGGCGCCCCCGGCCACGCAGGGGCCCATGATGGCCGAAATCTGCACGATGCCCATGGAGCTCATCACCGCGTTGTTGCGGAAGATGCGGCCGAAATGCTCCTTATCCGGAAAAATCTCGTCCTGCATGGGCAGGTACACCCCGGCCGAGTCGACGAGGTAGATGATGGGCAGCTTGTTTTCGATGCTGATTTCCTGGGCCCGCAGGTTTTTCTTGGCCGTGATGGGAAACCAGGCGCCGGCCTTCACGGTGGCATCGTTGGCCACTACCAGGCACTGCCGGCCCTGCACGTAGCCCATCACCACCACCACGCCGCCCGATGGGCAGCCGCCTTCTTCCTTGTACATGCCCTCGCCCGCGAAGGCGCCGATTTCCACCTGGGCCGCGCCCTTGTCCAGCAGGTAGTCAATCCGCTCGCGGGCCGTGAGCTTGCCCTTGGCCTTGTGGGCGGCAATGCGCTTCTCGCCCCCGCCGAGGGCCACTTTCTGGAGCTTCTGGCGCAGGTTGAAGCTGAGTTGCTTGAGCTGGTCTTCGTTGCGGTTGAACTCGACGTTCATACTGGAGATGGGTGGGAATGGGGTGATGAGGAGATGAGGTGATGGAGTGACGAAGTCTTTTTCCTTCAGAGGAGGAGGAAGCTCAGCGCACATCAGTGCCTTGCTGGCAGGGCACAAAAAACCGCCCCCGCACGAATGCGAAGGCGGTACAAATGTAGGGGCGCGGCTCTGCCGGAAAGCCTACTTTTTCGTCGTTTTCACTTCTGTCTCCACCTTGGTGCCATTGGGGCGAGTCGTCGTCGTTTCTACTTCCTTCTTGGTTTTACCCTCGCCCCCGCCAAACACCGAGAAGTGCACGTAGCGCTTGGGGTTGGCTTTCATGTCGGCCAGCAGGGCATCGGCACTGGCGGCGGTGGAGTTGAGGTTGTTGTAGAGCAGGGTGTCGTTGAGCAGCTTGCCCAGGGAGCCGTTCCGGTCGTTCAGCGACTTGTTGAGGCCGGCAATGGTGGTCTGGGCTTCGCCCAGGGTGGAGTTGAGGCGGCGCAGGGCCGGGGCAATGGGCGCCGTCTTGAGCGAGTCCGACATCTGGTCGAGGTTGACCACCATGTTGTCGAGCTTGCGGCTGGTGCGCGACAGGTCGCGGGTGAGGCGGGCCATGTTGGTGGTGATTTCGTTGATGTTGCGCTGGTTCTGCACCAGCAGGTTCTGCAGGGCTTCGGTGGCGCCCTGGGCGTTTACCAGCGTGCCCTGCAAGCTCATTTTGGCTTCCTTGCTCAGGAAGGTGTTCACGCGGGTAAGGGTAGAGTCAACCGTGCCGAGCACGGGCAGGGCCTTGGCCTGAAACGCGTCGGCGATGCTGGCCACGGTGTAGGATTTAAGCTCTTCGCCGCCCTTGTACACCACGTTGTTCTTGCCCAGAAACAGGGTAATGGTCTTGGAGCCCAGCAGCGAGCCCGAGAGGCTGGCCACGGTAGAGTCGCCGATGGTGATGTCCTTGCGCACTTCCAGGGCCACCTTGATGCGGTTGTTGTCTTCGGGCAGCAGCTGCATGTCCTTTACCTGCCCCACCTTGATGCCGTTGAAGATGACGGGGCTGCCGACGGTGAGGCCATCCACGTTGGCATAGCGGGCATAGTAGGTATTATCGGTGGAGAAGACGTTGCTGCCTCGCAGGAAATTGTAACCCACGAAGAGGGCGGCAATGGCCACGATGGCCAGCAACGCCACTTTTATTTCTTTAGACACGGAAGGGGAAGTGAATTATGAAGTATGAGTTTTGAATTATGAGTGCACGTTCCGGAACTCATAACCTGAACGACAACGCTACCAATGCCGAAGTAACAAGACAAAGCCAAATGATACCATCGGGGCCAGCCGGGCCGTATGCCCGGGTGGTAGCTACCGCTCCAGCTCGCGCTTGTACTCGAGCAGGGCGCGGTAGATGCCTGCCGCCATATACGTTTGGTTGGCCTTCTCGTTGAGGTACTGCTCCTCCGTCCGGTTGGTAAGAAAGCCGGCTTCAATCAGGACCGAGGGCATGGTAGACTTCCAGAGCACTAGGAAGCCGGCCTGCTTCACGCCCCGGGAGCTGCGCCCCAGGCTGCCCCGGAACTGCCGGTCGATGCGCTGGGCCAGGCGCAGGCTGTTGGTGATGTAGGCCGACTGAAACAGCGAGAACAGGATGTGGCTTTGGGGCGAGTGCGGGTTGAAGCCGCCGTAGCGGCTCTGGTAGTTTTCTTCCTGCAGGATAACCGAGTTTTCGCGCTTGGCCACGCTCAGGTTGGCGTCGGTTTTGTGCGGGCCCATGGTCCACACCTCGGTGCCGTGGCTTTGGCTGGGCCCGGCGTTGCAGTGCACCGAGATGAAGAGGTCGGCGTGGTGGCGGTTGGCGATGGCGGCGCGCTCGTCGAGCTCCACAAACACGTCGGTTTTGCGGGTGTACACCACTTTCACGCCGGGCATGCTTTGCTCAATCTGCTTGCCCAGGGCCAGCACAATGCTCAGGGCCACGTCGGCTTCGCGGGCTTTCTGGCCCGAGCAGCCCCGGTCTTTGCCGCCGTGGCCGGCGTCGAGCACCACGGTGCGCAGGCGGTAGCGGCCGCGGGAATGGGCCGCCGAGTCGGTAGCAGCGGAGTCGGCTTGGGGAGGCGCTGCACTGGCTAGCAGAAGCAGGGCCGCGCAGCCCAGGGAGGCAATAATCCGCACGTTGTTCGTTGAAGGGGCAGTAGCGAACCGCTACCTTTGTAAATGAGTAATTAGTATGAAGTACGCAGTAGTTGGCAGCCGGTAGCTCCGTGCTGGCCCCTTTACGTGACCAGTCGATAAGCCAGTTATTTTTTCAGTCCAGCTACTACCTACTGTATACCGTTTACTGAATCTGCCCCAAAATTAAACGAATTAACCGCTACATTACTTTGCGAGCTAGCTTTGGACTGCGCAGCAGCGCCCGCGAGCAGTCGTGGCCGCGCACGAAAGGGCCCTGGGCCGTGCTGTGGGCTGTATTTGCCTGCCTCTGGGGCGGGCCGGCGCTGGCCCAGACGGCCCCCGCCCCTACCCTGCCGCGCACCCCGGCCAACCCGCCCCGGAGCACGCCGGCCCCGGCCAAGCCCCGGCAGCGGCCCGGCAGCCGGCCCACGCCGCCGGTGCGCTACATCTCGCCCGACCCGCGCGACCCCCAGGGGCCGCCCCCGCCCGGCGCCATCAACCCCGGGCAAAACCGCGTGCCCGGCACGTCCCACAAGCCCGTGCCCGACAC
Source organism: Hymenobacter saemangeumensis (assembly GCF_039541835.1). Taxonomy (NCBI): domain Bacteria; kingdom Pseudomonadati; phylum Bacteroidota; class Cytophagia; order Cytophagales; family Hymenobacteraceae; genus Hymenobacter; species Hymenobacter saemangeumensis. The sequence continues at coordinate 52,751 of NZ_BAABGZ010000023.1, read as the reverse complement.
GCTGGCTCCCGGCCGCCCCGGTACGGGCCTGGTGCAGGGTGTGAGCGGCGCCGGCGACTCGCTGAACCTGGCCGCCGGCCGCAAGGGGCAGATAGAAACCACCGTGAAGTACGCCGCCAAGGACTCGATACAGTTCGATGTAGGCAACAAGATTGCGCGGCTCTACAGCAAAGCCACCGTCGACTACGGGACCATGAACCTGAAGGCCGCGCTCATCACCGTGAACTACGGCACCAACACCGTGGTAGCCGAAGGACGCCTCGATTCCGTAAGCAACAGGCTACAGGACCGGCCCGTGTTCAAGGACAAAGACGGGGTGTACACGGCTGGGCGCATTGCCTACAACTTCAAAACCAAGAAGGGCAAGATTGCCGAGGCCGTCACCCAGCAGGGCGAGGGCTACGTGAGCGCCGAGACCATCAAGAAGATGCCCGGCAACGAGCTGTATGGCTTGCACGGACGCTACACAACCTGCAACCTGGAGCATCCCCACTTCTACATTCAGGCCAGCAAGATGAAAGTGGTGCCGGGCGAAAAAGTGGTTACCGGGCCCTTCAACCTCGTGATTGGCGACGTACCCACGCCCCTGGGCTTTCTGTTCGGCTACTTCCCTACCCCCAACAAAAGCCGGGGCTCGGGCATTCTGATTCCCACCTTCGGGCAGGCCGCCGACCGTGGCTACTTCCTCACCAACGGCGGCTACTACTTCGCGCCCAACGACTACATCGGCGTGCGCCTGACCGGCGACGTGTACGCCGGCAATGCCCAGAGCTTCGGCGGCTGGGGGGCCACAGCCGACGTGACTTACCTCAAGCGCTACGCCTACAACGGCAACTTCAACTTTCGCTTCACCGACCGGCCCGCCAACCGCATTCTGAGCAGCGACGCCCTGTCGACCAGCCCGGAATACATCCGCCCGCCTTCGGACCGGACGTTCTGGCTGTCGTGGTCGCACACGCCCGTGCCCAAGCCCGGCGGCGGGCGCTTCACGGCCAGCGTGCAGGCCGGCAGCAGCAGCTTCAACCGCCAGAACAGCACCCTGAATGCCCGGCAGTACCTCTCGCCCTCGTTCAACTCCAGCATCAGCTACTCCAAGCAGCTGCGCAACCTGCCCATCAACTACAACGTGCGCCTGAGCCAGAGCCAGAACACCCAAACCGGGGTGATGGACTTCACCCTGCCCGACATCAGCGTGGGCGTGGCCCGGCAGTACCCGTACGAGTGGCTGGGCCTGGAGCCCCGGGGCCGCTTCTACGAGCAGTTCACCATCAGCTACAACCTCATTGCGCAGAACCGGGTGAGCAACGTGATGCGGGCCCGGCAGGTAGATGGCGGCCTGCCCCTGCTGGGCGGCACCAGCACCGACACGCAGATTCCGCTCAGCTTCCGCAACCTCGGCAGCCTGCTGCGCAACGCCCAGAACGGCATGCAGCACCAGTTTGGCATCGTGCTGGGCTCCTACAACGTGGCCAAGTACTTTAAGGTGCAGCCCAGCGTCAACTACGGCGAAACCTGGTATGGCCAGCGGCTTGACTATAAGTACATTGAAGCTGCCCGCGCCGTGCGCATCGACACCGTGCGGGGCTTCCACCGCGAGTACTCGTACTCGGCCGGCCTGAGCCTGAACACGGCGTTTTATGGCACGGTGGTACGCAGAGGCAACCGCAAGATTCAGGCCCTGCGCCACAAGGCCACGCCCAGCCTGAACTACAACTTCTCGCCCGACCTCAGCCAGAATACTTCGGCCTACCAGAACGTCACATTCCCCGGCCTTACCGATGCCAGCGGCCGCCAAGTTACCGACCGCACCTTCAACCGCTACGCCGGCTTTGTGTACGGCGTGCCCGGCGGGCAGCGCGTGAGCCAGCTGTCGTTTGCCCTGCAGAACTCGGTGGAGATGAAGGTGCGCAACAACAACGACAGCACCGGTACCTCTCCCTTCAAGAAAGTGAGCCTGCTTGATGGCCTGGACTTTAACATGGGCTACAACTTCGCGGCCGACTCGTTGCGGCTGTCGCCGCTGGCCATGACGTTCCGCACTCAGGTGGCGCAGAAGCTGAGCATTGTAGCCAACGCTACTCTGGAGCCTTACCAGCGCGACAGCATGGGCCGCGCCATCAACCGCTACCTGTTCGAGCAAAGCAACCGCCGCCTGCTGCGCCTGAGCTCGGCCACCCTGGGCCTGAACTACGCCTTCAACCCGGCTTCGGGCACGAAGAAAAGCACGGTGCGCCGCAACGTAGCGCCTGCCAACGACCCGCTGCTGGGCACGCCCGGCCCGCCGGCCTTTTACGCCGACTACGTGGACTTCGACATTCCCTGGGAGCTGGCCATGACCTACAACGCCTCCTACACCACCAGCCGGCCACTGCGCCCGGGGCAGGCCCGCCCGCCGCTGCTGTCGGCGTCCACCATTGGCTTCACGGGCTCGGTGCGCCTCACCGAAAACCTGCGCCTGAGCTACACGGCCGGCTACGACATGGTGAGCAAAAACATCACCTACCCCAACATCACCTTCTACCGCGACCTGCACTGCTGGCAGATTACCGGCATGTGGATACCCTTCGGCCAGCTCAAAGGCTACAACTTCACCATTGCCGCCAAAAGCAGCCTGCTGCAGGACCTCAAGCTGAACCGCAACCGCCAGCAGCAGTTTCAATAGGGCGGCGCATGCCAGTTTGTATTACAAAGCAGGAAAAATAGTACCCTGCTTTATTGGGGCGCGCTCTGCCGGGGCAACTCCAGTGAATCTGTTTCCTAACCCAGCGAAAGAGGAGGTGACAATAGAGCCTCGTGAGAACCTTCGCTATGAGTGGGTGAAGGTACTTGACCTGCAAGGGCGGATAGTAGAGGAGCGCCAAAGCAAGGAAGCAGTTGGCGTAACTAGCTTTAACGTAAAAGCCATACCAAATGGATTGTACCAGGTGCAGCTGTTTGATGGCAAACGCCTCAGCACCCAGCGGCTCGTGAAAGAGTAAGCTGGCTGGGCTTATCGTACCCAGGGTGAGCATAGCTTGCCCTGGGTATTTTTGCTTATACGCTCACTCTCTCTTCTACCCTATACCTATGAAAAAAAAACTGCTATTGCTGGTAACTCTGGCTTTCATAACTCTATCTACCCAAGCTCAGCGCGAGTTTAATACCTGGTGCTTTGGTCAATATCTAGGCTCCTCGACGCCCAATGGTGCAGGCATCCGCATCGAATTCCCGTCTGCAGGCGGCCCTGGGGCCCCGTCAATCTGGGCCGGCACCACAGGATTTTGGGGTAATGTATTTTGGGGCACCGCCAGCAATACTGCCATTTGTGATGCTCAGGGAAGATTTTTGTTTATGTCGGATGGTGTTGGCATTTCTTCTACCAATGACGCAAATAACTACGCGCAGATGCCAAATGGTAACTTAAACGCAGCGGCGACGGCAACCTCTATTAACGCTGAAGAATGGTTTACCAGCGTTACCCCTCAATCCGCGGCTATTGCCCCCGCACCGGCCAACGACCACGACTACTATGTATTTTACTGGGAAAAGGCGACGGTGGATGGGCAAACTGCCTACGCCCTGTGCTGGGCCCGGGTAGACATGCGCCTGAATAACGGCCGGGGCGGGGTGGCCGAGAAAGGCCGGCAGGTAACCCGCACCCTCTACGGCCGCGTCACGATAGTACGCCACCAAAACAACCGCGACTTCTGGGTGCTTACCCCGGACCTGCTTAGCCGGGGGTTCCAAGCCTTTCTGCTGTCGCCGGCTGGGGTAAGCGCCACGGCAGTGGTGTCGCTGGCTGGGCAGGCCCAGTTCCCCGACCAGGGCGAGCTACGGGCCGCGCCCAACGGCCGCCGACTGGCGCGCGGCGGCCTGTTGCGTACCGGCCCGGGCAGCGGCGAGCGACTGGTGTGCGTGTACGACTTCGACAATGCCACCGGCGTGGTTTCGAATGAGCAGATAATATACCGCACACCCGTGGCACAGCTCAACGTGGGTGGCGATGGCCGTTTGTTTTGTAGTGAACTAACCCAATTCTGCGCGTTTTCTCCTAATTCGGAATTGCTTTACACTGCAGAGTCGACGCCGCTGACGGCCAGTAGCCCGCGCCGCCTCAGCGACCTGTGGCAGTACGACCTCATGCGGCCCGGGGCCGCGGCTATCGCGGCTTCCCGGTTTCTGGTATCGGCCGTGCCGGTGCCGCCCCTGCCCTACGACTACCTCCGGTTCTTTGGCCTGCAGCTGGCCCCCGATGGCACGCTGTGGGCGGGGCAGTGCTATGAACGATTTCCGCTGGTGCCCGGCACCACGCAGTTTCGTACCGCCGCCGCAGCCCTGGTGCGTCGGCCCAACGTGGCCGGGGCCGGCTGCGCCTTCGAGGCCGAGGGCTACCCCTACCTGCCCGGCCAGGTGCCGAGCATGCACATGCCCAACATTATTGCAAACATGCTGTACGCCCCGCCCACGCTCAATCACGAAGTCGGCTGTGCCGAAGACTCGGTGCGGTTTTGGGCCGGCAGCGCGGGCCTGCCCACGGGCCTGCGCTGGGATTTCGGCGACCCGGCCAGCGGAGCGGCCAACACTGCCACGGGGCGGCAGGTAGCTCACCGCTACGCCCGTGGCGGCACCTATACCGTGCGCCTCACCCTGGCCGATGGCCGCGTGCTAAGCCAGCCGGTACAGGTGCCCCCGGCCAGTATCGACTTTTCCGCCGCGAATGTATTCACTCCCAACGGCGATGGCCTGAACGATGCGTTTGTGCCCGTGCAGGCGCCCCTGCCGGGCGCCCGCCTGCGGGTGTTTTCGCGCTGGGGCCAGGAAGTATTCAGCACTACCGACCCCAGCCTGCGCTGGAATGGCGCGGGTGCGGCCCCCGGTGAGTACTTCTATCAGCTCGATTATGCTGACTGCCGCAGCCAGCCCCGGCAGCTGCGCGGGACGGTTTCCCTTTACCGGTAATTTTTCTTTTGCGCTTTTTCTACCCCATTCATGCAGCTGCACCGCTTAATCCGCATTTTGTTCCGAAATACTTGGCTGCTGAGCGGCTGGTTGCTGGCTGGCTGGCCCGGGCTGGCGCAGGCCCAGCAGCCGGCTGGAACCACCGCCCTGGTAGTGCCCTATAGCACCCTGCCCCCTGTTGGCGGCTCGCGGGCCCTCAATACAGCCGCACCCTATGAGCGAGGCGCTATATTATTGATGCGAAATGAGATACGCGGCGTATTGCCGAATACCAGCCTTGTCTCGCTCGGAATAGACGCCAACAACCCGCCGTGGCCGGTGCAGGCTGCCGTAACGGGCAACCTGCGGGTATGGCTGCGTAACAGCACCGACGCCCGCTACCATCTCAACGATACCTGGAGCCTGCTGCTCAGCCAGCAGCCCACCCCGTTTCAACAGGTCTACAACGGTCCGCTGACTATCAACCCCTCGGGCCCTTCCGACATCAGCTTTCAGGTTCCCTTTACTTACACTGGGGGCAGCCTCTACGTGGCCTATGAGTGGGAAAACCCCACCCCCAGCATGTATGGAATGCAGTTCCTGTCCAGCGCCGGGGCCGCCTATAATCCTTGGTGGCACGGCAGCACTGGCACGTCTGGCTTTCCGGCCCAGCTGCGCGACTCGTCCCTGGTTCGCCCCCGCCTGCGGCTGGGTTACCCCTCGCCGGCCCGCGATGCGGCCATTGTGTGGGCCGAAGGCATTGGCGAGCTGCCCGTGCAAAGCAGCGGGGTGCTGCCCTACCCGGTGAAGGTGCTGGTACGCAACCAGGGCAGCCAGCCGCTGCTGAACCTGCCGGTGTCGCTGGTGCCGGGCATCAATGCTGCGCCGGGCAGCGGCACAACCACCGTACTGCCCAGCCTGGCCCCCGGTGCCGAAGCATACGTGCGTTTGCCAGGCCTGGTGCCACAAGCCGTGGGGGGCTTTACCTACTACACCGTGCAGCTGCCGCCTGACCAAAACCCCACCAACGACGTGTGGGCCGACTCGACCGTGGCCACTACCCATGAAATCAGCTATGTGCGTGGCTTCCCATTCGCGGTTAATGTGTATTTACTGTTCACCCAGGGGATAGGTGGGGGCATGGTTGGAGGCACTATGCTCACCCGGTTTCCGCTGCATGCGCCGGCCCAGGTAAGTTCTTTGCGTCTGTTTCTGAGCCACGACCGGCGCTCGGTGGGCGAAACGGTGTACGGCGTGGTGCTGGATGAAGCAGGGCACCTACTGGGTCGCTCCGCCAACCACGTCATTACGGCCGCCGACCAGGACAACTGGCTGCTGTGTTCGCTGCCCACCCCGGTGCCGGTGACGGGCCGGTCATTTTTCGTGGGCCTGGCCCAGCTGCCCCACCCAGCCGGCGGACTTTTCCCTCCGAGCCATGACCCGCTGACGTACCAGCTAGAAGAATTCCCGCGGGATTCGACCTGCTACATTGCTGTGGGCGACTCGGCTATTCGTGGGCTTAAGTACCCACGCCATGTGCCGCAGTCGAGGATGCGCTTCATGATAGAAGCGTCCCTGCAAGCTGCGCCTCTCGCCATTCGGGCGGCGGCACCATGGCTGGAGCTTTGGCCTAACCCTGCCCGGGAGGCGGTGCAGCTGCGTTTACCGGCTGGTACCGGTGCTGCCCGAGCCACCCTGCTTGATGCTACCGGCCGTGCGGTGAAGGCCGAGGTATCGTTGCGCGTGGCGGCAAATCAGGCCACTTTCCTTCTCCCGGACCTGCCTCCCGGCCTGTATGTTCTTCGTGTAAGCACAGCAGGCTGGCAGTTGAGCAAGCGCATAATGGTAGAGTAGCCCCTCACAGAGCTATTCGCCGTGGGCTTCGGCCGGCTTTTTTCTTGAGCTTGCTCCTGATGGGCATACGCTGACACACCACTTTGGAGCATGCCCCTGGCTTGGTTAGTGCCTATTAACTCCCAGCAACCTTTTGGCCAGTCACGCGGTCTACCCAGCATACACAGAAAATGAAGGTGAGGGCCTTGTTATTTTCTCAATTGTGTTGTCTGCTAAAAAGCCCCTGGCTTATATGTCAGGGGTTTTTTGCGCGCTAGCCCCAGGCTTTTTTCTCAGCACCTGCAGAGCCGGCGCCTACGGTTGAGCTTGCACCATCTCGGGCAAGTAGAATTAAGCCCGGCGAACAAAACAAGTTCTGCGGCTCAAACCATTCCTAAAAATTTGCACTTATCCAATGAAAGCCATAAGCTTAATAAGTTGGCTTGCGCACACGGCACACCAATGGTGATGCGCCACGAGAATCTTTAACTTTTCAAAGCTCAGGTGGAAAAAGCAAGGTATGCAAGCCGAGCACAGAAGAAACTGACGAATCACAAGCCCACAAATAACAACTCATTATTTATCAATTAGCTACCTAACAAACCACTTGCTTTTGAATAGAAAACAGCCTGTTATTTACTAGCCAAACTTATCTAGTTCAAGCGGACAAAATCGAGTGGCAATATTTTTGTTATAGCACAAAAGCTTGTATATTTGATATGCCCAAACCGGCTTTACCCGCTGGTCTGCGGGCTATTAATTGCTTATTTACATTTTACCTACTATCTCATGAAGCTACGAGTACATAACTTTTTCCTGATGTGCTGTGTGCTGGGGCTGTCCTTTGCTAAGCCGGCTTTAGCCCAACGCAACCGGCACGACCGGGGCTGCGGGACGACCGAGAACAACGAGGCCATGCAGCAGCAGCTGGAGCATTCCATTCCGGGCTACAACCGTAACGCGCCGGCAGCACCGCTGGCTGGAGCGCTGCGCACTACAAATCAAGATTATACCATTCCCATCGTATTTCACGTGGTGCATAATGGCGAAGCTGTAGGCACGGGCAGCAACATCTCCGATACCCGCATCCTGGAACAGCTCACCCGCCTCAATGAAGACTTTGCCAAGCTGAATGCGGACCGCACTTCGGTGCCGGCCGCCTTTCAGCCCGTTCATGCCGACATGCAGATTCAGTTTGCCCTGGCCCAGCGCGACCCCAATGGCAACTGCTTCAACGGCATCAACCGCATCAACCGCAGCAGCAAGGGCTGGACGGCCCCTCCCTACACCCAGACCTACTGCAACAGCACCATCAAGCCCGGCTCGTTCTGGGACCCCAGCAAGTACATGAACTTCTGGGTAGTAGACCTGGGCGGCGGCCTGCTGGGCTTTGCTCAGTTTCCCGACAACACCGCTGGCCTGGGCGGGCTAAACACCTCGGGCGGCTCGGCCAGCACCGACGGCGTGGTGTGCCTGTACTCTTCCGTAGGTAACGGCGGCCTGGCCGCGGCGCCTTACAACCTGGGCCGTACCGCCACCCACGAGATAGGGCACTGGCTGGGCCTGCGCCACATCTGGGGCGATGCTTCCTGCGGTACCGACTACGTAACGGACACGCCTACCCAAAGCACCTCCAACTACGGCTGCCCTTCCTTCCCGAAAGTTACTTGCTCCAACGGCCCCAACGGCGACCAGTTCATGAACTACATGGACTACACCGACGATGCCTGCATGTTCATGTTCTCGGCCGGACAGAAAGCCCGCATGCAGGCCGTAATGGCGGCCGGCACCCCGCGCCGTACTTCGCTGGCAACCTCCACGGCCCTGCCGCCCGCAGTTACCGTGGAAGCCAGCACCGTAACGCCGCTGGTATGCGCCGGTGGCACCATTCTACTGAACGGCACAGCACCCAGCGGCTATACTTATAGCTGGACGGGCCCCAACAACTTCACGTCCACGCAGCAGAACCCATCGGTTAGCAATGCAACCCTGGCATCCGGCGGCACCTACACCATGACCGTCATGCCGGCCGGCGGCTGCCCCGTGTCGACCACTGTCGACGTGGAGGTGCGCGAAATCAGCGGCACGCCCACCCTGGTATCCAGCGCAAATACAACCTGCAGCGGCACGTCGGTGACGCTGACCGCCACGCCCAGCGGCGCCCAGACGGCTACTGCCATCAACCAGAACTGGAACACGGGCACCACCGAAGGCGGCTGGACCCGCGACAACACCGGCACGGCCAACGGCCCGAATTCCGCTCCGGCCTGGGCTATCTACAGCACCACCCCCGGCATCGACGGCACCCGCTACGTGATGGTGGACGCCAGCACCACCAACAACAACATCCTGACCCGCTCGGCTCTCTACAGCCCCGTATTCAGCCTCTCGACCCTGGCTACGGCTACGCTTACCTTCCAGCACATCCTCCGCTTCCAGAGCGGCGACCTCTGCCGGGTAGAAATCAGCACCAACGGCGGCAGCAGCTGGACTGTAATGCAGAGCTACACGGCCAACCAGGGCTCGTCGACCACAACCACGGCCAGCCCCGCCAATGCCAGCTTCAACCTGGATAGCTACGCCGGCCAGAGCAACCTGCAGCTGCGCTGGTTCTACAGCTCCAACTCGGGCTTTAACTGGGCCCTCGACAACATCAAGGTGGAAGGCAACATTGCCAACACCTACGCCTGGAGCGTGCTCAGCGGCGACGGCCTGCCCACCAATGCCGGGTCGGGCAATACCCTGGTAGTGACCCCCACCCAGACCTCGGTGTACCAGGTAACGGTAACGGCCCCGGGCAAGTGCTCCAGCGGCGGCACCATCGTTAGCGTGTCGGTGCCCACCTCTACCACCTGGACCGGCTCGGCCGGGGGCGGCAACTGGAACAACGTAGGCAACTGGAACGCCTGCGTGCCCACCCGTACCATGACGGCTACCATTCCGGCGGGCCTGGCCACGGCCTACCCCATTGTATCGGCCACAGCTGAAGTGCGCCACCTGGTGCAGCACGGCCCCGTGACCATGAGCGGCGGCAGCCTGGCCGTATACGGCGACCATACCGGCGCTGGCAGCTTCACCCAGACCGGCGGCACCTTCGTGGTGGCCGGTGCTGGCGCCCAAAGCCTGCGCGGCCTGAGCTATGGCGCTATGAGTTTCAGTGGTGCCGGTGTGAAAACCCTGGCTGCCAACGCTACCGCCAGCGGCGCGGTTACAATGACCGGCGGCGTGCTTACCACGGGCAGCAACACCCTGACCCTGACGGGCAGCGCGGCGCTGAGCGAAACTTCAGCCAGCTATATCCTCGGCCGGGTGTTTACCTCCGTAGGCCTCACGGCCGGCAGCAGCAGCAGCTTCCGTGGCATTGGCGCCAGCATCACCGTTCCTGCCGGCAGCGTAAGCCCTGGAGTAACCACCGCCCTGCGCATCACCGGCTCGCGCCTCATGAACCCTGCCGTGGCGGGCTACCAGAGCATCAGCCGCTACTACGACCTCACGCCGACCGTAAACACTGGCTTGAACCTGACGGTGGCCCTGAACTACAATGCCACTGCCGACCTGGGCGACCTGGTGGAAAGCCGCCTCGTTGCCTTCCGCGCCGTAGCTGTAAATGGACCTTTCCAGCGCATGAATGGCACCCTGAACATGTCGGCGGGCACCTTCACCATCCCCAATGTAGACCACCTCTCAGTGTGGACCCTGGCCGACGCCAACAGCCCGCTGCCGGTAAGCCTGACCAGCTTTGAAGTAGCTGCGGCCGGTACCGCGGCCCGCCTGGTCTGGGCTACGGCATCGGAAAAGAACAACGACCATTTTGTGGTGGAAGCCAGCACCAATGGCCATAGCTTCCACACCCTGGGCCGCGTAGCCGGCATCGGCACCACCGCGCAACGGCAGCAGTACAGCTATACCGACGCGCAAGTGAGCCGCTACGGCGCCTCCGTGGTGTACTACCGCCTCAAGCAGGTAGATACCGACGGCACCTTCAGCTACTCGCCGGTGCGCACCCTGGCAGTGGGCAAAGGCCAGGAAAACGGCCTCACCGCTCTTCTCTGGCCCAACCCCTCGACTGCCAGCGATGCGGCTCCCAGCCTTGCCCTGCACGGCTTCAGCACCGAGCCCCTGACCCTGACCCTGCGCGATGCCCTGGGCCGCGTACATAGCGTACGCACCCTGACGGCGCCGGCCAACAACCTCAGCCTGACGGAAGCCGCAGGCCTGCCCGCCGGCCTCTACGTGCTGGAAGTGCTGCAAGGCAGCCAGCGCCTAAGCCTGAAAGTGCTGCGCGACTAACGAAGCCGGCCCTTCTCGAAGCGCCAAACAAAAAGCCCCTGCAGCAATGCAGGGGCTTTTTGTTTGGTCCTGGCAACAAGATACCGGCCGCTTTTAAGGGCCTTACTGCTGCGCTCTGCAGCTGCCGGCAGCAGGGTCCAGCTCTTGCTGGTCGCAGAGCCAGGAACGCGCATCGGTTTCGTTGTCGAAAAAGTAAGGATAGAGGTCGTGCGCGGCGGCAGCCCGCTGCGTAGTGGCCGTAGCCTCGCTTTCGGCAATGGGCCGGTGCTGGGGGGCCAGCACGTAGGCGATGAACACCGGGCCACCAAGCGCGCGGGCTACCTGCCTGGCGTAGTCGTGCGCAAACCAAGGCCCAAAGGAGGGCGCGTGCCAGTTGCGGCCCCGCAGGTCGAGCAGCCAGAAGCGGCAGTTGCTCTGCCGGTGGGCCTCGGCTAGCAGCTGCGCGTAGTCGCTTCGCAGGTCAGCATCGGGGTTGGCCACAGCCTGCGCCCACTGGGCCGTGAGCAAGCCATTGGCGGGCTCGGGAACAATCTGGAAAGTAGTAGAAAGTGCTGCTGTCATAAACTCCAGGTGGTTTGGCGGAGCAGACATTCAAGCAAAAGAAAAAATTCCGAAGCGCCGGAATTTGCGGCTGCGTCCCTGCGCCCCGGCGAAGGGCCAGCCTAGCGCTTCACGTTTTTCACCGACACTGCCCGGTACGCTGCCGCTTTGCCAAAGGCGGCCCGCAGGTCGTCGAGCAGGGCATGGCTGCTGAGGCGCTTGGGGTTGGGGTCGAGCACGGTGCCGTCTTCGGCAATCAGCACGAAGGAGGGCAGCGTTTCGATATCGTAGGACTCCCGCACGGCGGGGCGGGCCTTGGGCGGCACCACGGCAGGTGCCACCGAGGGCGCCGCCACGGCAGCCGCCGGCAGCTTTTTCGATGCGGCGTCGTCGAACCCGGCGCTAACAAAAACGATGGGCTTGCCGGCAAACTCTTTCACCACCTCCTTCAGGTAAGGCAGCTCGCGCTGGCTCATCGGCAGGCGGCTATCCCAGAACATCACGTACACCAGCCGGCCGGTGTATACCGCCAGCCGCACCGTATCGCCCTCGGGAGTGTGCAACGGCAAGGGAGGCGCCGGGGCCCCAATGGCCAGCTCCTTGTGCTCGTCGAGGTCGCGGCGCAGCAGCTCCAGCCAGGGTGCGGGCGCCCCGGCCGTGGTGGCGTAATCCTTAAGCATGGCCCGGGCGTGCTCGATGTGGCCAAAGCGGAAGGTTTCGAGCAGCACGCGCCCCAGAATAAGGGGCCGCAGCGCACCTTTAAAGGTGCGGTCGGCCAGCTGATAGCAGGCCGGGTAGTACGCCGGGGACGTCAGGGACTTGCCCTCGGTGCGCACCTGATAATGCACGTAGTTGAGCATAAACTCCTGCACCTGGGGGCTGGTGGGCGCGGCTTCGTCGCCGGGTACCACGGCGGGGTCGCCCAGAAAGCTGTAAAACTCGGGGCTGAGCTTAAGGCGGCCTTCGGTGCCCACCACCTGCTCGCGCAGGTCGGGGTAAGTCAGCCGGTCGTTGGCGTAGAGGTAGCGAATCTCCGCCTGGGCAAAAGCGGCAAACGCCGGCGAGAAAGCCGCCGGGCCGCCGGCTTTTTTGAACAGCTTTTCCTGCTTATCGCGGCGGTAATCCAGAAAAGAGAGAAACGGCTTCTCGTACAGCTCGATGTTTTCAGGCAGTACCTGGTAGCCTTCGTTGCTGGCAAACTCGTTTTCAACTTCCGCCAGGTAGCCGTTGGCCGCTGCCGCCGGCCGGTGAGTGCTGCCATCAGCCGAAGAATACTTCAGGGAGGTCAGCAGCTCGCCGCTCTTAAACCGGAGCTGCAAGGCATTGCCCGGCTCCAGAAAAAGCGGCACCTCTTCTTCGCCGTAGCTAAGCTCCAACAGCGTGGGCGCGGTAAGGGGGATGTCGAGCCGGAACTCGCCTTTGCTGCTCAGGCGGGCTCCAATGGTCTGCTCCCGCGGGTCGAGCGGCTGCGGATGCCAGCTTACCCGGATGGAATCGGCTTTGGGGCGGGTCACTTTACCGCTAAGCGTGGCCCCGCCTTGCGCCTGCGCCAGCTGGCCCAGAACGCAGAAAGTAAAAAGGACTATCCACCGCATGTTTTGCATAATGTGTGCCGGCGGCGACGGCCGGCGTTCGTCGGGAAGGTGCCTGCCTATTACCGCACTTGCCAAAAAGGGGTTGCAGCGACCGCCAGGATTACGCAGCAGCAGGCCCGGGAGCCTGTTCCAACAGCCTCCCCAGCCGGTATAATTTGGTTTGCGAAAGAGGCCAGGACAAGGCGGTTGGCGCTTCTTCAATGAACCTGCTCCGGCTTGGCTGCGCCCGCCGCCTGCGCTGGCCTTTGCTTGCCCGGCGACGGAAAATGGGCATTCATCGCCGCAATAGCACCGCTCAGCCTCATTTTCTCCTTTTGCCCCGCTGGCTGATGTTAATTAGGGTAGCTTTTTGCCTTCAGCTATGACCTCCGACTGCCTACGTATTCTGCTCGTTGAAGACGATGCCGCCGTCGCAGCCGACTTGCTTGCCTGCCTGCAGGAAGCGGGCCACGAGGTGCTGTCGGTGGAGGCCCGCAGCGACTTCGCCCTGACTGCAGCCCGCCTGCTGCAGCCCGATGTAGTGGTGCTGAACGTGCGCCTGCGGGGCCCCCTCGATGGCCTGGCCGTAGCCAGCACGCTACGCGCTTCCCGCCCCGTGCCGGTGATTTTTATCACTGCCCAGGCCGAGCACGCCTCCCTGCTGCAACAGGCGCAAGCCAGTCCCCTGGCCATCCTGGCTACGCCGCTGCTCGGCCGCGACCTCTGCCAGGACCTTGGCCGGGCCCTTACGCAAGCAATGTGCGAAGCGCAGGCCCATACCCTATAAAGCAGGCGGGCAAAAGGCCGTAGGGTTACCAAGCAGCACAGGCCTGCTGCTTTTACGGGCCGGCTCCTCCGTAAGGGGCTCCCTTTGCCTGAGCTACTTCCACTTGGCTAGCTGCCAGCCTTCGGGTGGCACAAAGCAATTGGCCTGACCGGCTTGGTCGGGAGCTGCCATATTTTTTCTCGCCAGCCATTACTGGCGCTGGCATATAGAAAAGAGGCTCGAATTAGGGCTGGTCGGGCCTTAGAGCCAAGATGCCAGCGGAAAAAGCGGGGCCGATGAACCTCTTCAGCACCGGCTTTTTCATCCCAAAGCGGATTGCCGGGGCGCACAGGCGCTGCAAATGCCAGGAATTTGCCAGCTTTGCCTCGTAAATGGAAGCGTATAGCTTCCCCTCACTTATTACGCGCATGTCCCAGCACAAGGAAGTTAAGCTCGTTACCACCCACCAGCTCATGGCCATGAAGCAGCGCCAGGAGAAAATCTCCATGCTCACGGCCTACGACTTTTCCATGGCCAAGATTCTCGACGGCGCCGGGGTGGACGTGCTGCTCGTCGGCGACTCGGCCTCCAACGTCATGGCCGGCCACGAAACCACGCTGCCCATCACCCTCGACCAGATGATATACCACGCCCAGAGCGTGGTGCGGGCCGTGAAGCGGGCCTTCGTGGTGGTGGATATGCCCTTCGGCTCCTACCAGGGCAACTCCTCTGTGGCGCTGCAGTCGGCCATCCGCATCATGAAGGAAAGCGGCGGGCACGGCGTCAAGCTCGAAGGCGGCGCCGAAATCAAGGACTCCATCATCCGCATCCTCACGGCCGGCATCCCGGTGATGGGCCACCTGGGCCTCACGCCCCAGTCCATCTACAAGTTTGGCACTTACACCGTGCGGGCCAAGGAAGAAGCCGAAGCCCAGAAGCTCATTGAAGACGCCCGCCTGCTGCAGGAAATCGGCTGTTTCGGCCTGGTGCTGGAAAAAATTCCCGCCGTGCTGGCCAAGCAGGTAGCCGAGGAGCTCACCATCCCCGTCATCGGCATCGGCGCCGGCCCCGACGTGGACGGGCAGGTGCTGGTAGTGCACGACATGCTGGGCCTCAGCAAAGGCTTCGAGCCCCGCTTCCTGCGCCGCTACGCCGAGCTGCACGACGTGATGACCGACGCCGTGAGCCGCTACGTGGAAGACGTGAAAAGCCGGTCCTTTCCGACTAAGGAAGAAGGGTACTAATGTGCTGATGTGCTGATTTTTTGATGGGTTGATGGGTTGATGTGCTGTGGCGCCCTTCCTCTGTCATTGCGAGTGGAGCGCAGCGGAACGCGGCAATCCGTCCTCTTCGTGCGCCTAACCAGATACTGTGAAAAGCTAAAAAGCTCCCGCATGAAACCTCGCCGCTACTACTTCATGCTGCTGCTTATCCTGCTGGCAAACACCTGCCTGGCTCAACGCCAGCGGCTGGGCCATGATGTGCACCTGTTTGATGGCCCGGCCCTGCGCCTGGCACAGGCCGTGCAGCAGGAAAGCCGGGAGGCTATCCAGAAGCTGGTGAAGGCCAGGCCTGGCTTGCTCAACTACCAGGAGCCCACTTATGGCATGACGCTCCTGTACTGTGCGGTGAGAAACAGCAAGGGAGGCTCGGTGGAAGAGCTGCTTGAGCTCGGTGCCAATCCCAATATCCTAGAAACCTACTCAGGCGAATCAGCACTGATTCGAGCAGCTACAAACTTCGAGACATCAGCCTACGTGCACCTGCTGCTGGCCCACGGCGCAAATCCCAACCTAACGGCTAAGGATACCCCCGGAAAAACCCAATATCATTCGCCGCTGATGGCTGCTGCCGCTTCCCGGCTGGAAAGTGTTCAACTATTGCTGGCGGCCGGGGCCGACCTCAACTATACCAGCCCGGGGGGAGACACTGCTGTTATGCTGGCACTCATGAGCCAGCGGGTAGATATAGCCGGCTTCCTGATACTGGAAAAGCACGCGGATATTTCCAAGCCGCTGATGCGAACGTTTAAGGGCAGAAACTTAATGGCAGTGGATTTTTTACGTGACTGGACTTTCGACCTGGACTCGGAAAACTATAGGAAGAAGATGCTGCTGGCTGCCTACCTGAAAGCACAAGGGCAGGACTACTGGCAGGCTCCCATTCCCAAACATTTACAGAAGCTGTACCCGAAAGGGTACCTGGAAAAATACTAAAAGCCCGACACCGCATATCCTGCTCCTCAATAAAAGGGGGCACAGGCCCCAATCCCTCTTTCCTCCCTCATTAAGCGCAGCGTTAGTACCTTCGCTATCAGTAACGCAGAAGCGCCGGGTAAGAGTGGTCTGTTGACGTGCGTGGCCCCCGGGGCCGCAGCCGGCGCCTGCGTATCGTTATATCCCCGCTGAACCCGCTGCGTGAACCGCCCCAACATCTGGTCGGAACAGAAAGAAATACTGTTCGAAGACAACCACTTGCTCGTCATCAACAAGCCCGCCGGCATCCTGGTGCAGGGCGACGCCACCGGCGACGAGCCTCTCTCCAAAAAGGCCGCCGAGTACCTGCGGTTTAAGTACAAAAAGCCCGGCGAAGCCTTCGTCGGCGTAGCCCACCGCATCGACCGGCCGGTATCGGGTATCGTCATCCTGGCCAAAACCAGCAAGGCCCTGAGCCGTCTGAACGAGATGTTCCGCGACGACAAGATTCACAAAACCTACTGGGCCCTGACCGGCAAGCCCCCCGTGCCTGAAAGCGGCAAGCTGCTGCACTGGCTGGTGAAAGACACCGTGCGCAACGTGACCAAAGCCTACCCAACTCCCCACGCCCAGGGGCTGCGCTCCGAGCTGAACTACGAGCTGCTGGGCCCGGCCGGCAACCGCTTCCTGCTGCAGGTAAACCCCATCACGGGCCGCCCCCACCAGATTAGAACCCAGCTGGCTACCGGCCTGGGCACGCCCATCGTGGGCGACGTGAAGTACGGCTTCCTGGCGCCCCTGCCCGACGTGAGCATTGCCCTGCACGCCCGCCGCCTGCAGCTGCAGCACCCGGTCACGAAAGAGCTGATGACCTTTACCGCTCCCCTGCCCGAGGCTCCGCACTGGGACGCCGCCCGCGCTTTCGAGCTGAAGTAGCTTGAATTCAGTGAACAGTAAGCAGTAGATAGTGAGCTGTTAAACGCTATTGTAGTGGTCGGGAAGGGCGCGCCCTGTCCTGCTAACTGCTCATTGATAACTGTTCACTGATTTCATGTGCAACATTTTGGCCTTCTCGGCTTAAAGCTCGCCCCCACCCTAGCCCCGACCGTAATTTTGCATTGCAATCTGTGAACCATCCCCCGGGCATTTAGCTTGTGCGGGCAGCTCACCTCTTTTTACTTATGGCTATTCTAGTCTTTTTCGTCGCGCACTACTACCTGTCGCTGTTCACGCAAACCTTCTACCTGCACCGCTATGCAGCCCACAAGATGTTTACGATGAACAAGTTCTGGGAGAAGTTCTTCTTCCTGTTCACCTACATCTGCCAGGGCAGCTCCTTCCTCTCGCCCCGGGCCTATGCGCTGCTGCACCGCATGCACCACGCCTATTCCGACACCGAGCTGGACCCGCACTCGCCGCTGTACTCGTCGAATGCCTTTTCGATGATGTGGAAGACCAAAGACATCTACAACTCGGTGCTCAACCGCAACTATGCGCTGGCGGAACGCTTTGAAGGGGACTACCCCGAGTGGAACCTGATTGAGAAGATGGGCGACAACTGGATGTCGCGCCTGGGCTGGGGCACAGCCTACGTACTGTTCTATATCAACTTCGCCACGGCCTGGTGGCAGTACCTGCTGCTGCCCATTCACTTCCTGATGGGCCCCATCCACGGCGCCATCGTAAACTGGGGCGGCCACAAGTATGGCTACCAGAACTTCGACAACCACGACCACAGCAAGAACACCCTGGCCCTGGACTTCCTGGCCTTCGGCGAGCTGTTTCAGAACAACCACCACAAGCTGCCCATGCGCGTCAACTTCGGCGTGAAGTGGTGGGAGTTCGACCCCACCTACGTAGCCATCTGGACCCTGGACAAGGCCCGCATCATCAAGATCAAGCGCAAGAACGTGCAGCCCAAGCAAAAGGCCGTAGCCGCCTAAGCACTGCTTCTGGCATAGAAAAAGGCCTTGGCGAATTGTCAGGGCCTTTTTTATAGTCTATTGCTTTACCAGCCGGGTGTGGTAGCGCCGCCCATCCGGTGCAGTGGCCCGCAGCAGGTAATGCCCGGGAGCAAGGTGCCCGAGTTGCAGCGTGCCCACCTTCCCTTGTGGCGCTGGCAGCTGCTTTCCCAGCAGGTTATAGAGTTCCAGGCGGCAATTTTGAAAGTCGGCGCCAAGCCAGACTTCGTCGCTGGCCGGGTTAGGGTACACCTGGAAGTCCGGCAGGTCAGCTCTGCCGGCAGCGGCAGTGACTACTGCACGGAAGCGGGCCGAAGCACCCGCCTGCACCAGGGCCCGGCTGGCATCCTGCACCAGCGCGATGGCGTAGAGCCGGCGGCTGGCCCAGGCCGGGTTTTTATAAACCGTCCGCTCAATCAGCACCTCACTGCCGGCTCCTGCCCCCGGCGTAAACGCCAGAGGACTATTGCCGGTAAATGACCTGCGGAACACATCAAAATGGCGCTGTTCCCCGTTGGGGGCGGCGTAGCCCACGGTATCCTCAACCAGGGCCACATACAGATTCAGGCCGCTGTAGCTGTGTGCCGCCCGGGTAGCAATCCGGATAGTGGCCGTTATCGAGTCGGGGCCGGCAGGCCGCAGCGCTACACTTACCGCCAGCGGCGTGGTCTGGCCCTGAAAAGGCCCGAACAGCGCGGCACTGGCATAGTCCTGGGTTGCCGGAATCTCAGCTCCATTCACCACCAGCCGCGGGGTGCCCCCATACACGCCGTAGTAATTGGTGCGGGCGTCGTTTTCCGCCGTGTTCTGCTGGCTGAACACGCAGGCCCGGTAAGGGGAGCTGGGGTGGTAGGCAATGTGCAGGGCCCCGGGCTGCTGCCGCAGGTTGGCGTAAAAGCCGGGGTTGCGGCTGGCGCATACTCCACACAGGGTATTGGTAAAGTGTTCTACTACTACAGCACGGGGTACCGGCTGGGCCTTGGCCCCAAAGACCAGCAGGCATAGCTGCAGGTATAGCAGCGGCCTGGCTGCTGAAATCAACGCTGGCAGGCGGGGATACAAGGTCATAATTGCAATGCTAAAGGGTGTTTACGGGGCAGACGCCGGTGCCGGAGCTTCCTTACAGCGGGTGGGTTGAAAGTTTTTACCGGCGCGCCGGCCAGCAAATTCTGCCCATGGAGCAGGCGCTGAAGGTGAATGGGTGCCCTGAAAATGAAAATCTTGACTCACCCCCTTTCTAACCCCAGGCATTTCCCGTACCTTTGCACTCCCAAATTTTTGGAAATAACCAGACGCACGAGTTGCGTCGCACAACCAACCCCGGTTTATGGCAGTTAAAATCCGCCTCGCCCGCCGTGGCCGCAAGAAGGCCGCAATGTACGACATCGTAGTAGCCGACTCCCGCTCGCCCCGCGACGGTCGTTTCATCGAGAAACTCGGCACCTACAACCCCAACACCAACCCCGCCACCATCAACTACGACGCCGACCGCGCGTTCTACTGGATGATGACCGGCGCCCAGCCCACCGACACGGTACGTGCCATGCTCAGCTACCGCGGCGTGCTGATGCGTCGTCACCTGCAGCTCGGCGTTGATAAGGGTGCCATCACCCAGGAAGTAGCCGACCAGCGCTTCAACGACTGGAAATCCGAGAAGGATGCCAAAATCGAAAGCAAGCGCACTGGCCTGGTTGACGCCAAAGCCGATGCCCGCGCTGCCGCCCTGGCTGCCGAAACCAAGGTGAAGGAAGCCCGCGCCGAGGCCCTGCGTCAGAAGCAGGCCGCTGCCCTGGCCGCCGCCAACCCGGCTCCGGCCGCTGAGGCTGCTACCGAGGAGGCTCCCGCCACCGAAGAAGCTGCCGCCGAGTAGTCGCTGCCTTCTTGAATCTGAACTTGTTTGGGAGTTGCAGGCCGGCCGGCCGGCAGCTCCCAAACTTTTTTTAGCCTGTCCATGACCCTCGACGAAACCTATCAGCTCGGCTACATCCTCAAAACCCACGGCCTGCGCGGCTTCGTGGCCGCTCATTTTGATGCCGACGACCCCACGGCGTATAAAAAGCTCAAAACGGTGTACCTGGCCCTGCCCGGCGCGCCCAAAGCGCTGCAGCCCTACGGTGTGGAAAAAGTACAGCACCAGTCCGGTCCCCGCGTGCTGCTGAAGCTCAAGGGCATCGACCGCATTGAGGATGCCGAGCCCCTGCGCGGCGCCCAGCTCTACCTACCCCTGAGCGAGCTGCCGCAGCTGGCCGACGACCAGTTCTACTTCCACGACGTTATCGGCTTCACCGTGGTGGATGCCGAGCTGGGCGAGCTGGGCACCGTGGAAAACTTCTACGAGCTGCCCCAGCAGGACGTGCTGGCCATGCGCTACCAGGGCCAGGAAGTACTTATTCCAGTAGTCGACGAGCTCATCAGCCGCGCCGATATGGCGGCGAAGCAGATTTTTGTTACCCTGCCGGAGGGCCTGCTCGACATTTACCTTAAGCCCTCCTCCCGCGAGCGGGACGAGCCCGACGAGTTCGACGAGCCGTAATTTCTTTAGCTGTTAGCTGTTGGCTAATGGCTATTAGCTTGTTCCAGTACAATAATGCCAATAGCTATTAGCTGTTGGCTAACAGCTAATAGAATGAGAATCGACATCCTTACCTGCCTGCCGGAGCTGCTGGCCAGCCCCTTCTCCCACTCCATTGTGAAGCGGGCCCAGGACAAGGGCCTGGCCGAGATTCACCTGCACCAGCTGCGCGACAAGGCTATCAACAAGCACGGGCAGATAGACGACGCCGTGTTTGGGGGCGGGGCTGGCATGGTGCTGCGCGTGGAGCCCATCGCGGCCTGGATAGACGAGCTACAGGCCCAGCGGCCCTACGATGCCGTTATCTACCTCACCCCCGACGGCGAAACCCTGCGCCAGCCCCTGGCCAACCGACTGTCGCTGCTGCAGAACGTCATCATGCTTTGTGGCCACTACAAAGGCATCGACGAGCGAATTCGGCAGACCTACATCACCCACGAAATCAGCGTGGGCGACTACGTGCTGAGCGGGGGCGAGCTGGGCGCAGCCGTTCTCGTTGATGCCCTGGTGCGGCTGTTGCCGGGCGTGCTGGGCAACGAGGAGTCGGCATTGTCTGACTCGTTTCAGGACGACCTGCTGGCACCGCCCGTGTACACCCGCCCGGCGGAGTGGCGCGGGCAGGCCGTGCCGGAAATCCTGCTCTCGGGC
Organism: Hymenobacter saemangeumensis; assembly: GCF_039541835.1. Lineage (NCBI taxonomy): Bacteria > Pseudomonadati > Bacteroidota > Cytophagia > Cytophagales > Hymenobacteraceae > Hymenobacter > Hymenobacter saemangeumensis. The sequence continues at coordinate 31,455 of NZ_BAABGZ010000023.1, read as the reverse complement.
AATACGCCCAAGATTGAAGAGTGGCGGCACGAGCAGGCCCTGACCCGCACCCGGCAGCGCCGCCCCGACCTGCTGGCCGGTGAATAGGGCCCGAACTTTTAATCATTCCAACCGGGTTGCAGCGTCGGTCTGTAAGGTAAAAGCAGCGACTAGGCAGCCGCTAGTATCCTGAACACAACAAAGTTCAGGCGACAATTGAGCTAAGCTCTTGCTATCCTCAACCTAAACGCCTATCTTTGCGGTCCGTTTCGTAAAAATCAATTCCAGGCGGCGGCGCCGTCTTTCGTAATTTTCCTAGTCATGAGCGTACTACTCGACTTTATCAACGCCGAATCGCAAGAGCGCCGCGCCAGCTTCCCGGACTTCGCCGCCGGCGACACCGTGAACGTGCACGTTAAAATCCGCGAAGGCAACAAGGAGCGCATTCAGCAGTTCCAGGGCGTGGTGCTGCAGCGCCGCAATCCTTCGTCGAACGGTGAAACCTTCACCGTGCGCAAGATTTCCAACCAAATCGGCACCGAGCGTATCTTCCCGCTGCTGTCGCCCAACATCGACAAAATCGAGGTAGTGCGTCGCGGCAAAGTACGTCGCGCCCGTCTGTTCTACCTGCGCGGCCTCTCGGGCAAAGCTTCCCGTATCAAGGAGCGTCGCCTCAACCAGGTAGCCAAGGCCGTAGCCTAAGCCAACCAGCATCAGCTTCAAAAGCCGGCCCCTGCAAGGGAGCCGGCTTTTTCGCGTTGCTATAAGTGTTGCTTATGCCGGGCCCATGGGCTTGTGCGACGACATATCCTGCGGAAGGCGGCCGTCGGGGGCAGGTGCACCGCTCCGCAGCTGCTCGGCTACTCCGCTCAGCACTTCGCCCAGCTTGATTACACGGGGCTGCGTGTTGCCCGTCGCAAAATTGGCGGCCAGGGAGGTGTTTGCCCCCAGGCGCTGCAACAGCTCAGCGATAAGCTGCACGTCAAGGGTGCCTCCGCCAAAGTGGGCCTTCAGGGCCTGCAGGTCCACGATAAGCTCGTGAAAAGCCGGGTTATTGGCTTCCTTGAGGTCTTCAATCCAGCGCTGAAACTTGTTGTCGAGCCCGGCACGGGCGGCTTCCTCGAACAGGTCGCCGGTCAACATTTTGACGGTTCCGTCGAGGTGAGTCTGGTGGTTTACTTCTTTCTTTTCCATAGGAAAGTAAAAATGTGGATGAGCAGGAATGTAGCTCCGCCAACGCAGGAAGCTCAACCGAGGTTAGGCCCGGGCGCAAAAAAGCCCTGCCATTAGGATGGCAGGGCTTCTTATTTGGTTTGTGGTGCCGGATTACGCTGTTCTACTCAATTTTGTTGAGGCGCTCTTTTACAGATTCCAGGGCTACGCGCATGTTGACAATGTCGGCGCGGGCGGCTTCCTGCTCCTTCAGGTTGAGGTCAATCTGGTTGTTGTACTGCAGGAGCTCGGCCGCGTTGGCCGCCAGCATCTGCTGAATTTCAACCTTGCGGGCCTTGTTCTTCTCGATGTCCTGCTTGATTTTGTTGGCCTTTTCAATGACGGCCATGTGGTTGTTCTGCGAGGTTACCAGGGCGCGCTCCGATTCAGTAATCTGAGCCACCAGGTCTTCGCGGTACATGGAACGGGCGAAGTCCTTGAGGTATTTTTCGGCCGACTTCCACTGCACCGGGGTAGCGTCTTTGCCCAGGTAGGCGTTGCCCAGGTCAATGCTCCACCATACGGTGGTGCCGGTGGGCGTAGCGTCTACCTTGCTGATAACGCGAATGGGGTTGGGTGCAATTTCCTCGATGGTAACCCCATCCATGGTGATAACGCCCTTGTTGTTTTTCACCTTGTTGCCAAACTTTTCGTTCAGCTGCTTCAGCCAGGAGGCTTCAATCTTGCGGCTGTCGAGCTGAATGCTGACACGCTGCCCTTTGCGGGGAATGTTGTTGATAGACATGTCCGCTTCATCCACGACGGATTTTTGGGCATAGCTGTTGAGTGCCGCCAGACACACCAGTAATAGCAGGAGTAAGCTTCGTTTCATTGAAATGACAAGTTGTGAGAGCATATGAAAAGGACGTATGAGGTGGGGTTAAAAACATCTACCTCTTTCCGGCTTTTCAAATTTAGCCCCAATCTTGCGCGCTTGGCAAGCAAACGCCCATTTTTTTTACTGAAAGCGCATTTTTGTTGATTAAATCATACCATAACTCGCTAACATTCTACTAGAACGCTGTTTTTACCGTATTTCTTCACAACTATGCCATTTCGGGCGCAACAAACTACCGCTGGCCGGGGTTCTAGAGCCCTATGCGAGTTACCGTTTGCCGCTCCGAGCATTTTAATGCCGCTCACCGTCTGCACAACCCTTCCTGGACCGATTCCCGGAACGAGCAGGTGTTTGGCAAGTGCAACAACCCCCACTACCACGGCCACAACTACAACCTGACCGTGCGCCTGACCGGGGAAGTTGACCCCGACACGGGCTACGTGTATGACATGAAGCGCCTGAGCGACCTTATCAAGCGCGAAGTGCTGGACCGTTTCGACCACCGCAACCTCAACCTGGACACGGAGGATTTCCGCGCCCTCAACCCCACGGCCGAACACATTGCCGTGGTTATCTGGCAGCGCCTGCGTCCCCACCTGGACGCGGCCCTTGCCCTTTCGGTTACGCTCCACGAGACGGACCGTAATTTTGTTGAATACCATGGATAGTTCTTCTTCCGGGGCCGCCGCCGACGAGCACCTGCCCGCCAGCCTGCGCACCCCCCTCCGCCCCGACGCCTTCGCCAAGTCCGACGCCGATAAAATCGCGGCCATTACGCCCCACTTCGAAGCCATTATGCAGGAGCTGGGCCTGGACCTGAGCGACGACAGCCTGGCCGGCACGCCCAAGCGGGTGGCTAAAATGTTTGTGCAGGAGTGGTTCAAGGGCCTCAACCCCGAGCACCGGCCCGATGTGAAGCTGTTTGATAACCGCTACCAGTACCAGCAGCTGCTGGTAGAGCGCGACATCACGCTGTTTTCCTGCTGCGAGCACCACTTCGTACCTATTATTGGCAAGGCCCACGTGGCCTACCTGCCGGCCAACCACGTCGTGGGCCTGAGCAAGCTCAACCGCGTGGTGCAGTACTACGCCCGCCGCCCCCAAGTGCAGGAGCGCCTCACCCGCCAGATTTCCGAGGAGCTCAAGCAAAGCCTGGGCACCGACGACGTGGCCGTGCTCATCGAAGCCGACCACCTCTGCGTGATGAGCCGCGGCGTGAACGACACCAGCAGCAGCACCATCACCAGCGAGTACAGCGGCCGCTTCGTCAGCGACCAGACCCTGCGCCAGGAGTTTCTGCGTCAGATAGGAAAGTAGGCAGCTCCTGCGAGCCGCCTGGTTAGTCGAGCCGTTTCAGAGTCAGCGTCGGACCAACAGTGTAGCGCGGACTTTTAGTCCGCGAATTGTAAAACATGCTTACGCGCGGACTGAAAGTCCACGCTACGGTACATCGACTCCAAAACCGCGCTAGCATGCCCGATAAGCAAACTTATTGGGTAGGGAGAGAAGACATAGTCCAGCGACTGTTTATACTTGCTGTCGATTGCTTTGCCCTGATGAGGCCCGCTCTCTTCTCTTCGGGATAGCATAAGCCGGAGCTGCCTCACTCCGCTCAGTGGGTCAGGTATTACCTTTGTTTGCTATTTCCCACGCTCACAAGAGAATGTCCCGCAAAGTCCTCATCACCGGTGGTACCGGCCTTATTGGTACCCGCCTTGCCGAAATGCTGATTGATAGTGGCTTCGAAGTAGCCTTGCTCAGCCGGGAGCCGGGCAAGAGCAGCCATTACCGCTCCTTCCGCTGGGACCCGGCCGCCGGCACCATCGACGAGGCCGCGGTGCCTTATGCCGACTACATCATCAACCTGGCGGGCAGCAGCGTGAGCGACGGCAAGTGGACCGACGAGCGCAAGCGCGAGATTATGACCAGCCGCCTCGGTGGCCTGGCTCTGCTGCACCGCGAGCTGAGCACCCACGGCCACCACGTGCGCGCCTTTATCTCGGCCTCGGCCATTGGTGTGTACGGCGACGCCGGCGATACGCTGGTAACCGAGGAAACCCCGCCGGGCCTGCCCACCCACGACTTCCTGGCCGATGTGGCCCACCAGTGGGAGCTGGCCGCCGAGCCCATCGCGGCCCTGGGCATCCGCACCGTCATTCCCCGCATCGGCATCGTGCTGAGCAGCGAAGGCGGCGCCCTGCCCCAGATGGCCCGCCCGGTAAAGCTGGGTGCCGGTGCCGCCCTGGGCAGCGGCAAGCAGTACATGTCCTGGGTTCACCTCGACGACCTGTGCCGCCTGTTCATGGCCATGCTGGAAGATGAGAGCTGGCGCGGCACCTACAACGCCGTAGCCCCCAACCCCGTCACCAACCAGGAATTCACCGAGGTGCTGGCCCAGGTGCTGCACCGGCCGCTGCTGCTGCCCAAGGTGCCCGCCTTCGGCCTCAAGCTGGCCCTGGGCGAGATGAGCGACATTGTGCTGGCCTCGCAGCGCGTGAGCGCGCAGAAAGTGCTGGCCCATGGCTTCCGGTTTGAGTACCCCACGCTGCAGGAGGCGCTGGAGTCGTTTTACGTGACGGAGTAAGAGTGCTCCTGCAGAACTGGTGGACATGAATTACCAGGTTCGTGATACTGGATGCCCTTCAAATGCATTGACCCTATTATAACAGAGCAATACCGGCATACTGCACTTTGCAATCTGGTTAATAGTTTAAGCCAGATTTAATACTACATCAAATAAGGGCAGCTGAATTCTGAAAAAGAGCATTTCATTGCAGGAGTTTACACTATACTTTTCCTTACTAAATGATTTCTGCAATACCTGGGCAATGGCACTACGAGGTCAATGGGAAAACCAACGGACCTGTTGACCAAACGGGACTACAAGAACTACTTAATACGCAACATATAAAAGGCAATACGCTAGTATGGCGGCCTGGCTTCGACCAGTGGATAGAGCTCCAGCAAAGCGAGTTACAGGATGTGCTTACTATCCCGCCACCCTTGTCCGGCAACCGAGTTGACAACACCATTGTCTGGATTCTGGCCTTTGCCCCCGTGCTGGGCATGGTGCTTGAATCTATTCTTGGCAGTCTTATGGTACCCCGTGAACCTGCTTTTCCGGGTGGTCCTATACCTGCCCAGCCCAGTTTAGCGTGGGTGTATTTGGCACTCAACACCGCGCTCTCCATTTGGGATGAGCGGCGGTTAAAAGCAGCCGGCTACAGCACCAGGCCCTTTGGAGGTATTTGGTTGTTTTTGGTGCCGGTTTATTTATTCAAACGGGCCAAATCCCTGCAGCAAAAGCCAAGTTATGCTTGGACTTGGGTGGCCGTACTGCTCGCCAGCATATTCATTGTCTGATGCTGAGCCCGTGACCCGGCATACGGTGTTTTACTGCCTACCAGCACTATCCGCTCCCCACTGGCGCGAGTTTAGGCGTAGCCGTAACTCGTGCCGGCCATTCGGGCGAGGCTGCGCCTCGCAATAGAACGACGGCAGCTGAACGGTCTATTAGCACTATCCCAATTTGCTGCTTCGCAGCAGTGGAGGCACAGCCTCCACACCATCGCTAGTCACGAGTTACGGCTGCGCCTAAACTCGCGCCAGTATGGCGCTCACCCTGCTCTGCGACCGCCGGCTCCAGATTCGCTCATAGAATAGCACCTAGCGCCCTGCGCTATCCGCTCCTCCCGCATTGTTCAGTCGCTCCAGCATGTCGTCGGCGGCCACGGTATCGATGGCTACGCGGCGGGGGCGGTAGTCGGCGGTGTTGCAGACGTACTTTTTCTTGATTTTATCGCTGGGCTTGGGGAAGGGGCCGTAATCGTAGCCCAGGGCTTTGTCCTGGTAGATTTTCTCCATGAAGCGGCCGAAGATGGGCAGGGCGGTGCGGCCGCCTTCGCCCTGCTGCGAGCCCTGGAAGTGAATGCTGCGGTCTTCGCCGCCCACCCACACGCCGGTGACCAGGTCCTTGGTGACGCCCATGTACCAACCGTCGGAGTAGTTGGAGGTGGTGCCGGTTTTGCCACCAATCTGGTTGTCTTTCTTCCAGAGGCCCTCGAAGTCCCACAGGCCCTGGGAAGTGCCGCCGGGCTCGTCCATGCCGCCGCGCAGCATGTAGAGCATTAGCCAGGCCGTTTCGGGCGAGATGGCGCGCTTCTGCACGGGGTCGAACTGCACGATGACGTTGCCGTTGCGGTCTTCGATGCGCGTAACGATGCGCGGCTCGGAGCGGAAGCCGTTGTTGACGAAGGTGGAGTAGGCATTCACCATCTCGTACACGCTCACGTCGCCGCCCGAGCCCAGGCCGATGCTGGGCACGGGCAGCAGCGGGGAGGTGATGCCCACCTTGTGGGCGTACTTGGCCACGTTGTCCCAGCCCACCAGCTCGGTTAGCTGGGCCGTGACGGAGTTGACGGAGCGGGCCATGGCGTGGCGCAGCGTCATGTTGATGCCGGTGTACTCGCGGGTCACGTTGTCGGGCTGCCACTGCATGGGTTGGCCGTTTTCGACGTAGTTGATGGTGATGCGCTGGTCGCGAATCCGGTCGCAGGGCGTGTAGCCGTTATCGATGGCCGTCAGGTACACGAAGGGCTTAAAGGTGGAGCCCGCCTGCCGGCGGCCCTGCTTCACGTGGTCGTACTTGAAGAAGTCGTAGTCGAGCCCTCCCACCCAGGCCTTGATGTGGCCGGTGAAGGGGTCCATGGTCATCATGCCGGCGCGCAGGAAGTGCTTGTAGTAGGCCAGCGAGTCGAGGGGCGACATCACCAGGGTGGTGTCGCCGTCGCCTTTCCAGGTAAACACCTTCATGGGGCGCTTGGCGTTCAGGGCCGAGTCGAGGCGGGCGGGCTGGCCCTTGAAGCGGTTGGCCAGCGACTTGTAGCTTTCCGTGCGCTTCATCTGGGTTTCGATAAAGCCGGGTATCTCCTTGCCTTTCTCGTCCACCCAGGGGTTGGAGCGGCGGTTGCGCCAGAAGTTGTCGAAGCTGCGCTGCAGCATTTTCATGCGGAAGTGCACCGCATCTTCGGCGTGGGCCTGCATGCGCGAGTCGATGGTGGTGTAGATGCGCAGGCCGTCGCGGTACATGTCGAAGCCATGCGCCTCGCACCACTTGTTGACGAAGCTGCTCACCGCGCCGCGGAAGTAGGTTTCGGGGCCGTCGACGTGCTTTTCAATCTGGTACTTCAGCGCAATGGGCTGCTGCTGCAGGCGCTGCGCTTCGGCTTCGGAAATAAGGTTGGCCTGGGCCATGCGCTGCAGCACCACGTTGCGGCGCTTGCGCGAGGCCTCGGGGTGGAAGCGCGGGTTGTAGGCCGTGGGGTTGTTGAGCACACCGACCAGCGTAGCCACCTGCTCGGTGCTGAGGCTGTCGGGCGAGGTGCTGAAGTAGGTTTTGGCCGCCACCTTGATGCCATAGGCCTTGGAGCCGTACTCCACGGTGTTGAGGTACATCCGCAGGATTTCCTCCTTGGTGTAGCGGCTTTCCAGCTCCACGGCCGTGAGCCACTCCTTGGTTTTGGCCACGATGAGGCTCACGCCGGGAATGTAGCCCAGGCCGCCGCGGGTTTCGCCCCGGCGGGTGTTGTAGAGGTTTTTGGCCAGCTGCTGGGTGATGGTGGAGCCGCCGCGCTTTTCGCCGCGCAGGTTGGAGGCTACGGCACCCAGCAGGGCCGTGGGGTCGATGCCGGAGTGCTCGTAGAAGCGCACGTCTTCGGTGGCCACCAGGGCCTTCACCAGCAGCGGCGACATCTTGCTCAGGGGCACGGGCACGCGGTTTTCGCGGAAGTAGCGCCCAATCATCACGCCATCGGAGGTGTAGAGCTGCGAGGCCTGCTCTACCTTGGGGTCTTCGAGGTCGGCCAGGCTGGGCGACTTGCCGAAGAGGAACATAAAGTTGGTGCTGACCAGAATGGGGTACACCAGGAACAGGATGAGGAGCAGCACGAACAGCACCCAGGCCCAGCGCACCAGGCGGCGGGGCCAGCGGCGGCGCGGCGCGGCAGGCGAAGTCGATTTAGCTTTGGAAGTCGGCGGTTGAAATTCGGCCATGCAAGGCAGGAAGTAGAAAGCGAGGCCGCAGCCCCGTCGCGCGGTAGAGCAAATATACCAGCCGCCCGCCCCAAGTTGCACGAAAGGCAGTTCTTCCCCGTTCCGTCAAGAGTCCGTTGGGGACCTATACCGCCGTGATTTAGTTAAAAGTTAAAAACAGATGGCCTGCTTTTTAACTTTTAACTCTCAACTTTTAACTGAAAAAATGTCTACTGCCGCGAGCGGGCAGCCTGCAGGGCCTGGTGGTGCACGTTGCGCCGGGCCTTGACGCGGCGGCGCTGCCAGCGCCAGGCCAGCTCGGCCAGGGCCGTCAGGATAATGCCCAGGCCCAGGAAATAGCTCCCGTGCAGCATGCGCACCTGCCCCATGGTGGGCGACTCAAACTCGCGGAACAGCAGCAGTCCCCAGAGCTCATCGATGAGGGTAAACCCCCACACAACCACGGCAAAGCGGCGCTCGGGCCGGCCCAGCACCAGGTGCCAGTGCAGGGCGTAGAGCACCACGCCGGGCAGGGCCGTGAGCAGGGCCAGGGGTACGGCCTTTATCAGCGGGAGGCCCAATACCACAATGGTCAGGGTTTCTTTCGCCACCTGCAGGGCCGCCAGGGCCCGGCCAAAGCGCGAAAGCTTGGGAGGCTGCGGCAGGGCATGCGAATGGGAATGAGGCATGGCACGGGCTCGTAAAGTGACGAAGCTGTTGCCAATATACTCAGTAGCGCCGTGTTCGGATACGGGTAGCCTGGCAGCGCCAGGTGAGCAGCACAATCAACAAGCCTTTTGCTGAGTCCAGCAGCAGGTGCTCGGGCCGGCCAAATCGGAAGTAAATACCCCGCCCGACGGCCACCCACCATAGCCCCAAAAGGTAGCACAGCGGGGCGTAGCGGGGCCAGCGGTTCCAGAGCTGTAGAAATGCCATGCCCGCCACCAGGGCCGCCAGCAACAGCAGCCAGGCCAGCGCATCACTTAGCATCAGGGCCTCGGCAGAGTAGAGAATACCAAGCTTACCCAGCGTATAGGCTGGCGCAAAGAACACCCCGGCAGCCAGACCCAGCTCGGTTAGCGCGGCCAGAAACAACACCAATAGAAGCAGCGGACGGGCCATGGCGAAGCAAAGGAAGAAGCCACTGCCAAATGTTGAATTTTGCCAAGGCCACCTGCATTACAAATCTAGCCTGTTGATTTCAATTATTGAAGCCAGCTAGCCACTTACGCCAACAATCACACCGCTTGCAACCAAGTTATTAAGCTATGCAAATAGCACCATTCCGCCAATAAAGACCACCAGCCACAGCAGCACCAGTACGCCGACGGCGCCGATATACGCCATTGCGGCCAGCACCTGCAGCCAGTGGGGAAGGGCCCAGCGCTGCAGCCACTGCCAGCCCAGCAATGCCAGCTGCGGCAGCAAGGCCAGGGTGAGCAGCCAGAGGCTGCATTGCAGCACCGCACTGGCCCGGGGGGTGTTGGCCCATATTTCCTGCCTCCAGCACAAATTCACTGCGCAGAGCACCCAGCCGATACCGGCCAGCCACAGGCGCCGGGGCACGGCGGGCAGAGGAGCAACCCAGCCCATCAGGCCGCGGCGGGCAAGCCGATGCGCTGCCGCAGCCGGTCTACGCGCTCGGTGGCGTATTCCCCTAGTCGCCAGTGCCGAATGGGATGGGTTTGCCGTCCGCGGTGAAAGTGGCGGCGCAGCTCGGGCCACAGCTCGGGCGTGAGCACGGCGAAGGCCAGAAAGCCCAGGCAGGTGATGGACCAGTCGCCGTTGCCCAGCATAAAGGCTTTGAGCTTGAGCTCGTCTTCCGGGGTCATGTCGTAGCCCAGCACCACGTGCTTGAGGTCGTGGTCTTCGTACTGCGGAATCAACTGCAGCTGGTGCTGCTGCAGGCAGTCGGCCACGCCCCGGCCCAGGGTGCCTTCGGGTAGGCTTTGCAGGTAGCTGAGCTGGGTTTGGGCCTGCTCGGTGCCGTAGAGGCGCCGGAAAATCGGAATCAGAAAGGAGGTGCGGGCGTGCACTACTACCTGCCGGGCCAGGCGCTGGTAGGCATTAAGACGGGGCTGAACAAGGCTTGACATGGGAAGTGATGAGAAAAAAAGAGAAAAAGAGGTTGACTTAAAACTGAAGGCCGCCGCCCGCGGCAAACAGGGAGCCGAGCATGTGCCAGGCATTCAGCCATAGCCCAAGGGCGAACGTCAGGTAGGCCCAGAAGTCCCAGGGCCGCCGGGGGGCGCCATTGCGGCAAAAAGCATACACCCGGTTTATCCCAAAGGCCAGCCAGCAAGGAATGCCCAGGGCAACCCCTAGCGCGATTATGCCAGCCAGCGTACCGGTCTGCGGCCCATCAACTGCCGCTACCAGCGCCACCCCGAGGATTACCCAGGCGCCCACGGCCACCACGACCAGCACTAAGCGCAGGGCTTTCATGACTACTCAGCGCTTTGACCAGAGCAGCATGATTTGCACGAAGGCCAGCAGCAGCAGGGCTATCAGCAGTGCGGCACCGGGCAGCACGCCGCGCAACAGGCGGTGGCGGCGCTGCGAAGGTGTAGGGGCCCGCTCCTGCCAGGTAAGCAGGAAGCCCAGGGCGGCTACGTCGCCGGCACAAAACAGCAGACCAAAAAAAGCAAGGACGAATTGCGGAAGCTCAATCATGTAATAAATTGTATCGTAAGGTGATTTTCTTTTTAATCCCATCGTTGCCCCCGGCTGGTCCCCACGCTGAGGAGGCAGGCCAGCACGATAAGGCAGGTAACTGCAATCCACGCCACCCTTTGTACCCTGAGCATGCACCACCAGATTTGCGCGAGACGCATTTGCTGGCTGGTCGAGCGGGCCAGGCCCTGTAGGTACGCTTGCCGAAAGCCGGCATAAGCACCCATAAAAAACACCAGCCCAGCAATGAGAATGCCCAGGGTAATGAGCTTGGTAAACTCCCGGGCTCGGGCGCCTTCCACGCTTATCTGGGAATCTCCCAGCCCGTAGATAAAGGCCAGCCCGTCCTGCCGGGCCAAATCCCAAAGCAGCCAGGCGGTGGCGGTACAGAGGCAAGCCAGGCCCACACTTTTTACTAACGCCCAAACGAGCGAGGGCCGGTTTTCAGGAGTCTCCATGTTGTGTTAACTGGATTACACATTGGGTTCTTGTCTATTTACCGGGTTGTAGTCCTCCTCTTAAGCTCCTGTTTGGTTAGCCAACCGGCATAAGTCCATCCCTGCCAGGCGCTGTACCCGGCACTGCGTTCCTGGTAGGCTCGTGCCGTGGCATCGAGCAGGCGCTGGGCCTCGGCGGCGCTGATGCTGACGGTGGTGCCGTACTCGTTATCGGAGCTCAGGCTGGGCACCTGGTCGATAACGGCGCGGCGCTCGAGCAGCGTGGGCAGCACCCGGGGCGGCATGCTCAGCAGAAAGCCGATGTCGAGGCGGCGGAAGTGCGGCTGCAGGTTGTAGCGGGCTATCCAGATTTCCCAGTTGCCGGCAGCGAGCAGCAAAACCACCGCGTACACGGCCAGGGAGTTGAGCCTAATCAGGCTGTAGGTCGAGCGCCGCTGCCACACTTTCAACAGCACCGTAGCCAGCCCGAAGAAGACCAGCAGCAGGAAAAAACACACGCCGACGCGCTTATACGCCAAGCCGCTGTGCAGGATGTAGTAGTAGTTGCGCAACCCCACCGACGCAGCCAGCACCGCGTTCTGCCCCACCCACACCGTGGCGCCCCAGCGCAGCCAGGGCAGGCCCGGCTCGTAAAAGTTGAGGTTGCGCCGGAAAAACCACAGCACAATGCCCATGGCCAGCAGAATGCTGAAGATGAGGACATAGGTACCCTCATGCACAAACTGGGCGAGGTCGAAGTCCGGGGCCGGCACAAAGCCAAACCACAGCCAGTTGATGTCGATAATGTTCACCACCAGCAGCAGCAGGTTCACCAGGCCGAACACCGCCGTGGCGGCCAGAAACTCCTTGCGCAAATCCAGGCTGCGGAAGCGCTTGAGGGAAAAGTCGGGCCGGCGCACGCCGAACGAAGCCACCCGGTCGCGCTGCCGCCGCACAAACTCCCCAAAGCGCGACTCGTGGTCGGCAAACATATACACCGGCACCACCACCAGGCCCCCGGCAGTTAGGAGAAAGCCCAGGAGCAAGAAAAACAGGTGCGGCAGCGACACCTCCGGCAGCAGCCAGCTCAGCCACTCGCCCAGTTGGTCCAGGGCCCTGCCACTAAATTCGGCGTACACTGGGTTGGCCACGGCAAACAGCACGTGGAAAGCCCCGGCAATGCCCAGCGGCACCAGCAGCAGCCGGGCGTAGAACCAGCCGCGGCGGGCACCGGGCCCCAGGTTGCGCGGGGCCCGCAGGCCCGCCAGCACCAGCAGCCCGGCCTGGGCCGCGCTCCCAACTGCCGTCAGATAAGCATAGAGCAGCAGCTTCAGGTGGGATTGATTTACGTAGCCCAGCATCAAGGCCACCGAGGCCATGTTGGCCAGCATGGCCGCTCCGGAGCCGTACAGCACTACCATGCCCGCGCTAAAGAGGCTGCCGGCTACGGCCAGCCAGAAATAGCCCGAGCGCCGCACGGCCGCGTGCCGGGGCAGCAGGTATAGCTGGGCTCCTACTACGAAAAGGGTGTACACCAGCATGTTTACCCCCGCTGGGTGCAGCCAGAACAGGCCGTCGAACAGCAGCGTGCCCAGCGGCAGCAGTACCTTCTGGGCCAGGGTAAGGCTAAGTCGGGGCGCCGGGGCCGGCACGGTGGCAGTGGTACCTGGCTGGCCCGCAGGCAAGGGCCAGGAGTTAATAGGCTGGGCAGTGTCTTCCATTTTATAAAGTGCTTTGAATTACAAAGTATCGGAGGCAAAAAATACCCGGCTGGTTCCGGGCTGGTTCGTTGAAACTTAGACGTTAGACCTTAGACATGAGACGTTAGAAACTTCTTTCGGCTGAACGATTCTCATGTCTAAGGTCTAACGTCTCATGTCTAAAATTTACCTCAAGGCCGCAGCAGCTTTTCCAAGGCCTCCAGGTGCTGCTGAAATGCCGTTTTGCCCTCGGCGGTGGCATTATACGTCGTATTGGGCTTCTTGCCGATGAACTGCTTGGATACCAGCACGTAGCCGGCTTTTTCCAGGGCTGCCACGTGGCTCGCCAGGTTGCCGTCGGTCAGGTCCAGCGCCTCCTTCAGGTCGTTGAAGCTCACAGACTCATTAGCCAGCAGCACGGCCATTACCCCCAGGCGCACCCGGTGGTCGAAAGCCTTGTTAAGCGTATGAATCAGGTGCTTCACGAAGTAGTAGAAGTTGAAGCGGCGGCCGCTCCCGGCCGCTCGTAGCGGTTGTACATCGCCAGCCCGTAGCCAATGTGGCCCAGGCCGAAGCCGAGGGCAAAGAAAATCAATCCCCAGCCAGGAAGCAGCATGGCCACCAGGCCCAGCGCCATTTGCGTGAGCCCCAGCCAGCGAATTTCCTCCAGGGTGTACTTGCTGGCGTTGAGTAGAGCCAGGCCATAGAACACCAGCATGCCCGGCACCACCATACCCGCGTCGCCGCCCAGGTACAGGCGCAGGCAGAACAAGCCCCCCGTAACCAAGGGCAGGGCCAGGGCCAGGCTCAGGCGCCGGGCGGGGGCATTCCACAGCCGCTGCCCGCTGCGCTGCGTGCGCCGCCAGGTAAAGTAGAACGCCGCCAGCAGGGCGCCCCCCAGCACCACGCCCGCCAGCAGCAGCAAGAACGGCAGCGCGGCCTGCCGCTCGGCCTCCGAGCCGTTGATGAGGTGAATGTAGCCGGCCGGGTAATGGTCCTGCAAGTAAAAGTGCCCCGCAAGGGAGCCCAGCAGCCCTACCACCCCTGCCCCTACCCCACTCAGGCCGGACAGCGAGATAAAGCGCGAGCTGCGCTCCATGATGGCGCGGATTTCGGTTAGCTGGGCTAAGGGGTCGGGGTTGGCGGCGGGCTTCATAGGTAGCGAAGTGCTTTGTGATGCAAAGTTGAAGAAAAGATTTGATACATTTGCCGGAGTAGCATTATTTTTTTCATCAGATGGAAAATCAGGAATCTGTAGCGACGCCCAGTACCTGGGCCCAGGCCGGGCTGCTTTGGCTGTTCACCAATACCATCGGCTCCCTAAGCTGCTTCGCGCTGATGACACGAGCAACATCCGACGGGTCGAGCGGTGACTCTGGCTTTATCGCGGCGCTCATTGCCATTTTTGCCGGCCTGGGTTCGCTGTTTGTGATTCCGATAGCCGTTTTTACCTTCCGCAGGCTGTTGGCCATGCCCGGCCGCCAGCAGCGGCTGCCGGCAGCAGGAGCAGCGGTAGCCGGGCTGTTTGTGATACCCTGCCTGGTGCTTTTCATTGGCTTGGGCACGGCCTCGGCGCTGGCGGTGTACATGGGCGGCTGGGTGTATCTGCCGGCCGCCCTGCTATCCGCCGCCGTGGTCTACCACCGCGGCCTGTTCCGGCCCGATACACCCGCACAGCTGCCTGTCACTCATGGCTAGCCTGGCATCAACTCTTGGGCGCCAGTGGCTGCTTTCTCTGCTGCTGGGCAGCGCCCTCTACGCTGCTTACCACGGCGTGGTGCACTTCAGCGACTGGTGCTACCTGGGCGTATCAACGGCCGTGGCTGGTGGCATTTCGCTGCTGATGGTTCCGCTGAACGGGTTGTTGCTACACCGCCTGAGCCGGCATGGCACGCAGTGGCCGGCCGCCGGGCGCTGGGCCGGGCTGCTGGGAGGCACGGCCACCATTTTCGCCCTGGCCAATGTGCCCGTGCTGCCATTGCACACCATGCTGGGCCCCGGCAGCACCCTGCCCTGGGGCATAGCCGCGCTGAGCGTGGCAGCGGCCATGCGCTGGCGTTTGATGCAAAATCCGGAACAGCCGACAGCGCCCGGCCCGCCTTTTCCGTAAGGGCAAGGCATGCGCCTCCGCCTCCGTCTATTTGAATTCGAAGACCTGCCCTGGTTTCCGCCCATTATCCGCTCGGGGATGATGGACTACCTGCGCTTTATGATTTCCAACCTGGGCACCTACCGGCCCATTGCCCCGCTGCTGGCCGAAGGACTGCGCCGCACCGGGCAGCGGCAGCTCCTGGAGCTAGGTGCCGGCAGCGGCGGCGGCACCGAAACCGTATGGCAGGCCCTGAACGAGGCCGGCGTGAAGCAGCTGCGCATTACCCTTACCGACCTGTACCCCCAGCCCGAGGCCTGGCAGGACATTGCCGAGCACACGCACGGCGCCATCGGCCACGAAGAAGCACCCGTCAATGCCCTGGCCGTGCCCCGCAATCTGCGGGGCTTCCGCGTCATCTTTTCGGCATTCCACCACTTCCCGCCCGACGCGGCCCGGGCCATGCTGCGCGATGCCGTGCGGGCCGGCACCGGCATCGGCGTGTTTGAGGGTGCGGGCAAGCACTGGTGGGAAGTGCTGCTAGCCTGGACGGTGCTGCCCGTGGCCCAGCTGCTGCTCACGCCCTTTTTCCGGCCCTTCCGCCTCAGCCGCCTGCTGTTCACCTACGTGCTGCCCCTCATTCCGCTCTGCACCATCTGGGACGGCACCGTGTCGCTGCTGCGCCTCTACACGCCGGCCGAGCTGCAGGCCCTGGCCCGAGAGGCCGACCCCGAGCAGCGCTTTATCTGGCAGGCCGGTAAAAAGCGGCACTGGTGGGGCCCGGAAGTAACCTACCTCATCGGCTGGCCCAGGAGTCAATGAGCAATTTACAGTGAGCAATTAGTAATGAACAGTGAGCAATGAACCGTTAGCAGTGCTTGCGTATTTAGAAAGCTATTTTTACACCTTTCATACTAACTTTCTCCCTCTAGTACTGCCCCTTCACTGTTATACTCCTCGCGAAATGGAGTGCGAAAGTCAACTAGTCGATGTAGAGACGCAATATTTTGCGTCTCCTCGTTGAAGAATTCAAAAAGAACGATTTACCGGCTCAATCACGGAGACGCAAAATGTTGCGTCTCTACATCGTTCATGCAAGCCACTTTGTAACAGCTATAACTTTTCATTTCTAACTGTTAACTGTTCATTGCTCATTGTTAACTGCTAACTGCTCATTGCTAACTGCCTATAAGCGCGCCCTGCCGCTGCTGCGCATTCCGTTTTCCATTTACCTCATGCCCGTGTTCTGGTTTGGGCTGAGCGCCTTGCGGGGCCCCTGGTCGGGCTGGCGGGCCCTGGGCGTATTTGTAGTGCTGCACCTGCTGGCTTATCCGGCCTCCAATGGCTACAATTCTTACTACGACCGCGACGAAGGCAGCATCGGCGGGCTGAAAGCCCCGCCGAAAGTGACGCCCGAGCTGCTGCACCTGGTATGGCTGTTCGATGCCCTGGCCCTGGCCGGCGCCCTGCTGCTCTCGCCGTTGTTTGCCGTGCTGGTGCTGATTTATCTGCTGGTATCGAAAGCCTACAGCTACGAGGGCATCCGCCTGAAAAAATACCCGCTGCTGAGCACGCTGGTGGTCGTGGTTTTTCAGGGCGCCTTCACCTTTTTGATGACGCAGGTGGGCGTAGGCGCCGACTACACCCAGCTCACCGAGCCCACCAACCTGCTGCTGGCCCTGGTCAGCACCTTGTTTCTGTGCGGCTCTTACCCCCTTACCCAAGTGTATCAGCACGCCGAAGATGCCCGGCGCGGCGACCGTACCCTAAGCCTGCGCCTGGGCATTCGGGGTACGTTCATCTTTGCCGCCCTGGGGCTGCTGGCTGGTGCTGGTGCGCTGGCGCTGGCTTACTGGCTGCGGCAGGATGTGCGGGCCCTGCTCATCTTTCTGGCTGCCACCGGGCCGGTGGTGCTACTGTTCAGCCGCTGGGCCTGGCTGGTATGGCAGGATGAGGAAGCCGCCAACTTCGAGCACACCATGCGCATGAACCAGATGTCGTCGCTGTGTTTGAGCGCGGCGTTTATCCTGCAGCTGGTGCTGGACCATGTTTTTTGACCGCTGAAGACGCAGAAGGTTCGCGGCAGGCGCGCAGTAGTGGCCTCAGCTCAAACAAAAAGCCCTCGCAGTAGGTACTGCGAGGGCTTTTTGGCAATAATCTGGCTATGCTTAGCCGTTCATGGAGATGAGGAACTCCTCGTTGTCCTTGGTGCCTTTGATGCGGTCCTTGAGGAACTCCATGGCTTCGGTGGCCGTCATGTCCGACATAAACTTGCGCAGCACCCACACCCGGTTCAGCTCGTCCTTGCTCATGAGCAGGTCTTCGCGGCGGGTGCCCGAGGCCGGAATGTCGATGGCCGGGAACACGCGCTTGTTGGCCAGCTTGCGGTCGAGCTGCAGCTCCATGTTGCCGGTGCCTTTGAATTCTTCAAAGATTACCTCGTCCATCTTCGAGCCGGTTTCAATCAGGGCCGTGGCGATGATGGTGAGCGAGCCGCCGCCTTCCACGTTGCGGGCCGCGCCGAAGAAGCGCTTGGGCTTTTGCAGGGCACCGGCGTCGATACCACCCGAGAGGATGCGCGAGGAGCTGGGCTGCACCGTGTTGTAGGCCCGGGCCAGGCGGGTGATGGAATCGAGCAGAATCACCACGTCGTGCCCGCACTCCACGAGGCGGCGGGCTTTGTCGAGGGCCATCTGCGCGATTTTCACGTGGCGGTCGGCCGTTTCGTCGAAAGTCGAGCTCAGCACCTCGGCTTTCACGGTGCGGGCCATGTCCGTCACTTCCTCCGGGCGCTCGTCGATGAGCAGCACCATGAGGTACACCTCGGGGTGGTTTTCGGCGATGGAGTTGGCAATTTCCTGCAGCAGCACCGTCTTACCGGTCTTGGGCTGGGCCACAATCAGGCCGCGCTGCCCTTTGCCGATGGGGGCAAAAAGGTCGAGCACCCGGGTGCTGATTTGGGTGGGCTTGGTGGTCAGCTTCAGCTTCTCATCGGCAAACAGCGGGGTGAGGTGGCTGAAGGGCACCCGGTCGCGCACTTCTTCCACGGTGCGGCCATTAATGCCTTCTACGCTTACCAGGGCGAAGTACTTCTCGCCCTCACGCGGCGGCCGGATGCTGCAGGTTACCGTGTCGCCGGCTTTCAGGGCATACTGCTTCACCTGTTGGGGCGACACGTAGATGTCGTCGGGCGAAGACAGGTAGTTGTAGAAGGGCGAGCGCAGGAAGCCATAGCCGCCATCCGGCATCAGCTCCATGGTACCGCTGCCGGGCACCACCAGGTCCAGCTCCTGCCGGGCCGGGCGCTGCTCGCGCTGCTGGTCGGGGTTCTGGGCGCGCTGCTCCTGGCGCTGCTGGCGCTGCAGCTCACGCTGGGCAAACCGCTCGTCGCGGCGCTGGTCGCGGCCGTCGCGCTCCTGCCCGTTGCGGGGCTGGTCGGCACGGGCTTCCTGGCCATCACGGGGCGCGTCGGGCCGTGGCTCGCGGGGCTCACGCGGGGCATCGTTGCGGTTTTCACGCCCGTCGCGCCCGTCGCGGTTTTCCCGGGGCTGGTCGTTGCGGGGCTGCCCGTCGCGGCCGTTGCGGTTGTCGCGGTCGCGGGGCTGGTCGTTGCGCAGGGGGCGGGGCTCCCGGTTCTCACGCGGCTCGCGGTTGTCGCGCTCAAACCGGTCGGCCCGGCTTTCNTCGCGCTCAAACCGGTCGGCCCGGCTTTCGCGGTCGCGGCCCTCGCGGCGGTCGCCCGCGCCATCGCCGCCAAAGTCGCGGCGGCGGGGCTCCAGGAATTCTTCACGGCCGGCGCCCGTGCCGAAGTCGGAGCGTGGCAGGCCTTCCTCGGCCGCGGTAGGCTCGCTGGGCACCGATTCGGCGGCCCGGGCCGCGGCAGCAGCCTGCTCAACAGCCCGCTGCTCGTGGTTGATGGGGCGGCCGGCGCGGTCGACCCGCTCACGGCGCTCCCGGCGTTCGGGCTGCGCGGGGGCTGCGGGCGCCTCAGCAGCGGCTGGCTCCGCTGCCGGGGCTTCGGGGGTGGTGTCTACGGGTGCGGCGGACTGCTCTTCGGGCAGGGCGGCTACCGCCGCGGCTTCGGGGGCGGCTATGGCTTCCGCAACGGCCGGGGCCGGGCGGCGGGGCTCACGGGCCGGGCGGCTGGGCCGGGCCGCAGCGGGCGGGGCTACATCCGTAAAGGGCTGCTCGGCCACGGGAGCCGCTGCGCGGCGGCTGCCGCCTTTGCCGGCTTTGGCTGCAGGCTTCGGTGCCGGAGCAGCCGGAGCTGCGGCTGGCGCGTCGGGCACCACAATGTTGGGGTTGAGGGCCTGCTGGTCCAGAATCTTATAAATCAAGTCCTGCTTGCTCAGCCGTTTGAAGTTGCCTACGTTCATGCGCTCGGCAATTTCTTTGAGGTCGGACAGCAAACGGTCCTTCAACTCGTTAATGGTGTACATAAAGGGAATGGGAGAGAAATATCTTCGGGGTACAGGCCGCCCGCCGGCCCGTAGCCAGGGTGCCAAAAGTCAGTATCCACGCAGGAGCGACACTGTGCAGCATAGCATTCGCCGGAAGCGAAGCCGCTCGAAGCGGCCATCGGCGCGAAACAGGCAGTAAGTGAGGTGCTGAAATGGGCCGCTGAAAATCCAGCTGGGGCGGGCCTGGCACGGGCAACAGGGCCCGCTGGCCCGGCCTTTGCGGCCGGTTGCTTACGCAATGTTAGGGCATTACGGCCAAACGGCCAAATCGTTTCGGGTTTCTGGTGGCCGGTTCCTCGTTTCTTGTTTTTATCCCGGTTAGAAGCAGCTCCCGCGAATCTTTAACCAGAAACTACCTTTGCGGCAGTTCACCAGGATTTTTCTTATGCTGCAAGTTTCCGTTCTGAAAGAGCAAACCGACCACGTGCTGGCGGCGCTCGCCAAAAAACACTACAAAACGGCCGAAGCGGACGTAGCCGCCATTCTCGACCTGGACCAGCGCCGCCGCCAGCTCCAAACGTCCCACGACTCGGCCCAGGCCGAAGCCAACGACCTGGCCCGGCAGATTGGCGGCCTGATGAAAACCGGCGACAAAGCCGGCGCCGAAACCCTCAAAGCCCGTACGGCCGAGCTCAAGCAGCACACCAAAACTGCTGCCGAGGAGCTGGCTCAAGTAGAAAAAGACCTGCAGCAGCTGCTCTACAAGCTGCCCAACCTGCCCCATGCCTCCGTGCCCGAAGGCCGCGGCGCGGCCGACAACGAAGTTGTACGCGAGGGCGGGCAAAAGCCGGAGCTGGGCCCCGATGCCCTCCCCCACTGGGACCTTATCAAGAAGTACGACATCATCGACTTCGAGCTGGGTATTAAAATCAGCGGCGCGGGCTTTCCCGTGTACAAAGGACAGGGCGCCCGCCTGCAGCGGGCTCTGGTTAACTTCTTTCTCGACCAGGCCCGCGATGCCGGCTACACCGAGGTGCAGCCCCCCATCCTGGTAAACGAAGCCAGCGGCTACGGCACCGGGCAGCTGCCCGACAAGGAAGGCCAGATGTACCACGACGCCCAGGACAACCTCTACCTGATTCCGACCTCGGAGGTACCCATTACCAATCTGTACCGCGACGAGATTATCCCAGCCGACAAGCTGCCCATCAAAAACACGGGCTACACGCCCTGCTTCCGCCGGGAGGCCGGCTCCTGGGGCGCCGACGTGCGCGGCCTGAACCGCCTGCACCAGTTCGACAAGGTGGAGATTGTGCAGATTACCGAGCCCGAGAAAAGCTACGAGGCCCTGGAAGGCATGGTAGCCCACATCGAAAGCCTGCTGCAGCAGCTGGAGCTTCCCTACCGCGTGCTGCGTCTCTGCGGCGGCGATATGGGCTTCACCAGCGCCCTCACCTATGACCTGGAAGTATGGAGCGCCGCTCAGGGCCGCTGGCTGGAGGTATCGTCGGCTTCCAACTTCGAAACTTACCAGGCCAACCGCCTCAAGTGCCGCTACCGGGCCGAGGGCGGCAAAACCCAGCTGCTGCACACGCTGAACGGCTCGGCCCTGGCCCTGCCCCGCATCGTGGCCGCCCTGCTGGAAAACAACCAGTCGGCCGATGGCATTCGCTTGCCGCAGGTGCTGCACAGCTACTGCGGGTTTGAGAAGATTGGCTAAGGCGGGCCGGATAAGCTGCCAGATATTGTGTCTAATCGACTCTATCTGAACTTCATTACTCTCAACCAGCACCATTTAAAAGCAAATCCCCTGACACTGGCCAGTGTCAGGGGATTTGCTTTGGATAAGACTTCAACAAGGCGGTCTATCAGTAGCCGCTAGCATTTAACCGGAAACTTGCTATTCAGCAGAAACTGGTCAAACGACTGGATAAAGGCTGTGCGCGTAAACCGCTGGCGGGCAAAGCCCATAAGCTCGAACGAACGCTCTTTCAACTCCTTTTCGCTCATCATTACCACCTCATCTACGTTGGCGCAGATGCTGTTAATCATGGATTCCCGGTCGGCCTCCTCGATGTTAAGTCCCAGGTAGTTTGCCTGGTTGTTTGCCGTTGGAGTCGTAATGGGCACTTGCCCGAAGTGGGCCGTCTGGCCCAGGGTTGCGCAGCCGTTTTCGCCGGCGCTAGGGTACACGTGCCCGGCGCAGCTTGCTACGATTTGTTGGAACGCCGGGCTTCTATAGTCGGCAAAACCATGGTATCTGATATTGGGATTAGCCGCTATTTTTTCTTGCAGCCAATTCATAACCGGGGGCTCCCGCTCGATGGCGCCGAACACGTGCAGCTTCAAGCCGGGTAGCTTTTCAAAAGCTTCCACCACCAGGTCCAACCCTTTGTGAATGGCGCCCCAGCCCCCAATCCAGACAAAGTCACGCTTGGAGAAATCGCGCACGACTTTGTCGGGCTCAAACTCTACCGGCATCGCCAGCTGCACCCGGCAGGCACTTTTGTTAAAGTCCTGCATTTGTTCGGGCACGCCTTTATATAGAATATAGTCGGCTACCTGGTCCGAAAAGTTGGGCTTAATCTGCCGTACCGGCTTCACAAAAATGCCGTATTTCTGCTGAAACCATTCCACACGACGTAGCTCGTCGCTGTTCCAGCGGTTCCACTTCGTCCCGGTACAATAGAAAACCTTCCTCTGCCCCTCCACCTTTGGCATGAACGCCAGGGAATCGCCTTCGTCGAGAATCAACTCATACTGTGAGGTATCAACACCGTATTCTAAGGTATCCTTTTTTATGCAATCAACTACAAAGCCATGGTCGACCAGTCTTTTGAGTATGGCCAGAAACTGGAAGTAGATGTTGTGCATTTTGGCATCGGCTCCTTCCTCATACCGGTTCTGCACGTAGTAGCCAATCGATTCCAGCGGAACCAGCATCAGGGCTTTGGGAGCATTCCGACCATTTGCAGCAAGACCGATATTGGAATAGGCAATATTCGAAAAGTAAGCCCCACCCCTTTCAACCCACGGTAGCGAATGGTACCGAAGGAAGTTGGATAATCTTGATGACCAGAGCTTTTTCATTGCAATTCTCTTACGCCACACGGGCAATGATAAAATCAGTCGCCGTTCTCTCTCCGCATTTACCTGCTGTTCTTGTATGAGTAGAGCGGGTAGTTACAATTGCCATCGGGGCAAATCTGCTCGTTTCACTGCGACGAAACAGGTAAGAGGTAGAAACTTTTCTGCACTGCTTTGTTCCATCCACCAAGTAATCACCCCGCCGCCCGTTCCTGCTACTGGCAGCAGCGAAAGGTCGACATTGCGTACTTGTTGCGATAAACCAAGCAGGTAGCCATTGCTTTAAGGTGAAACGCATATGCAGAAAAGAAGTGCGAAAGACTTAGTTTGTGCTAAGCCGTAAAGGCAGTCATCTTACAAATGTAAGGGCTATTTTCTTCATCATTTTTCATGTTAAGCCATTATGGGCTGCCCCTGTTAAGCTCCGTCCAGGTAGCGCCTTAACTATTTATGACCTAAAACGCAACCCAAGCAAGAGGCAAACAATTGATTGGCGCAGCCTTGAAGTAACAATATCAGTTCACTGCCGGCTGGTGGCTCCAAGCAGCAAAGTATGGAATGCGGCAGACTTCCGGGAACGACAACCCCTATTTTGTCGACGAACATACCCATTTTATCGCTAAAACGGTCACATTAAATTCAGATTAAATACTATTATAGCCGAATTAACTCAACAGCCCTGCCCCGAAAAGCTTCAGTCATTGCAGGCTGAATGGGCGGTGAGCGGCTGGCTACCAAGCAATACCTGCTCCACTAAACATCACGAAACTCTTTCTTAGAGCGTTTCGCCGTCCGTGTACGCCGCTCAGTAGCGCGAACTTTTAGTCCGCGAGTTCACCAATTCGGGCGCACTCGCGGACTAAAAGTCCGCGCTACGTACTGCAGCCCCGAAACGGCTCTATAGCGGGGCTTTGCTGAAATCCAGATGCTGCTCGCGCATGCAGCGGAAATGGCCCTGGGGGCATTTGGCATACCCAATCTTGGAACAGGGCCGGCAGGGCAGGCCCGGCACTTCCAGCACTTCAAACGCGGTCCGGAAGGGATACATGCCGAACTCGGGCACGGTATTGCCCCAAATACTATAAATGGGCTTCTGAAAGGCCGCCGCAATGTGCATAAGCCCCGTGTCGTGGCTTACCACAAACCGCGCCTGCCGCAGCAAGGAAGCCGACTGGTGCAGCCGGTAGCGGCCGCAGCCTTGGTGAATACGTTCAGGGGCACCGGCGGCCTGCACTTGCCGCATAAGGGCCTCGGCCATTTCCTCGTCTTCGGGGCCGCCCAGCAGCACGATGGGGCGGGGCGCCAGCTGCTGGCAGAGCTCTACCAGCTTTTCCAGAGGCAGGCGCTTGGTGGCGTGCTGGGCGCCAATGGCCACGGCTACGTAGCCTGTCTGGAAAGCCGCGGGCAGGGTAGCCAGGTCTACTTCTTCGTGGGACGGAATGAAATAATCGAGCCCCTGGCCATCGTCTTTCACGCCCAGCGGAGCGGCCGCAGCCAGGTAGCGCTGCACAATGTGCACCGCCGGCATCCGGCTCACCTTAAAGTTGACCAGCAGCCACTTCTGCCAGTTCAGCTTATCGAAGCTGCTCGACTTTACCCCCAGCTGCAGCTTGATAAGGGAGGTGCGCAGGTTGTGGTGCAAGTCGACCACAAAATCGAACCGCTCTGCTTTTAGCTCCCGCACCAGGTCTTTCAGGCTGCCGCTCAGCACGTGCACCTTGTCGACGTAGGGGTTGGGCTCCAGCAGGCCGCGATAGCCGGGCTTGGTAGCAAAATGCACTACTGCCCCGGGCACCTGCTGCTTCAGGGCCCGCACGACGGGTGTAGTCAGCACGATGTCGCCGATGGAGGAAAAGCGGAGAACGAGAATTTTCAATTTAGAGCTGTTAGCTGATAGCTACTAGCTGTTAGCATTTGACCATCAGCGCCAAACCTTATGGCTAACAGCTACTAGCTAACGGCTTCAATGAAATTACTCAAACAGGTTCTTTTTGTATTCCAACGGAGCCTTGATACCGGCTTTGCGCTTGTCGAAGTAAGCTGCTACCTCATCCACCGGCTTGGCATTGAACGTCATTTCCTTTGTTAAAAGTCCCTTGCGGCCCATGAGCACGCCGTAGCGCATGTCGGCGTAGCCGTCGGTGTGGTGGGCATCGGGGTTGATGCTGATTTGCACGCCCTGGTCGAGGGCGTAGCGCACCCAGCGCCAGTCCAGGTCGAGCCGCCAGGGGTTGGCGTTGATTTCGATGATGACCTGCTGCCGGGCGCAGGCATCGATAACGGCCTTGTAGTCGATGGGATAGCCCTGGCGGCGCAGCAGCAGGCGGCCGGTGGGGTGGCCCAGCATGGTGGTGTAGGGGTTGGCGATGGCCCGTAGCAGGCGGTCGGTGGCCCGGCGCTCGTCCATCTTCAGGTTGCTGTGGATGGAGGCCACAATGAAGTCGAACGAGGCCAGCACCTCGGGCGCGTAGTCGAGGGAGCCGTCGCCGAGGATGTCGCTTTCAATGCCTTTGAAGATGCGGAACGGCGCCAGCTCGGCATTCAGCTTGTCGATTTCCTGGTGCTGCTGCCGCACGCGCTCGGGGCCCAGGCCATTGGCGTAGTGGGCCGCCTGGGAATGGTCGCAGATGCCCAGGTACTCGTAGCCGTGGTCGCGCAGCCAGGTGGCCATCTCGCGCAGGCTATGGTTGCCGTCGGAGTAGGTGCTGTGGTTGTGCAGGGAGCCGCGCAGGTCGGCATCCTCGAGCAGGCGGGGCAGCTTTTTTTCGGATGCTAAAGTAATTTCACCTAGTCCTTCGCGCAGCTCGGGCACGATGTACTGCAGGCCGGCCTTTTCATAGAGGGCTTCTTCCTGCTGAAACGCTTCGCGCCGGGCCCACTGCCGCAGGGTGGCGGGCGCGCCGCCCCCGTGGCCTTCTACCCCGGGCAGGTGCTCGCTGAGGTGCTCCTCGGCGGCCGAGTGCAGAAATACTTCGGTCGTAAACCGCTCGGGCGCCACCAGCAGCACCTCCACTCCTACTCCCGAGGGTGAGGCTGTGCCCCGCCAGGCGAAGGGCCCCGAGCGCAGCGCATCGCGGCTAAGGCCCTCCAAGGTATTGAGCAGGTCCAGGGCCCGGGCCGGCTGCCCGGTAGCTGCCACCACGCAGATGGTTTCTACAATTTCGAGACGGCGGCGGATTTCGCCGGCCACTGCTACCTGCTCGGTGCTCAGGGCTTCGCGCAGGTGGCGGGCCAGGTCCTCGGCCAGGCTTTCCGCCTGCGGATACAAGAGCTTGCCGCTGCTCTGGCTGGCGAAGTCCAGCGCTTCCAGAATGGCCTCCTGGGTTTTTTTGCCAAAGCCCTTGAGCTTGCTCACCTGGTCGGCCTCGGCCGCTTCGCGCAGCTGGGCCGGGCCTTCGATGCCCAGCTCGCGCCAGAGGCTGCGAATCTTTTTAGGGCCGATGCCTTTCACGCGCAGCAGCTCCACCACACCGGGCGGGGTCACGTCGAGCAGGCGCTGCAGGTCCGAAAACGTGCCGGTATCGAGCAGCTCGGCAACTTTGGCAGCCGCGGTTTTGCTCAGGCCGGTGCGGTCGGGCAGGCCGGAGCGCTCCACTTCGGCCACCGGAAAGGTCAGGGCTTCGAGGGCCACGGCGGTACCCTCGATGGCGCGGATTTTAAAAGGATTCTCGTCGTGCAGCTCCATCAGCTGGGCTGCCAGCCGGAAAGCACGAATAAGGGCGCGGTTGTCCACAGAAGTAATGTTTGAGGAAACGAAAGTAAGGCCGGCGCTTGCTTGGGCAGGCAGCTTGGTGGGCGGAAAGCCAAAAAACAGCCCATAGCCATTGCCGCCTGATTTACGTTAAGCTTACACACATGCTTTGCTTTATGGCTACTTTTTTTTCACGTGTGCTGCCCTTGGCGCTGCTGCTGCCGCTGGCAGGCTGCCACGCACCCCGCGACAAAGCCCTTCCTACTTCTATGAAACAGCTTGAGGGCACCTGGCTCAACGCCTACGAAGAAAACGAAGGCGACACCCTGGCTTATCGCCCCAACAGCTACGCCTTTCCGCCATCCCGCGGCCGGGCGGGCTTTGCCATTCAGCCGTTTGGCCGGTTTATTCAGTACGACATTGCCCCGACCGACGGCCTGACCGACCGGCCCGGCACCTGGACGGCCAAAAGCCCCACCAAGCTGCGCATTCATTTCGACGACAACTCCCAGCCCGACTACACGCTGGAAGTAGTATCGCTGGAAGAGGGGGTACTGCGGGTTATTCGGCGGTGAAGCAGGGAGCAAAGAGATAAGGCCTGAGCTAACCATAAGGGGTTACCGCTGCACTGCCGGCTCGCGGGCTGAGGCGCGAAAAAGACCGCCGTGTTTCTTTGCGTGTGGAAAGGGCTTTCGGGCAGCATCTGACAGGCAGCGACGGCAGGCTTCTTTCCAGCACATCTATTTTTTCTTCCCGCCTTGAATCACTGGCTAGTTAAATCCGAACCCGAAGCGTACTCCTGGGACACGTTTACGCAAGAAAAAGGCACGGCCTGGACCGGTGTGCGCAACTACCAGGCGCGCAACAACCTCAACCAGATGCAGCCCGGCGACCTGGTGCTGTTCTACCACAGCGTCAGTGAGAAAGCCGTGGTGGGCGTGGCCGAGGTAGCCGGCCCTGCCGCCCCCGACGCCACGGCCGAAGCCGGCTCGCCCTGGGTGGCGGTGCAGTTGCGGCCTGTGCAGGCACTGGCCCGCCCCGTGCCCCTGGCTGCGCTTAAAGCCGATACCCGCCTACACCAGCTGGCACTGCTGCGGCAGTCGCGCCTGTCGGTACTGCCCGTGCGGCCCGAAGAATTTGACGCCGTGCTGGAACTTGGTCAAAGCTGAGTTGTTGTAAAATGCTTGTACTTAGGCCGCGGCAGTAGCCTTTAACTGCCTTTTAGGTTGTAACTTTCAAAGCCGTCCCCGACGTTTCCGGGTCGTTTTGTAACTCGCGCTGGCATGAAACTTCGCTTCCTTTCGCTGTTGCTTGGGCTCCTGATGGGGCCGCTGCTCCTGCGGGCGCAGTTGCCGGGGGCTACACCGCCGCCCGATGCCCCCGTGCAGACGGCGCGCACCGAGCTGCACCTGGAGCCGGCCAATAGCGAGGTTTATGTGCAGGCCTTGCCCGCCGACAGCACCGTGGTGCTGCTGGTGGCCCGCAGCAAGCCTTTCTCCGCCAAAGTCACCTTCTTCTTTCAGCGCTACGACAAGGAGCTGCGGCTGCGCCACGAACAGCCGCTGACCATCCCCGACGAATTCCGGTACTCCCGCATGTGTGCCGAGGGCAATACGGTCTTTAGCCTGTTTAGCTCCCGCACGGTGCCCGGGCGCTTACTGGTAATTGCCTACAATGGCAAGCTGGGGGAAATACGCAGCCAGCAGTTCGACACCAAGCTCAGCCGGGAAATACTGGAGCTGAAAGCCATGGAAGGCAAGCTCTTCGCGACGGTGCTGCTGGCCGACCAAAACCACGTAACGGCCCTGCTACTGGACGTCGCCACCGGGCACATGCAGTATTTGGCAGCAGTTTACGAGCCCCTGCCCGCCCAGCTTACCTTCGTGGCCGACCCCGGCAGCCGCCGGGCCGAGTACGTGCTGAGCCAGACCAACGGCCGCAAAACACGCCTGCTGCTCAAGCAGCTCACCCACCACGGCCAGCTGGTAAAGTCTGAGTTTGTGCAGGCCGAGAGCGAGCGCAGCCTGATTACCGCCCAGATTAGCCCTCCCCAGGATACCACGGCGCGCCTGCTCACCGGCACTTACTCGCTGCGCGATGCCACCTACGCCCAAGGCCTGTTTGCTACCGACCTCAGCCAGAGTGACGGCCCCAAGGCCCCGCTGCGCTTCTACGACTTTCTGCGGCTTAAGCACTTCTTCGACTACCTGAAGCCTGCCCGGCAGGCCCGGCTGCGGAAGCGCACCGAGCGCCGCCTGGCCAAAGCCATGCGCCCCATGCGCTGGCACTACCGCCTGCTGCTGCACGAGCTGCTGCCCCAGCCCAATGGCGGCTACGTGCTGGTGGCCGAAGTATACTACCCCCATTACCGCTACAATACCTACGGCGGTGGCTTCCCGGCACCCGGCGGCTTTAACCCCTCCCCTTATGCCTACCCCAGCTCACGGGTATTCGATGGCTTCCAGACCACCCATGTGCTGGTGTGCGGCTTCGACCGCCAGGGCACGCTGCTTTGGGACAACACCTTTGTGGTGGACAACGTCCGGCGCCTTGAACTACAGGAAACCGTGCGGGTACAAACCATGCCCGACGGACGGGTGGTGCTAGCCTACCTCGACGAAGCCAAGCTGCGCTACAAAGTAGTAAAGCAGGCCGAGCCTTCGCCCAACGACCTGCAGGTACCCGTGAAAACCGCTGCGCCGGGTGTAACGGAGAAAATCACTTCCACCGAAAATGCCGACCTGCAGGCTTGGTATGGCTGCCGGTTTATTGCCAGCGGCTACCAGAAGGTGCGCCCAGCCCAAGGGCCGGAACGGTCGGTGTTCTTTCTGAATGCCGTGGATTTTTGAGCCCTGTTTAAGGGGTTGGTAACGTTCTGGCAGGAATGGAGTACAACTCCGCTCTACTTTTGCTGTATGACCATGCTTACCAAACTTCGCTTTCCGGTACTGTTTCTCTTCCTGTTCCTGGTAGGCTGCCGCGCCGGTGGCCCGGGTACCCCGGCCCGCACCGTAGCCCAGTTCTTCTCCAAATACGAAAACCGCGAAGGCTTCAAGGCCACGGAGTGGTCGGCCGACCTGCTGCAGCGCCTGGCGCTGGTAAGAGCCGCCAAACTGCTGGGCGGCTCCGACCTTACCAACGCCATTACCAGCATCCGGGCTGCCCGCATCATCACCTTCACGCCCACCAGCGGCTCGGCCCGCGACCTGGCTCAGCAGGGCCTGCGCGACGAAGCCGCCGGTATCCTGCGCAACGAAAAATACCAGCCGCTGTCGACCGCCGGCTTTGGCGGCAGCAGCTACCAGGTGTCGGTGCGCGGCAGCGGCGACAAAGTCTCGGAGTTTGCCGCCCTGGGCCAGCTGCCGGACGCGGCCGACTCTTTCGTACTCGTATCAGTAAACGGCAGCTTCACCCGCTCCCAGGTGGAAACCCTGGCCAAGCACCTGCCGGCCATTGTGCAGGCTACGAAGTAGCATTTTTGGTGAGGAAGAATGATGGGGTGATGCAGTGATGATGT
Organism: Hymenobacter saemangeumensis; assembly: GCF_039541835.1. Classification (NCBI taxonomy): domain Bacteria; kingdom Pseudomonadati; phylum Bacteroidota; class Cytophagia; order Cytophagales; family Hymenobacteraceae; genus Hymenobacter; species Hymenobacter saemangeumensis. The sequence continues at coordinate 1,802 of NZ_BAABGZ010000023.1, read as the reverse complement.
AAAAAGAACGTCATGCTGAGCGTAGCGAAGCATCTCTACCACGAGAGTAAATCCAGCCGATTGGATTACTTCCCCTGGCAAGATGCTTCGCTACGCTCAGCATGACGTTCTATTTTCCTCATCACCTCCTCACTCTATTACTTCCTCACCTCATCACCTGATTACTTTCTCACCAAACCTACCTCATCAGGCGCTCGATGTCGTCGGCCTGTAGGGGGATGTTGGCCATCAGGTCTTCGTTGCCGCCGGGGGTGAGCAGAATGTCGTTTTCGAGGCGGATGCCGAGGCCTTCCTCGGGGATGTAGATGCCGGGTTCGCAGGTGTATACCATGCCGGCTTCGAACTTGCGGTACTTGTAGCCCACATCGTGCACGTCGAGGCCCAGGTAGTGGCTGGTGCCGTGCATAAAGTATTTTTTGTAGAGCGGCGCGCCCGGGTCCTGGTTTTTCACGTCGGAGGCATTCAGCAGGTCGAGCTTGATGAGCTCCTGCTCCATGCGGCGGCCCACGGCGGCGTGGTACTCCTCAATCTCGTTGCCGGGCACGAGCTGGGTTTTGGCATAGTCCATTACGGCCAGTACGGCATCGTACACCTGGCGCTGGCGCGGCGTAAACCGGCCACTGACGGGAATGGAGCGCGACAGGTCGGAAGCGTAGTTGGCGTACTCGGCGCCGAAGTCGAGCAGCAGCACCTCGCCGTCCTGGCACTGGCGGTCGTTGCTCACGTAGTGCAGGATGCAGGCGCTGGGGCCCGAGGCGATGATGCTGCCGTAGGCCGGCCCGCGGCTGCGGCTGCGCAGGAACTCATGCACAATCTCGGCTTCAATCTCATACTCCCACACGCCGGGCTTCACGAAGCCCAGCAGGCGGCGGAAAGCCTTTTCGGTGATGTTGCAGGCTTCCCGCATGAGGCGAATCTCCTCGGCGCTTTTGATGGCGCGCAGCTGGTGCAGCAGGGGCGCGGCGCGGCGGTAGGTATGCAGCGGGTACTGCGCCTGCAGGGCCTTGATGAAGCGCGCATCGCGGGTTTCCACCTCCACTACGGCCCGGATGTGCTCGTTGGAGTTCAGAAACACGTTCTCGGCCTCGTTCATCAGGGCCGGCAGCACGCTCTTAAAGCTGTCGAGCCACATAATGGTGGGAATGCCGGAGTTGGCGCGGGCCTCGTCCTTGGTCAGCTTGTAGCCTTCCCAGATGAGGATGTGCTCGGACGTCTCCTTCAGAAAGAGGATTTCGCGGTATTGCGGCAGGCGCGCATCGGGAAAAACGACGAGGATGCTTTCTTCCTGGTCTACGCCTGAGAGGTAGAACAGGTCGTTGTTCTGACGGAAGGCCATGGTGCCGTCCGCATTGGTGGGCATAATGTCGTTGGCCTGAAAGATGGCCAGGGAAGCGGGAGGCAGCAGCTCGCGGAAGCGGCGGCGGTTTTCGATGAACAGTTCGGGGGCGATGGAGCCGTAGCGCATAAGGCAGGAAGAGTAGGCGGTGGAATTCTGAGGGCGCAAGTTAGGGCCACCGCGCCGCCAACCTACCCGATGGGCAGCGTAGCCACCACGCCAAATCCCACTTCATCGGCATGGTACATCACCACGCCCCCCACCGAGTCGGCCCGGGCCTTCATATTGCGCAGGCCATTGCCCATGCCCTTCCCGGTTTGCACCTGGAGTTGGCGCGTCCCGTTGTCGCGCACTTCCAGCCATACGGCCATGCCGATGCGGTTCAGCCGGATGCAGACTTCGGTGGCGCCTTTGGCGTGCTTGACGGCGTTGTGCAGGGCTTCCTTGTAGATGAGGTAAAGCGCCT
>NZ_BAABGZ010000022.1:0-27740 GCF_039541835.1 Hymenobacter saemangeumensis | reverse complement strand
AGGCATTCATTACCTCGTCTTTGCCTGCTTGATGCTTGTTAAAGCCAATCAGAGCAACCTACTAAGTCATTAACACGCTCTAGTCTGGGCCTGGCCCGCCCTGCCGGCTCGGATTCCCTCACACTTCGGCGCGGATGGTATTGATGGCTACGTCGGGCGCAACGACGTGTGGCTGCTTACCACCGCTTTGCCCCTGGGCGTGTACTTGCTCATGGCCGCCTTGCCCCGGCTCGACCCACGCCGGCGTCTGGATGGCAGCAACCGCAGCCTGCACAAGCTGACACTGCTGCTGGTGGGCTGCCTGAGTGGCTTAGCATGCTACTCACTGTACCTGGCCCAGCACCCGGGCCTGCTGCCTGGCCGTGAGCTACACGTGGGCCTGGCGCTGTTTGTCGCCCTGCTGGGAAATTACCTAACCACAGTACAACCCAACTATTTCCTGGGGGTACGCACTCCCTGGACGCTGCAGAGTGACCAGGTTTGGACGCAGACCCACCGTCTCACTGGCTGGCTGCTTTTTGGGGTAGGCCTGGCTTCTGTGCTGCTGGCGCTGCTTGGCCCCGAGGAGTGGTTTCAGCCGGTGTTTCTAGGCCTGGTGCTGGGAATAGTGCTGCTGTCGCTGGGCTATTCATATTGGGCCTACCAGCAGCAAATAAAGAAGCTGCAGCTCTAGCTCGTTTGCATAATAGAAAGGCCGTACCAGCTACATGGTGCGGCTTTTCCACTTTTGCAGCCTTGGGATTAGAGCCAGAACTGCACAAGGTGTGCAAGTAAAGTAAGGAAGAGGCTGCGCCAATAAGTGCTACACGAAGGCACTCGTAAGGAGCCTGCTAAGAGGAGACAGAAAAAACACAGCCCCGCCGGCTCAAAAGCCAGCGGGGCCACAAAGGGTGAAACCATAAGGATGCCGCGCCGGCTTAGTTCAGCCACACGTCGGCCACGCGCTCGAAGCGGTGGGCGGCGAAGGCGCCGTAGGGCCGCTCGGCGTAGAAGCCCAGCACCTTTACCTGAGGCTGGCCGGTGTGCGCGTGGAGCAGCACCCGTACGGGATACACCGTACCGGCTGTGGGCCAGTCGCCGATATAGTCGGCCGGGCGTTGGGTGTCGTTCACGCAGCGGGCATACTGCTGCACCGGAAGCGGGGTGGGAAGCTTGATGTTCGACATGTCCAAAGATACAAAATTTACGGCAGACTAAAAATATTGGCTGTTAAAAAATCTTGGCCTTTTAGAATAAAAATTGCCTGTAATGCTCATAATGGCATAACTATCCCACTGGGAGCTTTACGTACGAATTGGCGGTGGGATTGGATTGTGCCGTGTTCGTAAATCTTTCTACTAAAAATATTGGTAATTAACGTTGCCAATCCCTTTACCAAGTTTTGTGGTTGAGCGGCCTCGGCACCGCCGGGCAGGCCCAGCTGAAGTTATGTGCTGGCTCGGCGACCGGGCTGCAGCGCAGCCAGCAGCACCGGGCAGCCATGGACAATATCAACAGCCGGTTTGACCGGCAGACGGTGCAGCTGACAGTTGTTGCATCGTTCACATCTGAGCCGGGTGGAATGGCCAGGCTGCTTATAAGTTGCCAGGCGTTACCACCTGCTGGGCAGCTGTGAACCATTTAAGCCAGCCAAGCCAATGCTTCGGCCCTGATGTAAAAACAAAAAGCCGTTGCCCGGGAAAGGCAACGGCTTTTTAGAGGAATGCTGGTCGGCCTTAGCGGGCGAGCACCACTTTTTGCTGGTAGGTACCAACTGGGGTGGGAATGCGCAGCACGTACACGCCAGGCGCTACGCTGCCCAGGTCGAGCCGGGCTTCTTGCTGGCGGGCTGCCAGCGTCCAGGTACGCACCGGGCGGCCCATCAGGTCAAGCAGGGTAGCCTGGGTAGCGGCTGCGGGCAGGGCCACCGTGAGCAGCTCGCGGGTAGGGTTGGGGTATACTTCCAGCGGCAGAGTAGCTGCGGCGCTGCGGGTGCTGGAAACGTTCGGGTTGGTGAGGCGGGCCAGACCAATGCGCGTTTGACCAGCAACCGTGCGGAAGCTGCCAAACACGATGATTTTGTTATCGGCAGGCTGCAGCACGAAGCTGCTGGATACGTCGTCTCCCACAAAAATGCCCAATGGGATGGCCACCGCCGCAAATGAGTTGTCCGGGCTGCCATTGGCGTTTAGGCGCACCAGGGCGTTGGTGCCCCGGTTGCCTGCAATGGCCAGGATGCGCCCATCGGGCTGTACTACCCGAAACGAGTAATTGTCAGTTAGGCCGTTGAAAGTGTTGTCTATGGCGCCGTTCACCCCAAGCCGTACGGCGCCAAACGGCGTAGCCTGCCCGTTGAAGGAGGTGAGACCACCGCTGAGCAGCAGCTTGCCATCAGGCTGCATAAGCACGCTGAAGAAGTCGTTCGGCCCGGCGCCCGTGCCCACGGAAAAGGTGTTGTCCAGGGTGCCATCGGCATTCAGGCGGGCCAGCAGGTTGCCGGGCAGCGCCCCCGTGCCGCTTTCCGTGTAGCGAATTACAATTTTGCCGGTAGGCTGCACCACGGCGTTGACGACAACACGGGGCGCCGTGCCGGCCGGCGGGTTAAACTGCGTGTCAACGGTTCCGTTGGTGTTCAGCCGCACGATGCCGTTGCGGGTTGCGTTGCCATAAGAGGTGAAATTGCCGTACACCAGGACCCGTCCGTCGGGCTGCACGGTCAGGTTTTGGAACGGCGCGATGCTTGGCGCAGCCGCGCTAAACAGCAGGCTCGCAAAGGAATTGTCGACTGCCCCGGAAGGCAATATGCGCTGCAAAGCGGACTGTTGCACGCCTCCCGTCAGCGTCGACACTAACGCGTAAAACGTGCCATCGGGCTGGGCACCGTACACCGAGCTAGCCGTCGTGGTGTAGGTTGGGTCGAGGCTGCCATTGGCGTTGATGCGGCGCACGGAGGCGTCAAAGCCAGGCGCCACTACGCCATTAAATTCCGTGAAATTACCGCTTACCAGCAGCTGTCCATTGGCCAGGGGGGCTGCAAAGTTGATAAAACCCCGCTCGCTGGCCGTGAAGGTGAAAACCGGGTCGTTGGCGCCGGTGGCCGTAAGCCGCACCAGGCCGGTTTTTGCGTTACCGTCAAACTGCGAGAAATCTCCCGCGGCCAGCACTTGGCCGGCCGCGGTTTGCGCCAGCGAAAACACCGAGGCACCGGTATTGGTGCCCACACCCATGTTGAAGCCAGCGTCGGGGGTACCGGTGCTGAGCACCCGTACAATGCCGTTGCGCGCTTGCCCGCTGTACTGGGTGAACTGGCCTCCCACCACCACACTGCCGTTGGCCTGTACCAGCAGGGTCAGTACCTGCTGGTTGGCGCCGGTGGCCGTGTTGAAGGTCGGGTCCAGCTGGCCGCTGGTCATCAGCCGGGCCAGGCGCACCGCCGGCTGCCCGTTGAAATTGGTGAAGGCGCCACCAATCAGAATTTTGCCATCCGGCTGTTGGGCCAGAGCGCGCACGGACTGGTCGGGCCCGGTGCCCGGCGTAAAGCTGCCGTCCAGGCTGCCCGTGGGGTTGAGGCGCACCAGGTGGTTGGCGGGCTGGCCGTTGAAGCTGCTAAACGAGCCGCCAACCAGAATCCTGCCGTCGGCTTGCACCAGCACGCTCCACACAATGCCCACGCCGGTTGCCGCGGTGGCCCCAGCTCCTACGTTAAAAGTTGCATCGGCCGTACCGTTGGGGTTGAGGCGCACAATGCCGGGGTTGGTCATGCCGCCCAGGTTCGTTACGCTGCCCACCAGAATTTTACCGTCGGCTTGCAGGGCCAGGCTGGTTACCTGCCGGGCTGAGCTGATGCCTGACGGCATAAAGGTAGGGTCGAGGGTGCCGTTGGCATTCAATCGGGCCACGTTCTGCATGGGAACGCCATTGTAGGCAGCAAAGCCGCCGCCAATGATGATTTTGCCGTCGGCCTGCAGCGCCAGAGCGGCAATGAAGCCATTGGCACCTGCGCCGGAGGTAAAGCTGGCATCCGTGCTGCCGTCGGCATTCAGGCGCTGGATTTTGCCGGCCAGGGTGCCATTCGCAAAGTCGAAGGAGCCGGCAGTCAGTACTTTGCCATCAGGCTGCACCAGCAGCGCACGGGGCGTATTCTGGCGGCTTACCGGCGCAATGGTTCTCAGAACTGTGGGTTGAAAGGCCGGGTCCAGGGCCTGTGCCTGTAGCTTGGCCAGGCTGCTAAATGCCAGAAGCAAAAGCGTAAGCAAGGAAGTAAACTGGTGTGTCATTATTCTTGTCAAATGAAAATGGAGGTATGAGGGTGTTATAATGGAAATCCAGGCGTGAATATAGGGTCGTTCGCCCTCCGGGGTGTGTGGCGGGCAGATAGCAGCGTTGCTGATAGCAATTCCACCCAAGCCCCCGCATGGCAGAAGCAACTCTCCAAACGGCGCCATCTGGGCCAGGCAATTGCCACAAATAGAAGGGGGCCTACCCTCCCGGGCAGGCCCCCTTTCCGACACATCATCTGCAGAACCGCTACGAGGCAGCTCCCGCTAAATGCAAGCGTGCTACCCCGGTTTCCTTTGCCGGTGTCCGCTTCCTGGGCAAGAGCAGGCCGGCCGCGTTTACCTAAGCACCACGGCCCGCGTCAGCGTGGCCTGGCTGCCCAGCGCCTTCAGCGTATACAGGCCAGGTGCCAAGCCAGTCAGGTCCATACTTACCTGGCTGCCATTTAAGGTACGACGCAGCACTACCTGGCCCAGGGTATTGAGCACCTGCACCTCGTACAGCCCAAACCGGGCGGGTAAGTCTACACGTAGCTGTCCACTGGTAGGGTTGGGGAATACGTTGAAGCCCGCCGCGGCCTCGGCTTTCCGGCTGGGCAAAAGGGTGGCGTACGTCAGCGTAGCAGCATCGGCCGCAGCCTGCAGCTGCGTGAGAGTAGGCGCAGCCAGCACGGCGAAGGCCACGGTGATGGAGTCGCCGGGAGCGAGTCGGGCCAGGCGGGTGCCCACTACCTGCGACACATCGGCGCCATTGGGCAGGCCGGCCGTACGCTGGGCGCGGGCGGTGCCGCTGCTCAGGGTCAGAAACTTCTCGGCGGGCGAGAAGCCATCGGCCAGGCGCACGGGGCTGCCGGCGGGCGCGCCGTTGTTGATGGAATAAATGGAAGGGTCACCTCCACGCAGAAGCTGCACGCCAGCGTACACGGCGGGCTGGCTCAGGTTATAGGAATAGCCCAGGCGGCGCACGCTGTCCCAGTTCGCCACGTTGCGCCCGCCCCCGTCGCTGTTGGGCAAGTCCCAGTCGGTGAAAATGCCGGCATACAAGGGTTTCAGGGTGTCGGCCGTCATGTTCTTGAGGTTGTACTCCAGCACCACGAAGTTGCGGCGGCCGGGCGTGGCCCAGCTGTAGCCGCGCTGCCGTACCCGCACGCCCACGGAGCGAATGCGCGAGCCAGCCACCGGAATAGTGTCCTGGAACACGCTCCGGGCTTCCTGGTCGGCCCGGGGACCGGGCTGCTGGTGGGTGGCCTGCTGCACCCGGAAAAACGACTGCCGCGAGTTGGCTCCGCTGCTGCGAATGCGGTCCGACACCCGGGTGGGCGTAGTGGCCAGCATCAGGCCGCCCTCGCTCAGCAGCGGCGCCCCATCCTGGTAGCTCACGCCGGCCCCGATGCTGCCCTGCAGGTTGTCGTAAGCCAGGTTGCCGCGGCTGGTGATGGTAACGGCCAGGTCGCCGGCATCGAGCACTACGTAGTCGGGGTTGAGCAGCACTTCCGTAAACTGGTCGGCCTGGTAGCCGCCGGCTGCCGTGATGCGGTAGCGCAGGGTAGCCACGGTGTTGATGGGGACGCCGGCGGTTGCCACCGCCAGGCGGAAAGGCAGGGTCCGGTTCGTAGCCCGGGCCAGGGTGGCCAGGCTGCCAATGGCGAAGCTGCCCCGCCGCACCAGCAGGTGGGGCGAGAGCGAGCTGACTTCAACCGTGACGCCGGTCAGGGGCTGGAGCAGGTTTTGCACGTCCACGGTTAGGCGCAGGGTATCGCCGGGGGCGTAGGCCAGGCGGTTGGGGGCGAAGGTGCTGCTCATCACCCGTGCTTCCCGCAGGTTGGTCTGGGTGAGGGCCTTCAGCACGTTGAGGCGGCCCGTGCCCAGCTTGTCGCGAAACGCCGCGTTGGCCGGCAGGGCGTAGATGTCGTCGGTGGTCTGCCGGAGCTGGGCGCGCACCTGGGCGGCGGTGTAGGTGGGGAAGCGGTGCCGCACCAGGGCCGCCGCGCCAGCCACCATGGGGGCCGCAAACGAGGTGCCGCCCACGGCGGTGTAGTCGTTGTCGGCCGGGCCTCCGCCGTTGGCGGCATGGTAGCCGAAGGTGGTAAGAATGCTGGTGCCGGGTGCCACCAGGTCGACGCGGTAGTTGAAGGTGGCGGCGCCCACCTTGGCATCGGTGCTGTTCACCCCCGACACCGACAGCACGTGGTCGTAGGAGGCAGGGTAGAAGCGCAGGTCGGCGTTGGTGTTGCCGGCGGCGGCCACCAGCACGGCGTCAAGGTTCACGGCCGCGTAGGTGATGGCGTCCTGCTCCAGGCGGGAGTAGCCCCCCACGGCCCCCCAGGCCATTACAATGACCTTACAGCCGTGGTCGGCGGCGTACACAATGGCTTCGATACCGGCGAAAGTGCCCGTCGGGGTGTTGGGGTAGATGTTCAGGGGCATGAACTTGGTGTTGTGGCCCACGCCAGCCAGCCCGATGCCGTTGCCGGGGCGGGCAATGGCCACGCCCGATACCAGCGAGCCGTGCACGATGCCTATGTCGTAGCCCGCGTCGTTGTCGTTGTTGGCCAGGTCCCAGCCGGTGAAGTTGTCCACGTAGCCGTCGTCGTCGTTGTCGATGCCGTCGATGGGGTCGGCGTAGTTGTGCTTAATCTGGGGCGCGATGTCGAGGTGGGTGAGGCGCACGCCGCCGTCGGTGATGCCAATCACGACGGTGGTATCGCCGCGGGTAACGTCCCAGGCCCGATAGGCCTTGATTTGCTTGAGGTAGTACTGCCCGGCCGTCAGGCTGGTGATGGTGGAGTCGGCCAGCGGGTCGTTGGGCTGGTACATGGGCTGGCGCACATAAAGCGGCTCTACATACTCCACGGCGCCGGTGCGCAGCAGCACGGCCCGGGCGCGGTCCAGCTCCAGGGCCGGGGGCACATCGCACTGGTAGATGCCGCGCAGGTCCACGCTGCCCGGGCGCTCGGGGCTAGGCGCCTGGGCCCGCGGAAACTTCTGAAACAGCCCGGTGGCGCCCAGGGTACGCAGGGCCTGCTCTACCGCCGCCGGGTTGCGGCCGGGCTTGAGGCGAAATGCCAGCTTACCCGCCTCGGGGTAGGCGTTCCAGGTGTGGCCGATGCCGGGGCCGGCCAGGGAAAGCAGCGGCAAGAATATAAATAGTCCCAGCCAGAGCAAGGACAGAAGCTGTACGGATTTTTTCATGGGTGGGAAGCCTAAGCGCTTGGGTAAGGTAAATATACAGCCCCGCACGTACGGGTTTAGCGGGGCTCGGCAAAGAAGGCGATAGTATGGCTGAAACGTGCAAATTGAGCGGTAGGATGTGAGCAGTGGCGGTTTCTTTAGAGGGCACTCTGCGGCTTCAGCAGATGTTGACGGAGGGTGAGTGGCCGGAGCAGGGCGGTAAGGGCGTTCATATTTTCGCTGCCCCGGGCCAGCGCATGACAGTCAGGCAGCATCTTATTCCAGGCCAAACGGTATAGCCTGCCTGGTAGCAGCGCCGGCAAAAGCGCCGTAACTTGCGGCGTTCCCTCCCCAACCTTCATTCTTCACCAAGAAAAGATGATTGACAAGCACCAGGCCACCCTCGACGCAGCCGTGCAGGCCCTGCACGGACGCACGTTCTTCGCGGCCTTTCCCGAAAATCCTTCTCCTGAAATCTACGGCGCCGATGCCGACGCCCAGGGCCGTGCCGCCTTTGCCGCCATGCGCGACAAGCAGTTCACCGAGCTGCTGCAGGGCGAGCCCCAGGCCTGGGTAGGGCAGGAGGAGTCGCCCTACGAGCAGCAGCCGCTGGGCATCAAGTACCCGTTCTACGAGCCCGACGCGCTGATTGCCAACGCGCAGAGCGCATTCGCCGAGTGGCGCCGGCAAAAGCCGGCCCTGCGTGCCGCCCTGCTCACCGAAGCACTCGAAGGAGTGAAGAGCCGCTTTTTCGACATCGCCTACGCCACCATGCACACCACGGGGCAGGCCTTCCTGATGTCGTTCCAGGCCAGCGGCCCCCACGCCGCCGACCGCGCCCTCGAAGCCATTGCCGCCGGCTACGAGGAGCAAACCCGCTTCCCTGAAGAAACCCGCTGGGAAAAGCCCATGGGCAAGTACAACCTGGCGCTGAACAAAACTTGGCGCGCCGTGCCCAAGGGACTGGCCCTGGTTATTGGCTGCTCCACGTTCCCCACCTGGAACACGGTGCCCGGCATGTTCGCCTCGCTCGTAACCGGCAACCCCACCATCATCAAGCCCCACCCCAAGGCGGTGCTGCCCATCGCCATCGTGGTGGCCGAAGTGCAGAAAGTGCTGGCCGAGCACGGCCTGAGCCCCTACATCTGCCAGCTGGCCGTGGATGCAGATGACCGACTCATCACCAAGGATTTGGCCGAGAACCCGGCCATCAAGCTCATCGACTACACCGGTAGCTCGCAGTTTGGCGAGTACATCGAAGGCCTGAAGGGCAAGACGGTGTTTACCGAGAAAACCGGTGTCAACAGCATCATCCTCGACAGCTGCGACGACCTTGACAAGGTGGCCCAGAACCTGGCTTTCTCCGTCAGCCTCTACTCGGGGCAGATGTGCACGGCGCCCCAGAACTTCTTCATCCCGGAAAGCGGCGTGAAGGTGGGCGACACCCAGGTGCCTTACGAGGAGGTAGTACAGAAGCTGGCGGCTGCCGTGACCGGCCTGGCCACCAACCCCAAGGCAGCCCCGCACGTGTTCGGGGCCATTCAGAACCCGGCTACCCACGACCGGGTGAAGCAGCTGGCCTTCGATGGCGGCCGCAGCATCCTGGCCCACGGCACCGTCGACAACCCCATGTTTCAGAATGCCCGCACCTGCTCGCCCAGCATTCACGAGGTAGATGCCAGCCGGGTAGAGCAGTTTAGTCAGGAGCTGTTCGGTCCCATTATGCTGGTTATCAAAACCAAAGATACCAACGAGAGCATCCGCCTGGCTGCCCAGCTGGCCAGCGAGCACGGCGCCATCAGCTGCGGTGCCTACACCACCGACCCGGAGGTGAAGGAGCACATCATGGACGAGATGAGTATGGCCGGTACGCCCGTTAGCTTCAACCTCACCGGTGGCATCTACGTGAACCAGAACGCCGGCTTCTCCGATTTCCACGTTACCGGGGGCAACCCTGCCGGCAACGCCTCCTTCACCAACCCCGAGTTTGTGGTGAAGCGCTTTACCTGGGTAGGCTTCCGCGAGCCGGCTTAATTTTCAGTGAGCAGTTAACAGTGAGCAATGAACAACGATGTTCCTTTTGCCCACTGTTAACTGCTCATTGTCAATTGCTGATTAAACAGCAAGGCCCGACTTCTTTGGAAGTCGGGCCTTGCTGTTTTTAGTGGCCTTTGGCAAATTTCCAGTCAGGATTAGCGCGGGCTGTTTTGAATTTTTCAAGCTTGCGGGGAGCAAAGTCTATGGTTGGCGGCTCGGTACGACGACGGAACTGAGCGCGGGAGTTTTTGCCTTTGCTGGATTCCGAGTTGTGTACGAAGTGCTTTTTCTTAGGCTTGACGTCGCGGGCCTGAGATTTTCTAGGCTTGTTGTCCCGGGCCTGAGCCAGGTCCACGGAGGCTACCATAAACAGCAGCATCAGCAGAAGGGAAAATATCTTTTTCATGGCGATGAGTTCGAAGGGAAGGAGTTGAGACGGACCAGTTTAAGGAGCCGCCGTCTAAAGGCTCTTTAGTCTTCAAACGCAGGTGCCATGTCGCAGGTTGCGAATAGATTCGCTTTAAGTGCAAAAAATTATAAGATATTTCTCAAATCCTCACGCAGGCCATCAATGCCCCGTTTTATTTGCCCCCAAACCCCTGGCTCAGAGCCATCAGCTGGGGTAGGGGCCTGGCCCAGCTGCTCGGCCAGCAGGGCGCGCTTGGTTTCCAGGGCGGCGGCATGCTCCTGATAAGTGTTAGGCGAGCCGGCGGCAGTGGCATGGGCCCGGTTGTGCAGGGTTTTGATTTTGGCGTCCAGCTCGTCGAGGGCCTGGCGGAGCTCAGATTCGGACAGTTGTGGGGCGCGCTGGTGGGCAGGAGGTGGGGTGCTGGGCATTGGAATGCAGTTAACAGTGAGCAGTTATCAGTTGGCAATGTACGCTTGGAGGCGTTTGCGGTTCGCTTTTACACGTGTGCCCACGGATACACTGGTAGTGGCCCTTCCTAGCTCACGTAACAGCATCTGCTAACTGCTCACTGTTAACTGCTAAATGACCTGGGTAGCCCGGCTTCACGGGCCAGCGGCGCGGCACCCGACTGCCACAGGGCCGCCAGCACGGCGTTGGCGGTGTCGGCCAGCTCCAGGTGGTAGTCTTCGTGCAGCTTGGCGGCTTGCTTCAGCGCCTCGTGGGTGCGCTTGGTGAGGTGTTGCAGCAGGGGCTGGGTAGGGCCATGCAGGCGTGCGGTAATGGCCGACTGATGCTGAAATACATTAGCCAATAGGCGCAGGCTCAGCTCAATCTCGCCAAAGGTGTCGTCGGTGATTTTGCTATGGTAGGCCAGCCGGGCCTGCAGCTGGCGCAGGATGAGCAGCAGGTCGTTGGGCGTCTGGTGGTAGCCGCGCACGGGGTCATCTACCTGTTGGCGCAGCACCTGCCGGCGCACTTCCAGGGCATCGGGCCCTTCGAGCAGGCGAAACGCCAGCTGCTCGGTCAGCACCGCGTCTTGGGCTACGAGGCGGCAGAGAAGCTGGTCTTTTTCCTTTTGCGGGAGTTGGAGCAGGGCTTTTCGTAGTTCGGGGGTGAGGGCGGGCATTGGAGTAAACCCAGCGGAATGGGCCGGAGAGAGGTGGGCGCCTCAAAGTAAGGTGGCAGAATGTAATGGCGGAATTACGGGCGCCGCACCATGCGCCAAGTGCTCAGGGCAGCAATGGCCGCCAGCAGCCACATGGTGGGGCGCCATTCGGATTGGAGCAGCGTGCCCTGACGTGGGTTATTAGCTTCGTTAGATAACTGTAATCCTGAAGGAGAACGGGTTGGAGGGGTATAACTAACCGTGCCGCAGAATGGAAAAAATTCCTGCTTGCTTATTGGTGCAGGCTTATCACTAATCTTAATGGCGTTTATAGACCAAGGACTTTTGTGAAAATCTACCCAATAGCGTCTGATGTTATTGCCTGCTAATTCATTAAGGACAAATACCAGTTGCTCATAGTGAGAGCCTGGGAAAAAAAGTATCCGAACACCGCTGTCAGTGTGGATACGCATAGTGCTTATCAGAGCGGCTACCCGCACTTGCTCACGTGTATCAGACTCCAAGTTGCCAGTGAAGGAAGCATTGAGCCAAGGGCCATATACCTGAGCTTCGGCAGGAGACGGCATATAAAACCCAAGGTCAAGTTCATTTTTCGGCATCCCTTGGCTAAGCACAATTGGCATCGTCAGTTGCAACACTCTCTTTGGTTGCAGTTCGTTTAGCCATGGCCCCAGCGCCACACACCCTACCCACAGCAGTCCTGCCAGCGCCAGCAGGCCCGGCGGAAACAGCAGCCGGCGGCGGTGCCGGCGCGGCAGGTACAGGGGAGAGAAGTCAGCGTGCATACTCAGGCGATTGCGTGCAAGTAACGAGAACTTGTAGTAAACAGACGTGATGCTTTTTTAGCCTATAGCTTGCCATAGAACAGGCCTGGAAATTCTAGCCGGATGCCAGATAGCCCCGCGTCCTCGGCGCGATGCCTCTTGATGCGCAGGTCAGGTAGAAGTCGGACTACTCCAACCAAGCCGCCACCTTTGCCGTTGGCAAACTTCCGTTCTGTTCGCATTCATGCCCCGTTTCACTTTGCTGGCCAAGCTACTGCTGGTAGTTGCCGCCCGGCCCCTGGCTGCCCAAACCCTGCCCGACACTACGCGCACCATCCGGCTGCCGGAGGCCACGGTTACCGGCTATGGCCAGCAGCTGCCGCTGCGGCGCACAGCCGCCAGCATTGGCCTCGTCGATGCCCGCGTTATCAACCGCTTTAACCAGGCCTCGCTCACGGCGGCTGTCAACACCCTGCCGGGCGTGCGGCTGGAGGAGCGAGCCACCGCCAGCTACCGCCTCAGCATTCGGGGCAGCACGCTGCGCTCGCCGTTTGGGGTGCGCAACGTGAAGGTGTACTACCACGATATTCCCTTTACCGAAGCCAGCGGCAGCACCCCGCTCAACCTGCTCGACCCCGCCACCATAGCCCGCATCGAAGTGCTGAAAGGCCCGGCTGGCAGCGCCTACGGGGCCGGCACCGGCGGGGCCGTGCGCTTCGAAACGCCGCGGCCTACTGGCCCGGGCAGTCGGGTGCAGGCCGGCTTCACCCTGGGCAGCTTCGGCCTGCGGCGTAGCACCCTAAGCGCCGAAACCAGCACTGGCACCAGCTACATACGGGCCCAGTACGCCCGGCAGACGCTCGATGGCTACCGGCAGAACAGCGCCCTGCGCCGCGAGGTGCTGACCCTGAATGCCGAAACCGCTGCTTCGGCCCGGCACACGCTGGCCGTGCACGTGCTGTATGCCGACATAGCCTACCAGCTGCCCGGCGGTCTCACCGCGGCGCAGTTCGAGCAGAACCCCCGCCAGGCGCGCCCCGATGCCGGCCCCAACCCGGGCACGGTAACGCAGCAGGCTTCCTATGCCTCGCGCACCGGCCTGGCCGGAATTACCAGCGAGTACCAGCTCAGCGGGAAGCTGACGGCAACAACCACGCTCTACGGTACGGCCGCCACCATTCAAACGCCTTTCCTTGTCGATTTTGAGCGCAACGCCAACCTGGGCGGGGGCGGGCGCAGCGTGTGGCGCTACGCTACGCCGCTAGCCGGCCGTCGGCTGCGGCTGGCCGCCGGGGCCGAGTACCAGGGCAGCTTCGAGACTTCGCGTAACTACCAGAACCAGCGCGGCACACCCGGCGCGCTGCGCTACGACGACGAGGTGGCCACCGCCACCGGCTTCTTCTTCGCGCAGGCCGACGTGGAGCTGCCCTTTGGCCTGCTGGCCACGGCCGGCGCCAGCTACAACCGCCTGCGCTACCGCGTCAACCGGGTGTCGGGGCTGGCAGCATTGGGCGGGGCGTATGCTTTGGAGCGAAACTTTCGGCCCGAAGTGTCGCCCCGCCTGGCGCTGCTCAAGGAAATAACGCCCACCGTCTCGGCCTACGCCAGCTTCAGCACCGGCTTCTCGCCGCCCACGGAAGAGGAAATCCGGCCCTCAAGCGGCCTCATCAGCCCCGACCTGCGGGCGGAGCGGGGCCGCAGCTACGAGGCCGGGCTCCGCGGCAGCCTGGCCAGGCAGCGCCTTACGTTCGACCTGGCAGTGTTTGACCAGCGCCTCAACCAAACCATTGTCACGCGCAGCACCGATGCCGGCATCACGCTTTTCTCCAACGCCGGCACCACCCGGCAGCGGGGCCTGGAGGCTGCCCTGAGCGGCTGGCTCTGGCAGCCGGGCGCTGGCCAGCTACAGCAGGAAGACGCCTCCAAGCGCGTTTCATCGGCGAGCCCAGCAGGCCAGGGCCTGCGGGCCTGGCTTAGCTATGCCTACAACGGTTTCCGGTTTGAAGACTACCAGTCGGGGGGGCAGGACTTCAGCGGTAACCGCCTCACCGGCAGTGCGCCGCATACGCTCAGCGCCGGCCTCGATTTCACCGCCCCCTTCGGCTTTTACCTAAGCCCCACCGCAAATCACCAGTCGGCTATTCCGCTCAACGACGCCAACACGGTAGAGGCTGCTGCTTACTGGACTTTGGCAGCCCGCGCGGGCTGGCGCACCGGGCATACTGCTGCAGGCATCCCGCGGCAGCGCGGGCCGGAGCTGGACCTGTTCGTAGGAGTAGAAAACGCCACTGACCGCCGCTTTAGCTTAGGCAACGACTTGAACGCCTTCGGCAACCGCTACTTTCAGCCCGCGCCCGGCCGCAATTTCTATGGCGGTGCCAGCCTGGGCTGGCGCTGGTAAGGTTGTCAATCCGTGGTTCAGACAGTCACTGCTTTGCCCGTGCGGGCCGCTTCATAGATTGCCAGGATAAGGCGCACATCGCGCAAGCCTTCCTCGCCGGGCGTGCGGGGCGTGGTATTCGTGCGGGCGCACTCGGCCATGTGGTCGAGCTCGGCTGCAAACTGGTTACCCTCCTGGATTTTCGGCTCTGTCTCGCCTTTGCTGCTGCCCACCTTCAGGGTGTGCTCGTAATAGTCGGAAAGCGGGTCGAGGTCGAGCCAGGCTTTGTCGCCAAATACGCGGCCCCGCTTCACGCTCTCGTAGCTGTAGGAGCTGGTGCAGGTCGCCAGCACCCCGCTGGGAAAGCGCAGCGTGAAGTGGATGTTGTCTTCTACCTCCTTGAATCGTGGGTCTGACTTGTCGCTGGATTCCAGGGCCGTTACTTCCACCGGCTCTTCGCCCAGCAGGTAGCGGCAGGCATTAAGCGAGTAGATGCCGATATCCATGAGCGAGCCGCCGCCGGCCAGCTTTTTATCTACGCGCCACACGTCGGCCTTTTCTTCTGCGGGCTTCACCGGGCGGCCATGGTCGGCGGTAATGGCGCGCACCTTGCCGAGCTCGCCCTTGCGAATGCGCGCAATGGCGTTGAGGTTGAATGGCTCGTATTGCGCCCGGTAGGCTATCATGAGCTGGCGGCCGGCCTTTTTGCAGGCGGCAATCATCTTTTCGCAGTCAGCCACCGTGGTAGCCATGGGCTTTTCGCAAAGCACGTGCTTGCCGGCCTGGGCGGCCCGCACGGTGTATTCGGCATGCAGGCCGTTGGGCAGAATAATGTAAACCACGTCAACGTCGGGGTTGTCCTTTATCGAGTCAAAGTTCTCGTAGCTGTAGATGTTCTGCTCGGCAATGCCGTACTCGGCTGCCAGCTTTTTGGCTTTGGCCGGGCTGCCGCTCACCAAAGCCGTCAGGCGTGCCTGCTGGCAGTCTTTGAAGTTGGGCATGATTTGCTCGGTCGCAAACTTGCCCAGGCCCACAATGGCAAATCCAAGCTTTTTTTGGTTGGTTGACTTCATAGCATCTGGAGAGGAAAAGCCGCGCTTGCTCAGCCTGCCGGTAGGGCGCCGAGCTATTGCAAAATCGGAGAAGCAGCCGGGTCATCGGCCCCACACCGCCAAACGGAGCGAAAAACACTGCCGTTACATGCGGTTTTGTAATTGGCTATAAACCAGGCAACACGCTTTTAACGTCGCCGTGCGTACGGGCTAGCCCGGAGGTGAAAAATACGGGCTGGCACGGATTGTCCTATCGAAACTGCGAGAAATACCTTTGTATTGTTGCACTGATTCAAGAAGGAATTACCCACAAGGCGGTGCAATTGTCAGATTCGCTTTTTTCTTTTTAGTAAACCTTTTTTCTCCACCAACCTTTATGAAAAACCTGTTCACTTCTCTGTTGTCGCTGGCCGTTCTGGCCGCAGCTCCCCTCGCTTCCCAGGCTTCCGGTTTCGGCAGCGAAGGCACTTCCCTGGGCCTGACGGGCCCTAAGAAGGTAAGTTCTATTAAAGCCGGTGTCGGACCTTTTGAAGAGGGTACCAACGCTCTAAACGTGGGCATTGGCTTCGGAGCTTCCTATGCTTACGTTGGTTCCGTAAGCGCAACGCCGGCTTTCAGCGCTTCGTTTGAGCGTGGCATAAAGCAGCTTGGTCCTGGCGTCCTCGGTATTGGAGCCCTGGTTGGGTATCAGGGAACCTCGGCTGAGTTCTTTGGTATTAAGCAGAAGTCATCGGATATCGTGGTTTCGGTGCGTGGTGCTTACCACTACCCCGTAACGGACTCTTTTGATGCCTATGCCGGCATTGGCGTTGGCTACCGCAAGATTTCGTATTCGTATGAAGGCAGTACCAGCAGCTTCCTAACTACTGCCGATTACGGTGGGATATATTCCGCCGGCTTTATTGGTGGCCGCTATTTTTTCACGGATGCCATCGGTGCCTTTGCTGAGCTGGGCTACGACCAGACCTATCTGAAAGCTGGACTTTCCATGAAGTTCTAATCCGGCCTTAGCCGACCACAAAAATGCCCTTGCCGGTAAGCAAGGGCATTTTTTGTGCTTCAACTGTTAATCTACTCCTCCCGCATTTCCGGCAAGGTGAAGTTGTTGTCGCTGGGCTTGGTGAGCTCGCGCGGCAGGTTCTCGTCGGAAGCACGGGCCGGGCCCACGGAGGGAATCTCGGGGTGCATGGAGTCGTCCTGCTGGTCTTCGTCGCGCTGCCCGTCGCGCTCGGGGTCGAGGGTCTGGCCGTGAATGGCGTCCTCAATCATGCGGGTGGAAGCACCGTCGACGCGGTTGTTTTCTTCGCTGGGGTCGGTAGGCTGCGGGTCAGCCCCCTGGGCTTGGTTTCTGGCCATGGGAGAGAAAGGGAGAGGGTTAGCGTTGTCCGTCTTCGGTGGGGTTGTCGTCGATGTTGTTGGGCTCGTTGCTGGGCCAGCTGGTACGCTGCCCGCTGCCGTAGCGCGGGTCGTCGTCGGCCCAGGCGGTGCGCTGAATGTCCTCTTCTTTGCCCTGCGCGGCCCGTACTGCTGCGGGGTCCTGGTTTTGCTCGACGTGGCCCGGCTGCCGGGCGGGGTTGGCCTGCTCGGCTTCGGCGCTGTAGTCTTCGGTGCCGCTCTGGTTGGCCTTGCGGAAGGCGCTGAACTCGTCGGGGTTGTCGTTGCTGCCGTCGTTAGCGCGCGGGGCGCTGTTGGCCGGGTAGCTGGTTACGCCTCCGGAGGCAGTAGTGGCGGCCACGCCACCAAACTCGCCGTAGTTGGGAGAGATGGGCTGGGTCTGGGGCTCGTCCGTGGTGCGCGGGTGGGCCTGGGCGGCGCGGGCCTGCTGGTCGGCCGGGCGGTGGTCGTGGGAAGAGCCTGCGGGCCGCTCAGCGTCCGAAGGAATGTTGTTGGCTTGCGTATCCATGGGAAAGGAGAAGGAGTAAAGGAAGAACTTGCGGGCCGGGCCCGGGTTAGCTTCTTACGCAGTTGCCCGGGCCTTGTTGTCGCCGGCCGGCCTGCTGCCTAATCCCGGCCTTTTCCCAACTTTGCCATCAGCAGCCTGCTGCCGACGGCTCACTGCTAATTACTTCGTACCCATGTCCATTCGTCACAACACTGCCGACCAGGAGTTTACCACTACCCGCAAGGGCTTCGAGGCCGAGCTGGCGTATTCCTATCCCAGCGACGGCGTCATCGACTTCACCCATACCTACGTCGACGAAAACCTGCGCGGGCAGGGCGTGGGCGAAGAGCTGGCCCGGGCGGCCCTGGACTTTGCCCGCCAGGAAAAGCTGAAGGTGAAAACCAGCTGCCGCTATATGGCCTCCTTCGTGCGCCGCCACCCGGAAGAGTTCAGCGACCTGCTGGCTTAAGCCCTAAACCTCAGACGATACCAAACAAAAAGCCCCGGCTGCTATAGCCGGGGCTTTTCAGGTTACAGAGCACGCTCGGTTATTTCACCAGAACACGGCCCGTGTACTGCAGCGCGTCTTGGGTTACGCGCACAGCGTAAAGGCCGCTGGCCAGTCCGCGCAGGTCAAGCACGGCGGCATCGGTCGCGCTCAGCACGGCTACCCGCTGGCGCACTACGCGGCCCATCTGGTCAAGCACCTCCACCGTTGCCGGGCGGGCACTCTGCACCGTGGGCAGGCGCAGGCGTACCGTTTCCGAGGCCGGGTTGGGATAGATTTCCAGGCCATTGTGCAGCGTGGCGCTGGCACGGGCACTTGATGCTACTGCGCAAGCCGTACTGGCGTAAGAGCCAATGCCGCTGAAGTTGTCGGTGCCGATACCGGTCCAGGTAACACTTCCGTAGGGCCCGTTCCAGCGGCCGCCCTGCGTGGTGTTGGGCAGGCGTACCAGGGTATGGTTCAGCGTAGAGCCACCGCCGGCGGTAGTCCAGCTGGTAGGCCGTTGGCCCACTACGCCGATGATGTCAAGAGTGTCGGTGCCATCGAAGAGCACCACCGCATCGTCGCCGTTGAAGAAAGCCACGTTGCTCTGAATGTTGGCCGCCGCGGCTACGCCGGCATCTACCACGCCGGTGTTGGCAATTACATACACCGCGCCGGGGCCCAGGGTGCCGGTCAGGGCCTGGGTGGAGGTGGGCGTAGTAGCGGCACCGTTGGCAAACAGCTCCACGCGCTTGCCCGTCAGGCTTACCGGCATGTTGCTGGGGTTGTAGATTTCCAGGGCCTTGGTGTTGGTAGCAGAGCCTTCGGCGTACTGCGTGAAAAACAGCTTGGTGCAGGCGGCGCCGGCCGGGGGCATGTCGTCGTTGACGATGGTGAGCGTGTGGAGGTTGGGCATGCCCAGCAGCACGCCGCTATTGGAGGGGTTGCCCAGGCGCAGGACTACAGTTTCGTTGGGCTCAAAAAGCAGGTCGCCGTTTACGGTGATGCTCACTACGGCGGGGGCACCGCTGCCGAACGCCAGGCTGGTGGTGTTCAGCACGAAGTCGGCCGAGTTGGCCGTGCTGGAGGGGTCTACCGATACCGGCACGGTAAAGCTGCCGCTGGTGCCGGCGTTGCTCAGGGTCACGTTCACGGTGTACGTGCTGGTGCCGGTGTTGCCTTCCACAATGCTGCCGGCGGCGGTATCAAAGGCCACGGTGGGCACCGGGCCGTCATCGTTGAGGATGGTGAGGGTGTGCGTGCTGGGGCTGCCAACGTTGACCCCGGTGCTGGGGTTGGTGATGTTGAGCGTAACCGTCTCATCGGCCTCGGGGCGGGTGTCGCCGTTCACGATGATGTCGGCGGTGGCCGTCGTCTGGCCGGCGGCAAAGTTTACCGTAGTAGGCGAGGTGAACACAAAGTCGCTGCCATTGCTGGCCGTGGAGTTGGCCGAGCTCAGCACCAGCTGCACCGAGATGGGCGCCGTCGGGGCCGGGTTGGCCGTGAGGGTCATGGTATAGGTACTGGTGCCGCTGTTGCCTTCAACGATGCTGCCGGTAGCAGCCGAGAAGCTTACAGCCGGGCCGGACACCGTCAGGCCCCAGGCTTCGGCTACCAGGTTGGGGTGGTTGATGTAAGGGTTGTAGTTGCCCTGGCTGATGGCCGTGCGGCGGTTGCGCTCAATCTCGTGGGCATCTACCGGGTCGGCCAGGTGCCACTGGTACAGGGTGGTGATGCTGCCTACCGAGTTGATGTTGTCGTGGCCCGTAGCAATAAGCGCGGGCTGGGTGCCGTGCATGGTGTAGAAGTAGAACACGGCCCGGGCCAGGTTACCCTTGTGGTCTTCGCGGGGCTCAAACTGGGAGTTGGTGTCTTCGCTCCACTCGTCGATGTTCATCGTCGGAATGGTGGCCTGGCTGGTGGTGTTGCGCATCCAGGTCGTGGTGCTGGCATCCGGAATTTCCGCGTAAGGGTCCGAGCCACGCAGGTTATTCCAGGTGTCGTAAGTGGGGAATAGGTGGTGAATGTCGGTGCGCATGCGCACCACCTGGTTAAACCACGACTGCGGCACGGTGTGCTCGCAGTTGATGCGGCCCACGGTGGTGCCGGTAGCGGTGGTGCTGAACGGCAGCGGGGCCGTATAGCCCGAATACACGCACTCTACCTGATTGTTGTAGTTGTCGGCGTAGTTATACATCTTGCCCCGGGCGGTGGCATAGCTGAGCTCCACGCGCTTGCCGTCGTACCAGTTTTGTACCAGCCAGGTGCGCAGGGCCTGGCCTTGCAGACCAGCCGGCGGTGTTGGTGGAACGGGGGGAGCGGTTTGGGCCGAAGCAGTTGCGCTGACCAGGCCAAGCACCAGCCAGAGCGAAGCGAAAATGTGTTTCATGTAAAAAGGTAATGGGGGGGAAGTTGCAAAGATACGAGATAGACGATGAGGCAATTGCCCGTGGCGCCAACAGCCCGTAGCAACCAGGCAAACCGCAGCTGCTGTGAAAACAATTCCCCGTCGCCACCTTTGCATGCAGCGGGCGTCCGGCGCCGCTGCCACCCATTCACTCCATATTATTCCACGAAACCATGGCCGACATTACCGCTGCCGAACTCAAGCAACGCCTGCAGGCAGGCGAAACGCCCATTATCATCGACGTGCGCGAAACCTGGGAAAACGAAGAAGCCAGCATCCCCGGCAATCAGAACATTCCCCTGGGCACCCTGCCCGACAAGCTGGCCGACCTTGACGACTACAAAGACTCGGAAGTCATCGTGCACTGCAAAGGCGGCGGCCGCTCCTCCCAGGCCAAGATGTTTCTGACCCAGCAAGGCTTCAGCAACGTGCGCAACCTGGAAGGCGGCATGCAGGCCTACCAGAAAGCTTAGCAGACAGTTAACAGTTAACAGTGAGCAAAAGGTACGTGTCATTGCGAGGCCGTAGGCTGTGGCAATCCTTTCTCTAGCACCCAGGCACCACTGAAATGTGACTCATAAAAAGCCCCAAGGCCGTTTCTGGCGTTGGGGCTTTTCGCATTACCTGGTTGGTCACACAGAGAGGATGGATGGCCACGTTCCGCTTCCTACGCTCGTCATGACACGTNCACGTACCTTTTGCTCACTGCTCACTGCTCACTGCTCACTGCTCACTGCTCACTGCTCACTGCTCACTGCTCACTGCTCACTGCTCACCACCAGCTTCCCGTCTTCCCGGTACTGCAGCTCGCCTACATCCACCAGCTCCCGCACGGCGGCGGTAACGGCCGCTGCATCCTGGGGCTGAAACTGGGCCAGTAGTTGCCGGGGCGTTTGCGGGGTAGCTTGGAGCAGATTCAGTAGCTGGGGGCGCCAGGCTTCGGGATTAGCCGCAGCCTGCTGGGCCTTTTTCGCTGCCAGGCAGTTGTCGCACACGCCGCAGCGGGGCGGGTCGGCTTCGTCGAAGTATTCCAGTAGCAGCTGCTGGCGGCAGCGGCTGCCGGCTACGTACTGCACTACGGCGTTGGTTTTGTGCTGGGCCAGGTCGCGGGCGGCCGTCAGGCGCGGCTGGTCCAGGGGCAGCTTGGCGGCATCGAAGCGCGGGGTGGTGAACATAGCCTGCGGCGACTCCTGCCGGGGCTGGTAGTGCAGAATGCCCGCCGTGTGCAGGTAGCGCAGCTGCTGCCGCACCTCGTTCACGCTGCGGCGCAGGCTGGTGGCCAGGCCATTCTCAGAAATGGTCTGAAAGCCGGCAAACAGCTCGCCCCCGTGCTGGCGCAGCAGCGCTTTGATGAGCAGGTCGTGCTGGGCGTTGGCCACCTGGAAGGCGTACAAGTCCTGGTTGCTCATGATGAGGTGCACGCGGGCCGGGTGGAACACCGCCTCGTTTACCTGCACGAAGCCTTCGCGCTCCAGAATCTTCAGCGAGTTGTGAGCATCCACGGCCTTGATGCGGTAGGTTTCGGCAAACTGCTGCAGGTCGAAGTCGAACGCCGCCAGCTCGCCGCCGCCCACGGCTGTGCGCGAGTAGTTGGCCAGGGCCTGGTACACGCGGCGCACGGTATCCAGCGGCGGAAAGGCCTGGGTGGTGCGGCGGCGCAGCTCGTCGCCGTCGTTGGGCCCGGCCAGCACCACGGCAAAGGCATACTGGCCGTCGCGCCCGGCGCGGCCAGCTTCCTGGTAGTAGGCTTCCAGGGTATCCGGCGCGTCGAGGTGGGCCACCAGCCGCACGTCGGGCTTGTCGATGCCCATGCCGAAGGCGTTGGTGGCCACGATGAGCCGCACCTTGTCGGCTATCCAGTCCTGCTGCACCTGGCTGCGCTTATCCGGGGCCAGCCCGGCGTGGTAAGCGGCGGCCGGAAACCGCTGCTGCTGCAGAAAGGCCGCCGTGTCTTCGGTCTGCCGCCGGGTGCGGGCGTACACGATGGCCGTTTTGCCCGGCCCCACGCCACGCACCACTTCCAGCAGGCGGCGCAGCTTGTCTTCCGTGTGCAGCACGGAGTAGGAAAGCCTGGGCCGGGCAAAGCTTTGCTTAAAAACCTGGTAGCCGGGCCGGAACTGCAGCTTCTCCACGATGTCGGCCTGCACCTGGGCTGTGGCGGTGGCCGTGAGGGCAATAACCGGCGTGCCGGCCGGCAGCAGGGCCCGCAGCTCGGCAATGCGCAGGTAGGGTGGGCGGAAGTCGTAGCCCCATTGCGAGAGGCAGTGGGCCTCGTCCACGGCCAGCAGCCCCACATTCATCTTCTGTACTCGTACCTGAAACAGCTCGGTGAGCAGGCGCTCGGGCGACACGTACAGGAACTTCACCGCCTTGCCGTACACGCAGTTATCCAGCGCATGGTCAATTTCCTGGTGGCTCATGCCCGCGTAGATAGCCTCGGCCTTGAGCCCGCGCTTGCGCAGGTTTTCCACCTGGTCCTTCATCAGCGCAATCAGCGGCGACACCACCAGACAGATGCCCGGCCGGGCCAGTGCCGGCACCTGAAAGCAGATGCTTTTGCCGCCCCCGGTAGGTAGCAGGGCCAGCGTATCCTGCCCGGCCAGCACCGAGCTGATAATATCTTCCTGCCCCGGGCGGAAAGCCTGGTGGCCCCAGTGCTCACGCAGGATGGCTAGGGGAGAGGGTGCAGTAGATGGTAGCGACATGGAGCGAAGATACTGACGCTCCAAAACGAGATGCTATTTCACAAGTGAAAAGTATGCCCTGCGTTGGAATTTGAACAGCCGAGAAAATGGCCAGCACGAGTTTACGAAACTCATCTATTTAACGAGTTTCGTAAACGTTGAATCGTAGACGAGTTTCTTAAACTCGCTATAGGCGTGGAATGGCCGTTCCATCTGCTGGTGGAGCTTGTAGGCGTTTAATTTAGGGGTTTAGGAAAAAGAGCGTAATTATGCGCATTCTATCAGCCGACAAGTAATGAGCACTTGGAAACAGGATGTAGTGGAAATACTGGGGGCCTTCAAGGAGGAATCGGCCTTTGGCGGAGAAGTCCTACTTCACCTAAACGGGGAGCAGCTTCGGTTAGGGTTTCACGTCAACGAACGCGCCTACATGCTATTAAAAAAGCTGGCGTCGTTTCAACCGTTTGAATCGGTTGCGGCGGGTAAGTACCACTACTTCTTTGCCGGAAGTTACCGCCAGATAGGCGAGGATACGGTGATGACAGGCATCCAAGTCGTGCAGGGCCGGCGGCACAAAAAGTTTGAAATAGAATTGACCAAAGGCTTGCTGGCCAACCTGCAGTGGCTCCAAGAAATCAGCAGTAAAGAGCAGGTAGAACACCTACT
This sequence comes from Hymenobacter saemangeumensis, assembly GCF_039541835.1. Lineage (NCBI taxonomy): Bacteria > Pseudomonadati > Bacteroidota > Cytophagia > Cytophagales > Hymenobacteraceae > Hymenobacter > Hymenobacter saemangeumensis. Next base: position 4,416 of record NZ_BAABGZ010000022.1, on the reverse strand, counting down.
CCGCGTAAGTGGGTAAAGGAGCCTGGTTCACTGTAACGGTCGAAAAGGCAAAAGAAATCTTTTTAGGGGCCGTTTAGGCTCTGGATTCTTTAGCTCTCAGGTGGGCTTGCAGGGTTAAGTTAAGCAAGCCCCCGACTACCAAAATAGCCCCGGCGACAAACGGGAAACCGGCACCTACTAAGTCGGCTAAATCGGCGGACCACAGAAAGGGGTAACAAAACAGCATCGCCGCAAGGCCCACGGCCATTACCCCGTAGCTACCCAGCCAGCTCAAGCGCAGGTGCAGGTTGGGTTGGTGGGTGAGTTTCATTTCTTGGTACCGACTAAACAGGTGGCTTCGCAGTTGCTGCAGTGATTGGTGCTGGCATTCTTCAATTGTCAGGGAAGCGAGCGGCAAACAGCGTTGTCCGGCGTGGTAATCTTGCCGAAACACGCGCCAGTGCTGCGGCAAGAGCAGCAGCCCAAACAGAAAAATCAGGCAGCTGGGCAGCGTCCAGTTGCCATTGCCCAGCATAAAGGCTTGCATCCGAATTTCGCCCACCGGCTCTAGCTCGTACGCCAGCACCACGTGTTTCAGATCGTGGCTTTCAAAGCCGGGCACTAAGGTCAACTCCCGGGCCAGCAAGCACGCCCCCAATTCATGGCCAACTGTTCCTTCGGGCAGTTGGCTCAAGGTAGCCACTTGGCGGTGGTAGCGCGCCATATCGTGGCACTGCTCCAAACACCACACCGAAAAGAAAAAAGCCTGGCGAATGAGCTGCTCGGGGACGGAATACTTCATGTAGAGCCAATGTTTATTTTGGCACAATCTAGCACCATTTAGAACCCCAAGCACTGACGTGCTGCCCGTTCACGCAAACGGTCGTGGCTGTTGCAGAACTCGGGCCGGGCAGTTCACTTTCTGGTTAGGAATAGGACGAGTGCCGGGGTTAGCGCTTCAGAGCGCCTATTGCGCTGCCCAGCGCGCCGATGGGCCGCTAACTGGGGCGGTGGCAGGGCCACGGCCGCGCTCACTTGCTGTTGGGGGCGGTGCTTGAGCAGCTTTTTCAGGTTGTAGGCCACGGCCGCCAGCAGCATGGTTTTGTGGGCGCCGGCCTGGCCGCGCACGTTCAGCCGGCGCAGGCCGTAGTGGTGCAGCAGGCTCCCGAAGACCGGTTCCACCGTGCCTTGGCGCACGCGGCGCATGCGTTGCCCGCGCCGGGTCTGCTGCCGGAGCCAGGCGCGGCGGTAGGCGGCGTCGTAGATGGTGCGGTTAATCTGTTTGCGCTTGGCCCGCGGGGCGCACGTCGACTTGCGCGGGCACTGCTGGCACACGTGGCAGGGCGCCCAGTAGATTTTGTGCCAGGCGCCGTCCTGGTTCGTGTCGTACTTCTGGAAGGGCAGCGCCTGGCCTTCGGCGCAGGTAAAGGCGTCGGTCCGGCGCTCGTAGGCAAAGCCCTCGATTTCGGGCTTGTACTGGCCGAAAACGGGAATCCAGGCGGTTACCTGCTGGGCTTCCAATAAGGCGTAGTTCGGGCCGTTGGCGTAGCCGGCGTCGGCCAGCAGCTCGCGCAGGCGCAACTCGTGCGCCCGCAAGCGCCGCTGCAGGCCGGCGAGCAGCCGGGGCAGGTGCAGGCTGTCGCGCGTATCGGCGAAGTCGGCCTGTACGTGGCTGATGACGCCGTGGGCCGTGTCCACGGCCAGGCTGCAGAGGTAGTTCAGGGCGCGGGCTTTGCCGGGCTTGACGGAGATGCGCGCGTCGGGGTCGGTGGGCGAGTAGTGGGTCTTGTTGCTCAGCAGCCGCGCCTGTTCGTGCCGGGCCCCCAGGGCGCCGGTCTGCGCGCCCTGCCGCCGGCGCTGTCCCGTGGCCAGCTGGCGCAGCTGGTGCGCTGGGGCCGTCACCACCGAGCCCGCGGCGGGTGCCTGCTGGCGGCCGCTCAGGTGGGGCCCGGTTGGTCCGGAGGCTTTTTTTTCCAGCACCGCTTCCAGGGAGGCATTGGCTTTGACCGGGGCCGAGTCGACGGCTTGGGTGTCGCCGGCGACCAGGCCCCGGGCCACGCACTGGGCAAAAACATGGTCGAACAGGCGCTCAAACACGGTGCTCGGGAAGAGCTGGCGGGTGCGGCTCACGGTCGAGTGCCAGGGCAGCTCCTCGTCCACTTCGTAGCCCAGGAAGTAAAGGATGTCGAGCCGCAGGGCGCAGTGCTCGACCAGACGGCGGTCGCTCACGAGGTTTTCCAGCCGCCCCACCAGCACGAGCTTGAAGAATACGACCGGGTCCAACGAAGGCTGGCCCGTGTGGCTGTACAGCGCCCGGGTCTCGTCGTAGAGAAACGACCAGTCCACCAGCTCGGCCAACCGCCGGTAGAGGTTATGCGGCGGGACCCGCTCGGAAAGCCGAAAACAAGTCACCTCTTTGTCGAGAAACAGCTTCTTGCCTTGCATCTTCCCTCTACGTACCCGGGTTCTGCAACAGCCACGGTCCAGCCTTAAACCGGCCCGTTAAGGTAAAGGAGCCAATGCATAGAACAGGAGGGTTAGGGCCAGGCCACGTAGTTCTCAATGGTGAAAATGCTCGTCAGCATGACCCCCAAGATACTAAAGAGCGAAACGACTACCGAGAGCCATCCGCAGGCTTTGCTCTTGCGCTGGCTAAACGTAGTGTTGACCACGCGTTCCGAGACGTGGAGCTGGCGGAACTGCCATTTTTTGGTCGCTTTCCACCCCACCGCCACCACTCCAACCAGGATGCCATACAAGGCCATATCAGGCACCTTGACCCCCCAGCCGGCGTACACCGCCCGCAGGCAGAGGCAGTACAGGCACATCAACAGCGAGGTGAGGAACACGCTCGCGATGCGGTGAGCGCCGTTGAGCGGGGAGTTTTTGTCCACCACGCGGCCCCCGCAGTAGGCGTAGTGAAAGAGCCGTTGAATCATGGCGGGTGCATCGCGTGACCACGAAGTGTAAAGCTAATCCACGCAAACGGTAGAATTGTTGGAACTGCAAGATATTCCACAATTCATGTCTTGTGCACGCTGACAGCGCTATCAAATGCTAACAAGTGCCCAATAAAAAAGCCCGACACCTCACGGTACCGGGCTTTTCATGTAAGCCGGAAGCTTAAGCGGCCGCGGCCTGCTCGCCGTTCTCGCGCTCATCGATGGCTTTGCGCAGCTTGGCGATGGCCTGCACGGCGCGCTCCTCGTCGAGGCGGTTGATGTTGAGCAGCATCTTGGTCTTCTCCTGGCGGGTAATGACCGGATGGTTCAGCAGGCGGATGATTTCCTCCTTCTGCGAAGCCGTAGCGTACTGTACGGCCGGGGCCTCCGCTACTACGGCCGGGGCCGGGGCGTCAGCAGGAACTACTTGCATAGCCGGCACTGCGGCGGCTACTGCTGCTGCAGGAGCCGGCGCGGCAGCTGCCGCGGGCGTGTTGGTGTTATAGTCCATTTCTTCGGCCGGAGTAGGCTCGTAGCCGGCGGCGCGGATAATCCAGGCCAGGATGTTGCGGTAGGCCTTGCCGATGGCCCGGGTCTGGGCCATGCTCATGATGGCAAACTCCTGGTAGAATTTCTTGCCGCTCTCCTTGTTCGAGCAGACAGCAAAGCCGGCGCCTACGGTGTGCTGCGAGCGCAGGTCAAAGAGGGTTACTTTGGCCTGGTACTTCAGCTCCTGGTCGGTGGATACGTTGATGACATGGTCGACGATGGGCACGATGCCCAGGCGCGAGCCAGCGTACTGCCAGCCTTCCACGTTCACAAATTCCTTGCCCTGCACGGTGGTGCTGAGCTTGTTGTCCTTGATGAACTTGGCGAGGTCCTTCGCCAGGTCCAGGGTTTCGTCCGAGCGGCTGATGTCGTAGCTCTCGATTTTAGCTTTCTTAGTAGCTTCCTTGGTGGTTTTGGTTACCTCGTTCATGGCAGTTGGCATTTTCGTTCTGTAGTACGTTTAAAGTGTTCTGGAGTAATAACCCAAAGGTAAGAAGAATGGTGCCAAAAATGACAAAAATTTTAGTAAATTTTTTGTCTGACTTTCAGTGACTTGTAAGGGTGTTGTTGGGTTTTCCTGGTTTTGTGGATTCCCAAATCAATAGCAAGGCTTGAAATCACTGGCATCGGCTGCGAAACTCCGGCTCTATCAGCCCTTGTTTCTATCCTTTTCAGGGGTCGATTATCCAACGATATTGGCAGCGAAAAGGTGCCCTAAAAACCGCATTTATCGGTAAAATAGCTGCACTTTGGAGACGGTTAGACTTGATTCACCTAAGGCCGTAATCTGCTCCGAAAAGCTAACAGATAAGGTCTGTTATTGCACCCGGTTTGAACGGTAGCTGAAAAACAGTTCCGTTTAGCTAGAGGGTGTTAATGACTTATTGAGGAAATTCGGGGATGAAAAAGCCCCGACCAGCCTATCCAAGTGACGTTACGGACGAGG